>CALQJO020000012.1 GCA_943330915.2 Rhodoferax sp. OV413 | reverse complement strand
TCTGCTTCATGCGCTCGGCAGGGATAACCCATTGCTTAGTTTTGGCGTTGATTTCATCCCACTTTGCCCCGGCTCCCTCTCCCGGTCTAACCATTGTATGAAGTAGCCACTCAATCAGGCATCGAGTAGTTAATGTTACTTGGGCGCTATTTAGTGTTTTCAGGAAATCAGGCAGTTCCTCCGGTTTGATGGTTGGGCGATTTTCGACCTTGGGAGCCTTAAACGCCTTGCTTATGCCAGAAAGCGGGTTGGAGTGAACAAGGCCAGTGTTTACTGCAAATGTCATGACTTCATTGAGCCATCTGCTCAACTTGCGGACTGTCTCAAGTGCCTGCCGCTCTGCAATGGGCTGCAAGATTTCAATTGTGTCTGGCGCGTTGATCTTGTGTATCGGGGTGTCGCCAAGGGCGGGCAGGATATGGAGTTCTAGCGCCTTGGTGAGCCTGTGGAGGTAGGAGGCTGACTTATCTTGCTTGGTCGTTAGCCATTGCCGGTAAACGACTTCTAGGGTAGTGGTATGAGCTAGCGCACTGCCGGCTTCTTGCTCTTTTCGATAATCCGCAGGATCAATATCATCGGCAAGCAGGCTTCTATAGACCTGCCTTTCTTTGCGAGCCTTGATAAGCGATACATCAGGATAGATTCCCAAACTGATATTGGTTCGCTTCTTAGTAAACGGCACGTAGTAATTGAATAGCCAGCTTTTGGTTCCGCTAGGCTTTACTCGGAGTGCTAAACCACTGCCATCAGACAAGGAATACTCTGCTGGTTTGGCCTTGGCTTGCTTGATCTGGGTGTCTGTCAGGGGCTTAGTAACACGCGGCATAGTAACATTCCTCGCAGCCTGATGGCCTGTGTAGCTAAGGATGTTACTACTACTGTCGGATGGTGCAAGGCATTACTGGACATTGTTGAGCGTTTAGCCCAGTAAAAACGGGGATTTTTCGGCTTTATCGGAACGTACTGGAGGTTCTAAACTACTGAATTGGTGCCCCGGGCAGGATTCGAACCTGCGACCTGTCCCTTAGGAGGGGACCGCGCTATCCAGCTGTGCCACCGGAGCATAATGGTGTTGGGTCTGGCGATTTGGTAGCGGGCGCGATTATAGCAGTGAAAACTTAATGGTTGCGAGGCAGGATTTCTGCGGTTCCGGATCAGCGCGCTGCGTGACAGGCCATGTGCTGAATCACACCAGGTTTATGGCATGCCAGTTTGCAGATGCTGTAATGATAGGTTCGTGCACAAGGATCGAGTTCGGCTGCTTCGTCGATTGCTGCCTGCATATCAGCTTGGGCAGCTTTCTGAGTCAAATACGGGCCGGAAATATTCACCTGTAAGGTCGGTGTGTCAGGATCTGTGGCTACGATATAAAAATTTTCAGAATTCATGAGTGTCTTAAATGGGTACTACGCGCTGTCTTTCGTAAAGAGAACGGCATCGGGGCCACTTTGTTGCGTAATGCGAGACTTTTGATCTGCTGGCGACAATGGCGGCGAATTATCCTCCTTTAAATTCACTTGTGCCAGCCTTGTGGCTACTAATTTTTGGAGTTTACAGTGGATGGTCCGGAAGGTACGCTTTGCCGGTGAATACTCTCAGCATCATTATCCCGGTCCTCAATGAGTCCGCAGCCCTCAAAGCTAATCTGCCGTTATTGCAGCATTGGCGGCGTGAAGGTCACGAGGTCATTGTTGTTGATGGCGGCAGCAGCGATGACAGCATTACAACGTGCACGGGTCTGGTTGATCATCTGATGACAACAACGGCTGGCCGCGCGCGGCAAATGAATTCAGGCGCTCGGATTGCCAGGGGAGAGGTATTGATGTTTCTGCATATTGATACCTTGCTGCCTACGATGTCTCCACAGTTTTTGTTACAGCCGCTGACGGCTGGGAGCGGGTACACATGGGGGCGATTTGATGTGCGTCTGAGCGGAAATCATCCAGCGTTCCGTGTCATTGAGACAATGATGAATCTGCGATCACGCCTCACCGGCATTGCAACAGGCGATCAGGCAATGTTTGTGAGTCGGGATATTTTTGAGAAAGTTGGCGGGTTTGCGGACATCCCGTTAATGGAAGATGTGCGCTTATCCAAGGATTTGTGTGTTCAGACTGGACGACCACTTTGCCTGCGAGAACGGGTAAGCAGTTCCAGCAGGCGCTGGGAAAAGCACGGCATAGTGCGCACAGTTGTGTTGATGTGGTGGCTGAGACTGGCCTATGTGATGGGCGTTGATCCTGAACGTTTGCACCGGCGCTACTACCAGCACAAAGACGCCGGTGACAGGTCATCCGGATGAGCGAGCAACAGTTTTTTTCAGACGTGCGAGTGTTGTTTTTTGCCAAGGCACCAGTTGCCGGGCGGGTCAAAACGCGCTTTATTTCCGAGCTGGGTTCTGAAGGAGCTCTGGCGCTGCATAAAAAATTGATTCAGCTGACCTGGCAACGTATCAGCGAGAGAGCACGCTGGCCCATCGAGTTATGGATGTCGGAGTCCGGTAAAGAAGGCTGGTTTAGCCGTTTGTGCGCGCTTGATCAGATGTTTGTGCAGCAAGGTGACGATCTGGGCGAACGCATGAGTTTTGCCTTGAATCAGGCGTTGCAACGAGCACCCTATGTTTTGGTGGTGGGTGCTGATTGTGTGTCGCTGGATACAGATTATCTGCTGGATGCGATTAAGCGGCTGAAGGCGGGCGCCAGCGTGATTTTGGGCCCTGCAGAGGATGGCGGATATGTTTTGTTGGGTGTCAGCCATACCGTGCCCCAACAGGTATTCTTGGACATAGAGTGGGGAAGCGAAAGGGTGTTGCAGCAGACCCGCACCAAGCTATTGGCCTCAGGTATCACATGGCAGGAGCTGCCACTGCGTTGGGATGTTGATGTGCCGGCTGATCTGCCGCGCCTGAAGGATCTGCTTGAAAAGACTTTGGTACAAGATCCTTAGTCAGGTTATGCGTTCACGTTGAAGCTGAGTAACAAATCGATTGATAGCGATCTGTCAGATTGGAATTGCCCCAGCACCGTAGCGCAAAAAAGCAGGACAAAAAAAAGGGATGATCATAACGATCATCCCTTTTTCTTTGGACAGGATTTTACTGTTGCGCGGCAGCTGCCTGACGAGCTTCTTCCTCTGCCAGTCTGGCCCCTGCCAACGTGCCAGCCAGTGCGTAGTTTCCTTCGTGGCAGGCGTATTCGTAAATCGGCTCGTCAAATGAGGTCAGTGCCAGTTCACCCGTGAAACTCGATTCAAACACGCTAGGATCTTCAACAGTGAAGCTGTAAATGATCTTGTGCTCGTTATCTCGTCTGAATTTCTCAATGACAGTCAGATTCTCAGATGCGCCACGGTAGTTCTGGTCTGGATTAAAGTGACGTGTTTCGACGACCAAGGTGTCGCCTTCCCAACGGCCGATAGAATCCCCCATCCACTTTTCCATGACTGCAGCGGTGGCTGCGTGATCGTCCACAATTTTGATAATTCGTGCGTCGTGCACCATCTCTGCCAGAATCACGACATAACCTGGAGACTGGAATATCTCATAGTGGCTGTTGTACATCACAGGCAACATGGGAGGGCCGGAGTGTGAGCCAAAGGACAACAGACAGCGTTCGCCGACGCCGCGACCTTCGGGGCCATCAAAGGGATCAGGACCGTTGGCTCGTTCTTCCGCGCGTTTTGCCAGGAACTCCGGATTGTAAGCCGGGAAGCGACCGTTTTCAGGTTCAATAATGATGGAGGTGCGGTATTCGCCATTGATGGTGGGCAGAAACATGCCACGATCAGTCCAGAACAGATCGTAGTTACCAACCGGTGGCAGTGCTGTTGCAGGCGGCGGCGGTCGGTTCGGATCCAGAGGTTCGTTATCTTCTTCTACTTCCTGCTGGGCGGCGCGCTCGAGTGCGGCTGCTTCCTCTCGTGTATAGGCTCTTTGAGTGCCCAGTTCTTCAGGACGTTCAAGCGGAGTTACCGTGGCATTACGCCAGACACCCTGCAGGTCAGGCACGCCATCCCAGGTGCGTGGCACGGTGTAATCGTCCTGAGCCAGGGCACTGAAAGAAATGACAGCAGAGGCTGCCAAGCCCAGGCCTAGCAGGGTCATGTTAGTGGTGAATGAGGGTCTACTGAACATAGCTTCTTCTCCTTATTTGTTTAGCCCGATTCTAGCCAAGCCCGGCAAGACACTCAATGGTTTCAGTGCTTAATCCTGCGATCTGCGACATAACGAAGGTTTTTATGTGGCATTGAGAAAAACCATATCAACACGGCTAAATGCTTACGGGGTACTTCCGCTGCCAGTCCATTCGATACTCTCCAACGTCAGTTCCATTTCTGAACTGTTGCTTTCCACCTGCAGAAGCTTTGCAAGGATGAACTGATGCTGCGTTGACAGCCAGATCACCGTTGATCTGCCGCTGTCGCTGTCACGCACACGTTCCAGTTTTAGGGTATCCAGTTCGCCTGCAGCGGTGCTGATGCGTTCCTCTCCGGCCACCCGGTACTCGTGATATTCCAGACGTCGCGCATCAAGAATCTGATAAGTCAAAAGAGTGTCGGTTGTTCTGAGGTCGGGTTGATTGAGGAGATCAGAACTCATTTGTGCTGAAAAACTGAGATTGTCCTGCATGCCGGATTCAAGTGTCTGGGTTTGTTCGCGACCATCTCGATTCATCGCGGCAGTTAACTCTTGCCAGTCAAATGCAACCTGCTCATCACGCCGGCGAACGCCGCTTTGTTGATAGTGATACTGCAACGGCACAGCACCTTGGGCCTGCCAGACAAATTCCGTGCTCT
Organism: Rhodoferax sp. OV413; assembly: GCA_943330915.2. Lineage (GTDB taxonomy): Bacteria > Pseudomonadota > Gammaproteobacteria > Pseudomonadales > Pseudohongiellaceae > Pseudohongiella. The sequence continues at coordinate 50,921 of CALQJO020000012.1, read as the reverse complement.
CATTAACTGTGATCAGATTGGCGCCCAGGGCAGTGACTGACAGCCCATGATTGAGGCGGAAGCGATTGTTGTCGGCCAATTCCAGCGTGCGATAAGCAGAAGTACGCATGCCCATGGCGCGCGCTTCATAACTTGCGGCATATGGCAAAGGCGCCATTGGTTGATCGGCGGCGAATGCTGCCGTAACAGCCCAAAACAGTGTGGACAGCACAATCAGAATACTAAATAGCAACCCGCGAGATCGGCTATTGGCTTGGCTTTTTGATGTGGGCATGAGCATGTGTCCCGTTGATGTTGACTTGCACTCCCTGAGCAGACAAAACGACTTGGTCAAGGCAAGCGGCGCCATGGAGGATTCGAAGCCTGCCGGCTGCAAACCACGATACCACCTCAGGGTATAACCTGTGCTCTTGTGTAGCAACACGCTGTGCTAGTGAGTCTTTGTCATCATTGCTGAGCACAGCTATCGTTGCTTGCGCCACGACCGGACCGCCGTCCAATTCCTCCGTCACAAAATGTACACTGACCCCATGGAAGCGATCGCCTGCTTCCAGTACACGTTGGTGGGTGTTTGTCCCCTTGTACATAGGCAACAAGGAGGGGTGAATGTTCAACAGTCTGCCAGAGTAATGCTGCACAAAACCTGAACTGAGGATACGCATAAACCCTGCCAGCACAACCAGGTCAGGTTGATGGGAGTCGATTATGCGCATTAACTCGTCATCAAAAGTCTCGCGAGTGGTGAATTCTTTATGATCGAGTACATCAGTACCAATGCCGGCATTACGTGCACGCTGCAGACCGAAGGCATCTGCCCGGTTACTGACGACGCGGCAGATCTGATAGTTTTTATCCGGGTAATCGAGCAGCGCCTGCAGATTGCTGCCGTTACCAGAGATCAGCACAACAACCCGGCAAGCGGGATGTGTTGTCGTCCCTGAGGTCATGCCAGTTTGCCTGTCACAATGACATCAGGAGTTTGCTTCTCGCTGATTTTGATGCTGCCAATCACCACAGCACCGAGTGTCATTGGTTGCAGTATCTCCAGCGCGCGAGCTGCATTGCCGGCCGCTACACAGACAATCATGCCGATACCGCAGTTAAATGTGCGCAGCATCTCTCTGGGTGCAATGTTACCTTTCAGTTGCAGCCAATCAAAAATTGCAGGCCTGACCCACGCATCAGAGTTTATGAGAGCGCTGGTAAAATCAGGCATCACACGCGGCAGGTTCTCAACGATGCCGCCACCGGTAATGTGAGCCATGCCGTGCACCGGAATCTCGGCCATCAGGGCCCGCATCGCTTTAACGTAAATCTCGGTGGGGGCCAGCAGTGTTGCCCCAAGCGTGCTGCTGCCAAAAGAATCGCTCAGGTGTGCGCCACTGACTTCTATCACTTTGCGGATCAGTGAGTAACCATTTGAGTGTGGACCCGACGATGCAAGACCAATCAATACATCATCTGGCTTCACCAGATCATTTTCAATGATGCGGTCTTTTTCAACGACCCCCACGGCAAAACCGGCAAGATCATAGTCTCCCTTCTGGTACATGCCCGGCATTTCGGCGGTTTCGCCGCCGATCAATGAGCAGCCGGCCTGTCGACACCCTTCACCAATACCGGTAACAACCTCGGTGGCAACATCCACATTCAGACCGCCCGTTGCGTAGTAGTCCAGAAAAAACAGAGGTTCGGCGCCACAAACAATCAGATCATTTACGCACATGGCAACCAGATCTATGCCAATTGTGTCGTGTTTGCCCATGTCAATCGCCAGCTTAAGTTTGGTACCTACACCGTCAGTTGCGGAGACCAACACTGGTTTTTTATAGCCTTCGGGTATCTCGCACAAGGCACCAAAACCGCCGAGACCTGACAGCACTTCTTTGCGTCGTGTTGACTGTGTGACCGATTTGATTTTTTCAACCAGCGCATCGCCAGCATCAATATCCACACCGGCATCTTTGTAACTGAGGCCGGTTGTTTGAGAAGGGGTATTGCCTGAAGAGTTAGCTTTAGAGGTCATGGCCTTGGTCATTTAGTCAGCGCTCGAGTGTTGCGAGCAGGGTCCCGTGGAGTGAAGGTCGGCATTTTAACAGCTGAAGGTCTCTTCGTCAGGCAATAATGTAAAACAAAAGGGTGATCGGGTATGATTGAGTTCATGAAAAATCAACATCACACCAAGTTTTTCGCAGGGCTGAGCCTCTTGTCACTGGGTATCGGGGTTTTAAGAACTCTGCTTTTGCTGCTGATCACGACAGTGCCTGTTGCTCAGTTGCAGGCGCTACCTGTGCAGGGTTTGTATCAGGAGGAGATAGCGGTTGCCAATCAGTCAGATCAGGAACGCCGTCGTGCGTACCGCGATGCCTTTGCCAGCGTAGTGACCAAAGTTACGGGCGAGACCCGCTGGCTCGAACATCCCCAGGTAGCGTCTGCGTTGAACAGTTCAGATCGTTTTGTTGCAGAGGTCAGCTTCAGGTCAGGTGGTACAACGTCACAGCAGGCTGGGCAGCTTGATGTGCGTTTTGACCAGTCGCTGATCGATAACCTGCTCGAGAGTGCCAACATACCAGTTTGGGATGTCAACCGCGCAAGCGTGTTGTTGTGGGTTACTGTGCAAGATAACAGCGGTCGGCGGACTATGCTTGGATCCAGTGCCGAGCATGAACTGCTGGATCAGGTCAGGCTTTTTTCGGACAACAGAGCCGTGCCGGTGTTAATTCCTCTGCTAGACCTCGAAGACAGACAGATAGTGAGTGTTGACCGGGCCTGGGCTCTGGATGCTGATGCACTGCGCCGGGCGGCCAACCGATATGCGGCTGATAGTGTGCTTGCCGGACGTATACTGATCACCGCAGCCGGAGACATTGTTGGCTTCTGGCAGTTTTTGTTCCGCGATGAGGTCCAGATTTTTGATCACATCAGCAATGATCAGGCATCTTATATGGAAGTCCCGCTTGATCGGGCTGCGGTCACTTTGGCTGGCTATTTTGGCCTTGTTGCCAGCGAGTTTGAGCGTGAGGATCAGGTGCTGATGCGCGTTGACGGCATCAGTGATCTGCAAAAACATACTCGCCTGTTACAGTATCTGGAAAGCCTGTCAGTTGTCCGCCAGGTTACTGTCAGTGCGTTGAGAGCTGATAGTCTGGAGTTAAATCTGAAACTGGTGGGTACCGGGCAGACTCTTGCTGATTTTATCAGTCTTGGGCGCGATCTGGAGCCGGTTAACTTTGAGCCGGGTCAACAGGTAGGTGAGCTTCTGCATTACCGTTGGACGCGGTAATGAATGAATCGCAGCGTCAGGTGTTACCGCAACAGTTAACGTTCAGGCTGAGCCTGGATGATGACGCCACCTTCAGAAATTTTTACTGCGGCGCCGATGAATCCCGCAACAGTCGGGTAGTTCAGTATCTGGAAGATGCTCTGCAGCGATGGGTAAAACAGTCATCAACAAAAGCTCACAGCGGAACCGTGCTGGATGAATTTATCTGGGTGTGGGGCGAGTGTTCTGTTGGTTGCACACACCTGCTTCAGGCAGTTTGTCATGATGCTGAGTTATTGGGGGTCAGAGCATTTTATCTGGACTTCTCGCGCAATGCGGCGCTACACCCCGATGTTCTGTCGGGACTTGAAACCATGGCGTTGGTTTGTCTTGATTCGGTAGATGAACTGGCCGGACAGCCGGACTGGGAGTTGGCTTTGTTTAACCTCTACAACCAGATGTCAGAGTATCAAACGCCATTGCTGATCGGCGCTCATGCCCTGCCTCAGCAACTCGGGTTCAAACTGCCCGATCTGACCTCAAGAATGCAGTCTTCCGCGCAATTTCATCTGCAGATGCTCAGTGATGATGAGAAAGCTGTTGCTCTTAAACTGCGCGCAGACTGCCGGGGTTTTGAGTTATCAGATGAAGTGGCGCGATACCTGGTCTCCCGCAGCGAGCGCAGCATGACGCAATTGCTGAAGGTGCTGACCTTGCTGGACAAACATTCTTTGTCCTCTCAGCGCAAAGTCACCATTCCCTTACTGAAGTCAGTGATGGGTTGGTAGTTTGCAAGGTCATCTGAGAAGAGACATCCCCAGATGCTTTTTGGCTAGCCTGATGTAGATAACCATCGAGCAAAAGATCGCTACACATAACACGCTGTAGACAATTCCGTAGACCAAAGTTTCCGCTGTAAACGCGATGGTGACCGCATGCAGAAAGTACATCAGTATCAGAAAACACAACCATGCATAAGTTCGCAGATTATTGTTGCGGCGCAGACCTGACAAAAAAATACTTAAAGGCAGAACTGCGAATAACCATAAGAATATTGCTACGCCAGCCGGCATTCCGCCGATAAAGTTCACAATCGCGTTGCCGGTTAAAAGACCGATCAGCCCAAAATAGCTGATTAATGATGCTATTCGTGCGCGTTGCACTGATGCAGGTACGGGCGTCCATGTTTGTATCATTGTGCTGCTCCCTTGCCCAGTTTAAGTGCCAGGTATCCCAATCGCTTACCCATAGCAATACACAGTTGCTGTTCGTCGCTGCTGAGTGGCAAGTCGCTGTTGATGCCTGCCAGGTGGCTTGCCCCATAAGGTGTGCCGCCGGTTTGTGTGCGCATCAGTGCCTGCTCGCTGTAGGGCAGCCCGCAGATCAGCATGCCATGATGTAAAAGCGGCAAACTCATACTCAATAAGGTGCTTTCCTGCCCGCCATGCATACTGGATGTTGATGTGAACAAGGCTGCGGGTTTGTTGATTAACGCGCCTGTTGCCCAGAGTGCACCGGTATTGTCGAGAAAGTATTTTAATGCTGAAGCCATGTTGCCGAATCGGGTAGGGCTGCCCATAGCAAGGCCTGCGCACTCTCGGAGATCGGCTTCAGAGCAATACACTGCGCCTGTCGGAGGGACCGCTGGAATAGATTGTTGGTGATCGGGAGAAACTGACGGTACCGTTCTCAGTCGCGCCTCAATATCGCCGGACTGTTCCACACCACGTGCAATCAGTTGCGCCATGGCTGCAGTTGCTCCTTGCCTGCTGTAGTACAGCACCAGGATATAGGGGGTCGTGTTGGCCATCTGATTATTCCTGAAAAATAGTGTTAACTATGCAGTTGATTTTAACGAAAGCTGCCCTGGTTCCAGCAGTTTGCGAAAACTGGTGTTTGCTGAAGCAACTGCCCTTCCGTGACATCTTTGAGGACAGCAAAGGTAATCTGTAAGCCGCACAGGCCTGAGCGCCGCCACTGCGGAAGTTCATTGTCCGGTTCGCGCCAGCGTCTGTTTTTCTGGGCACTTAACAGATCATGCGCTGACCTGATGGACATGAGCCTCCCTTTAGGCAAGTTTCAGTGGCTGTGATCCGTTGATTACCAGTTCACGTCGCAATGCGAGCACTCAAAAACTCCATTACAGATGCCAGAGGTACTGATTCTGCATTTTCCGCTCGCCTGGATTTATACTCCAGTTCATTGTTTTCGAGGCCGCGATCCGACACCACAATCCGGTGAGGGATGCCCATCAGTTCCATGTCCGCAAACTTTACGCCCGGACTGGTCTTTTTATCCCTGTCATCAAGTAGCACCTCAAATCCAGCTTTTTCGAGATCTGTCATCAACTGCTCGCTGATCTCAGTGACTCGGGGGGATTTGTGCGCATTCAGCGGGATGATTGCCACCTGGAACGGCGCAATAGCATCCGGCCAGATAATCCCGTTGGCATCATTATTCTGCTCAATGGCCGCTGCAACAATTCGACTGACGCCAATACCATAACAACCCATGGTCATCAGCACAGAGCGTCCGTTTTCGTCCAGCACCGAGGCATTCATGGCCTGACTGTACTTGGTGCCTAGCTGGAAGATATGGCCTACCTCGATTCCGCGTTTGATCAACAGTTCACCCTGGCCGTCGGGACTCAAATCGCCTTCTTTAATTTTTCGGATATCTGCAACCATGTCAAAGCGACAGTCCTTGCCCCAATTAGCGTCTGCAAGATGGATGGAGGACTTGTTTGCGCCACAAATAAAGTTGCGCATTTTTTCGGCACTGCGATCAACAACCACCGGAAAATCAAGATGGTTGGGGCCAAGACAGCCGGGTTTGCAGCCAATCACGTTTTCAATTTCTTCGTCGGTGGCAAAGGTCAGAGGAGAAACAATACCGGACAGTTTTTCTGCCTTGATGTCATTAAGTTCCTGGTCTCCTCTCAAGACCAGCGCCATCAGCCCGTGAGGATTGGTATCGCTTTGCACGGCTTTCACGATCAGGGTTTTGATCAATCGTGTTGCCGGCAGGTCAAGCAGACTAGTCAGCGCCTCAATCGTGTGAGCCTGAGCAGTATCTAACTCCCGGCTTTGCAGCATATCAGCGCTGCCATCATCGAGATCCCTGATAAGCCCGTCAGCGAGCTCAATGTTGGCGGAGTAGCTGCCAGTTGAGTTGAAAACAATGTCATCCTCACCGGAGTCTGCCAGCACGTGGAACTCATGAGAGGTACTGCCGCCAATATTGCCGGTATCTGCCAACACAGCACGGAAATCCAGGCCGAGGCGGCTGAATATGTTGCTGTAAGTTTGATACATCAGCTGATAAGTCTGTTCCAGTGAAGCCTGATTGATGTGGAAAGAGTATGCGTCCTTCATCAGAAACTCACGAGCACGCATGATCCCAAAACGGGGTCGACGCTCGTCTCTGAACTTCATCTGTATCTGATAGAAGTTGGCAGGCAATTGCTTATAGCTATTGAACTCATTGCGAATCAGGTCGGTGATCACTTCTTCATGGGTGGGGCCCAGGCAGAAGGGGCGTTCATGACGGTCGACAAACCTCAGCAGTTCTGGGCCCATCTTGTCCCAGCGCCCTGATTCCTGCCAGAGCTCGGCTGATTGAACGACCGGCATGGACACTTCAAGTGCGCCTGAGCGGTTCATTTCTTCCCGCACAATTGCGGTGACTTTGTGCAATACACGCAATCCGGCGGGTAACCAGGTGTACATGCCGCTGGCCAGTTTTCTGATCAGCCCGGCCCTCAGCATCAACTGATGGCTGATAACTTCGGCATCGGCAGGAGTTTCTCTGAGGGTTGCAATGAGGTATTGACTGGTGCGCATGCGGAATCCGGTGTTTCTGAGGTTTGAATGGGTAGTAGAAATTTTTGCCGGGCCTACTGGCACCGAGGTCTACATGTGAAGGTTGTAGCCAGACGCAGTGTTGCAAAGATCCGGGGCAGCGTCTTCGATTGCTGCCCCAAGGGTCGAGAGCATTATTACTGGGCGAACTCTTTCAACTTCTTTAACGGCAATATTTTGACTCTCGTACTGGCGGGCTTTTTGGCGATATCCATCACTTCGCCTGGTTTGAACGGATTGGGAACATTCTTTCGTGCCGGCTGCGCCGGTTTTTTAACAGCCTTGATCTTCAGCAAACCAGGCAGGGTGAATTCTCCCACACCGCGTTTTTTGAGGTGGCGCTCAATAATGCCACCCAATTCGTTGAGAACTGCATCGACCTGTTTTCTGGAGAGGTCGGTATTTGTCGCAATTTCAGTGAGAATGGCGGTTTTTGTATATTTTTCAGTTATTGCTGTCGTTTTTTTGACTAAAGGTTTGGACGCTGCCATGCCGGATCCTGTAACAAAATAGAGTGATAAAAAAGAAGCATGAAGAAATCGCGCTTAAAAACGCCATACTTGGCGCTATTTATAATGGATTGAGCATATCGTCGCAAGTGCTCAAATGAGTCTCAGCAAAAGCCGCAATACAGGTGCTGATGGATGATTTCTTGAGTTATAATCCGTGCCTTTGATTTGGCGGCATCTCTTCGGGAGTGCCCTTGCTGTATAGTCAATCCGTTGCAGTTGCACATAGCTCGAAACCAAGGTTTCCATATGCCGATTTATGAGTATCAATGCAAAGATTGTGGGCATCAGCTGGAAGCAATCCAGAGATTCAGCGATGCTCCGCTGACTGAATGTCCTGCCTGTCACAAGCTGGCATTATCAAAACAGATATCTGCTCCCAGCTTTCGGCTTAAGGGAGCAGGTTGGTATGAAACAGATTTCAAGACCACAAACAAGCGTCATGGTACCCAGGACGTAGAATCTGCAAAGACCGAAACGAACAAGACTGAAGGTAGCAAGTCAGAAACCAGCAAGAAAGAAACCAGCAAGACAGCAAGCAGCAAGACAGCAAGCAGTTCCGCCACAGCTTGACCCGTTGGCGCCGGGCGATAGAAATTAACCATCAGACAATTCAGAAAGAGAAACAGGAAAGCGTATGCGCAGCCATTATTGCGGAGATTTGAACGAACAGCTCAACGGCGAAACCGTCAGCCTGTGTGGTTGGGTGCATCGTCGACGTGACCATGGCGGCGTGATATTCGTGGATCTGCGCGACCGCGAGGGGCTGTGTCAGATTGTGTTTGATCCTGATCGTGCAGACAGCTTTAACCTGGCAGAGACGCTGCGAAGTGAATTTGTGGTGCGAGTCACAGGTCTTGTGCGTTCGCGCCCACAGGGAACAACTAACTCGGATATGCGCAGCGGTGCTATCGAAGTGTTGGCGCACACCCTGGAAATACTGTCACAAGCCAAGACTCCGCCTTTCCAGTTGGACGAACACGCGACGGTGGGAGAGGATATCCGTCTGCGTCACCGTTACATCGATCTGCGTCGCCCAGAGATGATTGACCGGCTGCGGTTTCGCTCAAAAGTCAGCAATTCGATCCGGAACTTCCTTGATGAAAATGGCTTTCTGGATATCGAAACCCCTATTCTGACCCGGGCCACGCCTGAAGGAGCCCGTGATTATCTGGTGCCCAGCCGCACACATCCCGGCCAGTTTTTTGCGTTGCCGCAGTCGCCGCAGCTGTTCAAGCAGTTGCTGATGGTGGCGGGTATTGATCGCTACTATCAGATTGCCAAGTGCTTCCGTGACGAAGATCTGCGTGCTGACCGGCAGCCTGAATTTACTCAGATCGACATCGAGACATCCTTTCTTGATGAAGAGGGCATCATGGGCATCATGGAGCGCATGATCCGCGGTATTTTCCAGAAGCATCTGGAGGTGGATCTCGGGAATTTTCCGCGCATGACCTGGACCGAAGCTATGCGTCGTTTTGGGTCTGATAAGCCGGACCTTCGTAACAATCTGGAATTTACCGATATCGCCGATCTGATGAAGAATGTCGATTTCAAGGTATTCTCCGGTCCAGCCAATGACGCTGACAGTCGGGTGATTGCGCTGCGTGTTCCCGGCGGTGCATCGCTGACGCGTAAGGAAATTGATGATTACACAAAATTTGTAAGCATTTATGGTGCCAAAGGTCTCGCCTGGATCAAGGTCAATGATATCGCTGCGGGGCTTGACGGGCTCCAGTCGCCGATTATCAAGTTTATGCCTGAAGATGTTGTCAACGCTGTGCTGGCCCGGGTTCAGGCTGTCACCGGCGATATCATTTTCTTCGGCGCTGACAAATTTGGCCCGGTATGTGAAGCCATCGGCGCCTTGCGCCTTAAAGTCGGCGCGGATCTTGGTATTACGCGCTCTGGGTGGGCACCGTTGTGGGTAATTGATTTTCCGATGTTCGAACGCGATAAAGAGGGGAATCTGAACTCGCTGCACCACCCGTTTACGGCGCCGTCTTGTTCGCCTGAGGAACTGCGTGATAACCCTGATAAGGCCTTGTCGCGTGCTTACGACATGGTGTTGAATGGCACAGAATTAGGTGGTGGTTCAATTCGTATCCACCGTCCTGATATGCAGCAGGCTGTATTCGAGCTGCTTGGAATAGGCGAGGAGGAAGCCCGGGAAAAATTTGGATTCCTCCTTAATGCGCTGGCTTCCGGTGCTCCGCCGCACGGCGGTCTGGCTTTCGGGCTGGACCGGCTGATTATGTTGATGACGGGGACAACGTCGATTCGTGATGTGATGGCTTTCCCGAAAACTCAGTCTGCAGCATGTCCGTTGACTGATGCGCCCGGACCGGTTTCTGCGAAGCAGTTGCGTGAACTTAACATTCGTCTGCGTGAAAAGGTGGCAACGCCAACTGCTGTTAATCCAGCACAGGCTGAATGATATCAATCCAACCGGCAAGTTGATCTGGTTTGCCGGTTTATACTGTCCACTTGAGCGTGTGAGGTGTGGGTGACTCTGATTCTGGGTATTGACCCTGGCTCGCGCGCAACCGGCTACGGCATCATTAAGTCAGTCGGAAATAAACTGACCTATGTCGATTGTGGATGTATCCGGCCACTACCGGTGGAGCATCCGCAGCGCCTCCGCGATATCTTTTTTGCCTTGACCAACATCATAAAGCAGTATACCCCGCAAGAATGCGCCATTGAGGAAGTGTTTCTTGGTAAAAGTGTGTCTTCCGCACTGAAGTTAGGCCAGGCACGCGGCGCCGCGATGGTCGCCTGCCTGCAGTTTGACCTCCCAGTGGCTGAATACACCCCGCGCACGGTGAAGCAGGCAGTGACCGGTTCAGGTGCGGCTGACAAACTGCAGGTGCAGCATATGATCAAGGTGTTGCTTGGATTGCAGGGCACGCTACAGTCAGATGCTGCTGACGCATTGGCAATCGCCATTTGCCATGCCAATAGTCGCCAAAGTATGGTGCGTATTGCTGCAGCACGCAGCTTCGGCGGGCACCGTTACAAGACATGAAGGTATCTCTGAATTTACATGGCGATCATTGCGGGAGCATACGTTGATAGGTCGATTAAAAGGAGTATTGCTCGAAAAGAAGGCGCCCGACCTGTTGTTGGATGTCAACGGGGTTGGTTACGAATTGTTAGCCCCGATGAGTACGTTTTACCAGTTGCCCCCGATCGGTCAGGGTGTGGTGCTGTTTACGCATATGGCCGTGCGCGAGGATGCCCATCAGTTGTTTGGCTTTCTGGAGGAGCCTGAGCGTGCACTGTTCAGGGCGCTGATCAAGGTCACAGGGATAGGTCCAAAAGTAGCCTTGGCAATTTTGTCCGGGGTTCCTGCTGCTGAGTTTGTGCGGCTGGTGCAAACCAACGATGTGAATGCTCTGACTAAAATTCCGGGCATAGGCAAAAAGACCGCAGAGCGTCTAGTGCTGGACATGCGCGACCGCCTGTCTGCCTGGGAGGCAGGGCCTGCAAATAGCGGAGCTACTGTGCCAAAAGAATCAGGCAGCAGTCAGTTGAGTGAGGATGCCGAAACCGCGCTGATAGCGTTGGGTTATAAGCCGCAGGACGCAGCGAGGATGGTTGTCCGGGTGATGAAGGACAAGCCAGGCATTGATCGCAGTGAGGACATTATCCGGCTTGCACTCAGGGCCATGGTCTAAATGGGAAGCACATCAGACATGTCAGATTTTGATCGCGCTGCACACGAACGTCTTGTCTCGCCCGGACTTGCTCCGCTGGAGCAGTCAGTTGACAGGGCTATCCGTCCCTTGAGTCTGAAAGACTACATAGGTCAGACTGACGTCAAGAATCAGATGGATATCTTTATAAGCGCAGCCAGGCAACGTTCGGAGCCTCTTGATCACACACTGATTTTTGGTCCTCCCGGTCTGGGGAAAACCACACTGGCGAATATCATTGCCAACGAACTGAATGTGGCGATCAAAACGACTTCAGGTCCGGTGCTTGAAAAAGCCGGTGATCTAGCGGCATTGCTGACCAACCTTGAGCGCGGAGATGTGCTATTTATTGACGAAATTCATCGCCTAAGCCCGGCTATCGAAGAAATACTGTATCCGGCTATGGAAGACTACCAACTGGATATCATGATCGGCGAAGGGCCCGGCGCGCGTTCCATAAAACTGGAGTTGCCACCTTTTACGCTGGTAGGCGCTACAACACGGGCAGGTCTGTTGACGTCTCCGCTACGGGACAGATTCGGGATTATTCAACGACTGGAGTTCTACACTGCCGAACAACTCTGTGAAATCGTCATTCGCTCTGCCCGCATTCTGGGTTGCACTATAGTCCAGCAAGGAGCTTTTGAGATAGCGCGCCGTTCACGAGGGACGCCGCGCATTGCCAACCGATTATTGCGCCGGGTACGCGACTTCAGCGAAGTCAAGCATGACGGTTCCATTACGCTTGAGATAGCTGAAAAAGCTCTGGATATGCTCAGTATCGATAATAACGGATTCGATCACATGGACAGGAAATTATTGCTCACCATGATCGAAAAGTTCGGTGGTGGGCCAGTTGGTGTTGACAGTCTCGCAGCGGCAATCAGCGAAGAAAGAGATACCATCGAAGACGTACTTGAGCCTTATCTGATTCAACAAGGTTTTATTATGCGCACACCGCGGGGGCGGATGGTGACACCGCACGCCTATCTTCAATTCGGTTTGGTTGCCCCTACCTTGGGCTGATCCCTCGCATATCACCCAATTATCATGGTTTCGCCATATTTTATCAGCCTCAAGCCATTGGCCGGAGTGTTATAAGTATTTAATTAAGCTTATAATGCCGCCAGTTTTTTGACATGTAACCGGTTAAAGGAATTCTTTAGTGCATAGCGGCTCTATAAACGTTTGGTCGTTAATTCTTGAGGCAACAATAGTTGTGCAACTGGTCATGTTGATCCTGTTGCTGGCCTCCATTATTTCCTGGGTGATGATTGTGCAGCGCTGGCTGGTGTTAAACAGCGCTGAACAAGGAATGAGTGGTTTCGAAAAGCGGTTCTGGTCTGGCATGGACTTGAGTCAGTTGTACCGTGAAGGTAGTGATCAGCAAAAGGCCAACAAACCCACGGGTGGTATGGAAAATATTTTCAGAGCGGGCTTCAAGGAATTCATGCGCTTGCGTCAGCAAGGTGGTGTGAATTCCGATGGCGTCATGGCGGGTGCTCAGCGTGCTATGCGCGTAGCGTATTCACGAGAAGAGGAAAAACTTGAGAAGCATCTGCCCTTCTTGGCAACGGTTGGTTCAGTAACACCCTACATAGGGTTGTTTGGAACGGTCATCGGTATCATGAATTCATTTATAAGTCTTGCCGGGCAGAGCCAGGCCACGCTGCAGGTCGTAGCGCCAGGTATCGCCGAGGCTCTGATCGCAACGGCGATGGGCTTGTTTGCAGCTATACCCGCAGTCGTAGCATATAACCGTTACTCGACAAAGGTGGACGTGATCGCCGGTAATTACATTACTTTTACCGAAGAGTTTGCCGGTATTTTGCACAGACAGGTTGCTAGCGCTCCTGCTACGAAAGTTTGACTGAAGTCGCTCGCGGTAGCAGTCAGTTGAAAACTCTGAACGATCAAGGCTTTTAAAATCATGGAGATAGTCAGGAAAAAGCGTAAACCGGTTTCTGAGATCAACGTAGTGCCCTACCTTGATGTCATGCTGGTATTGCTGATTGTTTTTATGGTGACTGCTCCTTTGCTGACGCAGGGTTTGCGTGTGGATCTGCCTCAGGCAAGCTCTGAGCCCCTGGATTTGGATGAAAATGCAGAGACGCTTGTCATTGAGCTTACTGCGGATAATGAATATTTTATAAGCTTGGGTGTCACTGAGCAGGAAGAGCGAACAGCTGTGCCTCTTGAGCTTATAGGTCAGCAGGTGGCCAGTATTGTGCAGGTGAATCCTGCCATACAGATTTTTGTTGAAGGTGATGCCAGCGCCAGTTATGGCCCCTTTATCAGCTTAATGGAAGCATTACGTATCGCAGGTGTGAACAGCCCGAATCTGGTTACGAAACCACTGGAATAGATAGCGTGACGGCATTTAATGGGTACCCGTTTTCGATAATGCTGGCTTTGCTGATCCACGGTTTGATCCTTGGGTCGTTTTTGATCATGGGACGTGCCGATTCGGAAGTGCTCGAAGCTGTGAGGCCGCCTGCGGTGAAGGCCCTGCTGGTTGAAGAGAACCCACAGGCGCGCAATCAGCAAGTTCAACAGCAACGTGCTGACCAGCAGCGTCAGCGTGCCGAGCAGGTCATGCAAGAGAATCAACGCCAAGAACAGGCGCGACAAGAGCAGGCAAGACAGGACCAGGCGATTCAAGAACAAGCGGCGCGTGCTGAGGCAGCGCAGCAGGAGCAGCAACGTCAGGCTGTGTTGCGCCAACAACGTGAACAGCAGGAGGTGGAGCAACAGCGCGAGCAAGAAATAGTGCGCCAGCAGGAGGTTGCCCGTCAGCAGGAAATACAGAGGCAGCAGCAGGAGGCGCAGAGGCAGGAACAGGAGCGTCAGGCAGACGCAACCGCGGAGGCAGCTGCCGAAGCTTCAGCGCGGGAACAGGCGGAAACGGAGTCGGAGATAATTATGGCTTATACAGCCGTCATTCATGACCTTGTGCAGCGTAACTGGTCCCGCCCGCCCAGTGCCAGAAATGACATGACAGCCGTTTTGAGAATCAGATTGGTGCCAACGGGTGACGTGCTTGATGTTGAAATTGTCCGATCCAGTGGAGATGCGGCCTTCGACAGAGCGGCTGAAACCGCTGTACGAGCCGTTGGCCGATTTTCTGAGCTACAGGGAATGCCGCCGCGAATGTTTGAACGGAGCTTCCGTTCTTTATTGTTAACGTTCAGACCAGAGGACTTACTGAATTGAAAAAGAGCAGCCTGATCTATCTAGTACTGGCGCTGATATTTTCTCTAAGGTTGTCGGCCGCAGAGTTGAATATCGAGATTACTCGCGGTGTGGATAACCCTATCCCGGTAGCAGTTGTGCCTTTTGCTTGGGATGGCGCAAATCTTCTGGAAGAAGATATCGCGCAGATTGTTTCCAGCAATCTTGAGCAGGTAGGTGAGTTCAGGGCATTGTCGCGTGCCAATATGCTGAGCCTGCCATCGGAAGAGCGCGAAGTTCATTACAGAGACTGGCGTATACTTGCGCAACAATATTTGGTGGTTGGCAAGGTCAGCCAGGTGCCTGGCGGCCAGATGGTGCAGGTGCAGTGGGAGTTCTTTGACATCAATCGTGAACGTAAGGTTCTCGGAGAGGTTCTCACCGGCAGCATGACTCAACTGCGTGATATTGCGCACGAAATCAGTGATGTTGTTTACCAGGAGATTACTGGGCGACGTGGGGCATTCTCCACAAAAATAATGTATGTTTCTGCTGAAGGCCCGATAGGCAGCACAATTTTTAAGCTGCACTATGCAGATTATGATGGTCGTCGCGCTCAAATACTGCTGGAGTCCAGGGAGCCCATAATGTCTCCTGCGTGGTCGCCTGATGGCGGTCAGATTGCTTATGTTTCGTTTGAGACTGATTTGCCACGTATTTACATTCAGGATCTCTCGACAGGGCAGCGGCGCCAGGTCACAAATTTTCCTGGCATCAACAGTTCACCTGTATGGTCTCCGGATGCGAGTAAACTGGCGATGGTGTTGTCAAAAGATGGAAGTCCCGATATTTACGTGCTCGATCTGGCCACTAACGAGTTGCGCCAATTGACTGATCATCCGCGTGCTGAGACTGAGCCGGCATGGACGCTCGACAGTAGCAGCGTTGTTTTTACCTCTGACCGGACAGGTCAGCCGCAGATTTATAAAGTCGATGCCACTGGCGGATTGCCGGAGCGTATGACGTTTGATTGTTTTTATTGTGCGAAGGCCCAGTTTCTTCCTGACGGAGTGAATCTGGTGCATGTGAGACGTGAAACCCGCCAGGACAACAGTTATGGCATTGCCATTCTGAATGTTCAGACCGCAAGGGTAATCAAGCTCACAGAAACCGCACTTGATGAATCTCCCAGCGTGGCACCAAACGGAAGTATGATCATGTTCGGCACAACCGCAGGTGGAAGGGGCGTATTAGATGCCGTTTCCATTGACGGCCGCGTCAAATTCCGTTTACCATCTCCGCAGGGCGATGTACGTGAACCTTCTTGGTCTCCGTACTTAAATTAGGGCATAGTTTTTTTATAGGTTGTCTTTCGGAGGACGCTAAAAGTGGGAATGCAATTTAACAATGTATTTAAATCAGCTGTATTGGCTTTGACTATCATTGGTCTGGCTGCTTGCAGTTCAACCAGTGACACAGAAGAGATGGCTCCTGTTGCTCAGACTGCCGGTGAGTCTGACGCCGCTCGTGCTGCTCGACTGGAACAAGAGCGACTGGAGCGAGAGCGTCAGGAGCAGCAGCGTCGTGAACAGGCAGCGCTGAATACTACAGTATTCTACTTTGACTTTGACGTCGCTGAATTCCAGCCTTCTGATCGTGAGACATTGATTGTTCACGCTCGTAATTTGGCTGCTAACCCGAACCGAAGTGTACGCCTGGAAGGGCACGCTGATGAGCGTGGTACTCGTGAGTACAACCTTGCCCTGGGTGAGCGTCGTGCTAACAGCATCCGCGATTTCCTGATCGTAAATGGCGCGTCACGCGGCCAGCTGGAAACAGTGAGCTATGGTGAAGAGCGTCCAGCTGTAAATGGCCAGGCAGAAGATGCATACCGTCAGAATCGCCGTGTAGAAGTTCAACCTGCGGGTTAATTGCATGAATCGTTCCCAGTCGAAGTTTGCTGGCGCGGTAATGGCAGTCGTGTTTAACACGACTGCCTCTGCTTCTTCTGCAGGGTCAGTTTCTGCAATAGGTCAAGTAGGGCTTGGGCCTATTGTTATCGCTGCGCAGGCTGGTGCGGCAAATAATGATGCTCTCTTACTATTGCTTGATCAGTTCACCGCTCTGCGCGGTGAAATGGAGACATTGCGTGGAATGGTTGAGGAACAAGCCAACCAAATAAATCGATTGCAGCAAGACTCTCTGGATAGATATACAGACTTGGATTCAAGACTCAGCTCGATTTATCAGGAAATGGAGCCTGCCCCTGCTTCCCCATCATCAACAGCGGCCAGTTTAAATTTAGCTCCTGTCAATACGGTGTCACAACCGAGTTCTACGGCAACCGGCTCTGCTTCAACAAGTGCTGAAGTTGTGTCTGGCGGGGAATCAGTGGCTTCCGCAAGTATAACCGCGCAATCACCTGTTTCTTCTCCAGTTCCAGCGACAGTGATACCCGCAATTTCTGGTATATCTCCTATTCAAACTGGTATTCTGACAGAGCAACAGCTATATGAGCTGGCTTTGGATTCTTTACTTCAGGAGCAGCAATATCAGGCTGCTATTGAACAGTTTGGGCGATATCTTGTTGAGTACCCTGATGGCCGGTTTGTTACTAATGCCTACTATTGGCAAGGGCAGGCTTATGTCAACCTGTCGATGTTCAACGAGGCTAGGACAGCCTTTGAAACAATTCTGACCGAGTATCCGGATGGGCGGAAAATTGAAGATGCCATGTATTCCTTGGGCGCGGTTTATCATAGGTTGGGCGATAACACCAATGCTAGGACGATTCTGCAAGATGTTGTTACACGTTTTCCTAATACTTCAGCAGCTAACCTTGCTGACATCTATCTGCGGTCTATAAACTGACATTCAACAAAACAAGTGGCATGCATAGGGTGCTCAGATATGCCACCCCTGTAAATTCGTATATGTGTCGTCAAGACACCTGCACGCCTCTCTTTTTTATACACTCTTTTGAAATTTCACACTGAATTCTGTGAAGCTGATTGCTATGGGAACGGATCTGAGTCTTAGGATTAACGAGATTTTTCACTCGCTGCAAGGCGAGAGCAGTACTGTTGGCTTGCCGACGAGTTTCATTCGATTGACTGGATGTCCGTTACGCTGCGGATACTGCGACACCGAGTACGCTTTTCATGAGGGCCGCCAGATTCAACTGGCATACATTCTTGCAGAGTTAAGTAATGCTAGGGCGCGTCGCGTTTGTGTAACGGGCGGTGAGCCACTGGCTCAGCCCGGATGTCTTGTGCTTTTGAAAATTTTGTGTGACCAAGGTTTAAAGGTCTCTTTAGAAACCAGTGGCGCTATGGATATCTCCGGTGTTGATGAGCGTGTTAAGGTCATCATGGATATGAAGACACCGGGTTCTGGGGAGTGCGATCGAAATCTCGAGTCAAATGTAAGTAGGTTAAGGACCAAAGATGAGGTCAAGTTTGTTATTTGCGATCGAAATGATTATGAGTGGTCCAAGGCAAAGGTTGATCAATACGATTTGTTGTCTCGTGTAGGTGAAGTATTATTCTCGCCTTCATTCGCACAAGTTAAGTATGAAGAGTTGGCGGAGTGGATTATTCAGGATCGAATACAGGTTCGAATGCAGGTGCAGTTGCACAAAATAATCTGGGGTAACAAACCAGGTCATTAGCTGTTGGGAGTTTAGTAGTGAGTGCTGTACAAAAAAAGGCTGTAGTACTTGTTTCAGGCGGTCTCGATTCAGCGACGTGTCTTGCGATTGCCAAGTCTGAAGGTTATCAGTGTTATGCGCTGAGTTTTGACTATGGACAGCGCTCATCCAGTGAGTTAAATGCTGCAGGGCAGTTGACACGTTGCTTTGCTGCTTCCAGCCACCAAATCATCCCTTTGGGGATTGGCCGACTGGGAGGGTCAGCATTAACAGATCACTCGGTGGATGTCCCAATAGATGGTGTGGTGTTGAATAAGATTCCAGTGACTTATGTACCAGCGCGCAATACTATGTTTTTGTCTTATGCATTGGCCTGGGCTGAAGTCCTGCAGGCAGATGCTATCTTTATAGGGGTCAATGCGCTGGACTATTCCGGATACCCCGATTGCCGACCAGAGTATATTGAAGCATTTGAAAAAATGGCTAACCTCGCAACAAAAGCCAGCGTAGAAGGTTATCCTATACGTATCCGTACTCCGCTGATCAGAATGACCAAGGCACAAATCATTTCTATGGGGACAGGTCTTGGTATTGATTATTCACAAACTGTTTCTTGTTATCAGGCTGATAATGAGGGCAAAGCATGTGGCCGTTGTGATAGTTGCAGATTGCGTAGAAAGGGTTTTGATGACGCCGGAATTGTTGATCCGACTCGGTATTTTTCCCTTCCTTTATTAGATTGAAACCATCTCTTATTGGTAGAAAATACTGCTAACTGCTCACAATTTACTTGAGTTTTTTTAGGCTCATAGTATGATGCGCACTCTCTTTTGCGGGGCTGCAGCCCTGAAAAAGAATCGTGCTTGATGGGGCGTTAGCTCAGCGGTAGAGCAGTTGGCTTTTAACCAATTGGTCGATGGTTCGAATCCATCACGCCCCACCATATTTTTTCTGCGTGCAAATCTTAAAGTCAAAGTTAATTCGCCGTATGCTGTTTTTGAGCCCCGGTTCTATTCCTCTGTCACCAAGCCAACCGTTAAGCCTGCAAACAAAGTCACAGTAAGAGCACTGAGCAGTATTGCTTGGTTGTCAGTGAATTGCTGGAGGATTTCGCCTTGCCACCATTCCACTACCACAATGACATCAGTTAATTGATCCAGACGATACAGCAACGGCGTTATAAGTTGTTGCATTTCAGCCAAAAAATTCCGTAAGGGCATGACGGCTAAAAATGACAATACAGTGCTGCCCCATACGGTAGCGTTGAGCCCAATTCGTTGCCACTTCAGTCGCCGCGTTCGGGTGAGCACACTCTTTGTAAACCCCATATCTTCAAGCACTGGGAGTGGTGTTGCACTTATCATTATTCCGTGAGGTTCATTTCTTTTCAGTGTCATGATGAGCTCTCTTTGTCAGAGCCAGACGTTAGTTGGCGCAGGCGCTCCATACCTCTGGTTATATGCGACTTAGTGGTACCCAGTGGGATGTCAAGAATGAGTGATACTTCGGCATGAGAATAACCCATGCTGAGGTTTAGTGTAATTGCAGCAGCCTGAATGGGTTCAAGCTTTGCCAGTCCGCGCTCCAGGTCAAGCTTCTCCTCGGGCTTATTCATAAAAATGTCTGCATCATTTGATTGTTGTTGAGTAAGGAACTCATAAAATCTTTTTAGTTGCTTCTGTCGGCGATAATTCTGCAGAAAGCATCGATATGCGATGCGCAGCAGCCATGCTTCAAAACTACCGCTTCCCTTAAACTTGGCGAGCTGCCGGAATGCGATTACAAAGGTATCCTGAGCAAGATCATCTGCAATCGAATCATATTTACACAGGCGACGCAAAAAGCCCCTGACATGACTCTGGTGCATGCTGACCAGTTCGCCAAAGGCTTTATTGTCATTTTTAAGCAGAACCCTGTAAATCAAATCTGATTCTGCAAAATGCATATGCTGGTCTTGATTGTCGGTGGCCAGAAAACATCCCCAGCTTGCGATTAAGTCAGTGCTCAGGCTTGTTTGGTGCTTGCCTGACGTCCGTAGCGGATTACCAACAGAAAGGCTCCGCCAACGCATAGAGGGATTCCTCCCAGCAAAACAGCCAGTTCATATCGTTCAACGATCAGCAGGCTGGCAGTTACCGGAATGCTGATAGCGATAAAGATCACGCCTCGTCTGAAGTCGGTTATCGGGCCAGTTTCACGGCTGAGCAGGCTTAGTGTTTCATCTTTGATATCGGTGCCATTCTCTGCAAGTTTTAACAGTGTTTCCATTTTTTTTACCCCGGTTAGGTATCGAAGATATAAAGGAACCAAAACACAGCACCCTATAACAATTAACGCTACTATCGGAATCAGTTCTTCACTCATACATTGCGCCTCGGTTTTTAAAAAGTGGGGTCGAATATCAACAAAAAACAATCAATACATTAGCCAGATGCATCAGGAGCCTGGTTTAGATGCACATTCCTGCAAATTTTGTTTTGCCTGTCGCCATTTGAGTGCTGTGGTATCATCAAACTCATGTGCACTGTTTTTAGCAGGTATCCCGATGAACGAACAAGCCCCCAATTTTCCGAATTCCGCCAGCGATCGATTGGCGTCTGATACTTTGCTGGTTCGTAATTATCTGGCCAGTGTTCCTGCTAAAAATGTCACGGGTGAGGCAGAGCGACAGCAATATCGCCGTGACATAGCAGCACTGTTAAAAGAAAAAAATGCTGTGCTGGTGGCGCACTATTACACTGATCCGGAATTGCAGTCACTGGCTGAGGAAACCGGCGGCCTGGTTGCGGATTCACTGGAAATGGCCAGGTTTGGTCGTGATTGTGAAGGAGAAATGCTGGTGGTTGCGGGCGTGCGGTTCATGGGCGAGACCGCCTGCATTCTGAGTCCGAATAAAACGGTGTTGATGCCTGACCTCGAAGCTACCTGTTCACTGGATATCGCATGTCCTATCGAAAAGTTTTCAGCATTTTGTGACCAGCATCCTGATCGCACCGTGGTGGTTTACGCCAATACCTCTGCTGCAGTAAAAGCGCGTGCAGATTGGGTGGTGACCTCAAGCATCGCTCTGGAAATTGTTGAGCAACTGAAAGCTAGGGGTGAAAAAATTCTTTGGGCTCCTGATAAGCACTTGGGGCGATACATCCAGGAAAAGACCAGCGCAGATATGCTGCTATGGGACTCAGCTTGTATCGTCCATGAGGAATTCAAGGCCAAAGGTTTGCTGGATATGAAAGCAATCTATCCAAATGCCAAAGTGTTAGCGCATCCGGAGTCTCCATCATCAGTATTGGCGATTGCAGACGTGGTGGGCTCGACCAGTCAGCTGATTAAGGCTGCGTGTGAGTTGCCGGAAGATACTTTTATTGTTGCCACTGATCAGGGCATTTTCTACAAAATGCAGCAGCTTGCGCCGGAGAAGACCTTTCTTGTTGCGCCAACGGCTGGCAACGATGCTTCCTGCCGAAGTTGTGCCAGTTGTCCCTGGATGGGGATGAATTCATTGCAGGCGATGTACCTTTCACTTCGCGATGGTAGTAACAGAATTACGGTAGAGCCAGCACTTGCAAAAAAAGCCATGATTCCCTTGCAGCGGATGCTCGACTTTGCAGCGCAGCATCGTATGCAGGTGAAAGGAAAGGCCTGAGGGTGCGGCAGTGTTATGAGCCTTCGTTTTGTCGCTGTTGGAGAGCCTCAACATCGCTGACGCGCTGGCGCAATCGACTGACTAATGGCACGTTATTCTCGACACCGTTTTCTATCCGCAATGCATAGTTCAATTGCTCACGTGCGCTTCTAAAATCCCCGACCAGAATAAAGTACTCCGCACGCGCCTGATGTACCTTACTGATGTCGCCTGCCTGCCCTTGTGTTTCTGCTATCAGATACCACAAATCATGGTCCTCTGGGCGTGAAACAGCATGACGTTCGAGCACCGCTACTGCTGCCTGATAGTCCTGAAGTCCGATAAGCGCTTTTGCTCTGGCCATCACCAATGGATGGTTTCCTGGGTTGATCAGCAAATGGCGTTCGAGATAATCCAATGCGGCTTGTGATTGGCCATCCGCGATCAAGATATCAGCGCGTGTCGCAACATAGGTGATGCGATTGGGATCACCAGACAACAGTTTATTTAGCTCATCATGAGCAGGCTGGAATTGCTGATTGTCCAGATAGGCCAGAGCTAAACCATACCGATTGGAGTTTTGTTCGTTATCCGTCCGGCTCGAAGCGACTGCGCGAGTGAAATTTTCGATCGCACTGGATTTATCATCCTCGTAATGTACCTGAAGCCGTGCACGCATCAGGTGATACTCAATACCGTTATCAATCTGTCTTGACGGGTAGCGATTGGCGCGGCTTCGTGCGTCAGAGACCCTTGACTCGGTAACCGGGTGACTGAGAAGAAACTCTGGTGGCCGACTGGTAAAGCGACTGATATCCATCAGCCGTTCAAACAATCTGGCCATATCAGTCGGATCGTATCCAGCGTTGACCATGGTACGTAAACCAATACGATCGGCTTCCGCCTCGTTCTGACGGGAGAATCTGAGCTGATTTTCAATTGATCTTCCCTGAGCTGCCATCACGGCTGCCGGGCCCGCACTACTGCCTGCTCCCATCAGCACAACGCTGGCCAACAGCGTTGCAAGTTCTGGAATCCTTCGCCGTTCGGCATCCTCAACGCTTCTGGCGAAATGCCTTTGGCTGACGTGCGCAAGTTCATGCGCCATGACTGAAGCAAACTCACCTTCAGTCTCAGCATTCAGAAACAATCCGCCGTTTACGCCAATAATTCCGCCGGGGGCGGCAAATGCATTGAGAACAGGGCTGTCGATTAGAATGAAGGCCAGCCGAAAATCCTGTAGGTCGCTGTGAACCGCAAGATTGTGTGTGAAATTCACCACATAATCATTAAGTAGCGGATCGTTAATGGTGGGCGTGCTACGTCGAACAGATCTCAGGAAATCACGGCCAAGCCGGTACTCCTCCTCTAAAGAGAAGATGCCGGAAATCCGATCCCCCAGCGTGGGCAGCTGGGGTTGGGCAAGGGCAACCGGAAGTTGGGCTAGTAACAAAACTCCAACCGCGATCCTGCTAATCTGTTTGATTTTGCGCGTACTCATCAGGTAACAACAACGCTACTGGAAAGTTAGACCGATGTTATCACAAATAATTCCAGTCAAACTCCGAGGCTTCAATACGCGCCGTCATCATTGATATCTGCGCTAGGCAATTCTTTGTTTTGCTTGTTAAACTGCTTCCTATGAAAATATCAGAAGATCAAGAACTTGATGTCAGCGGGCTGCAATGCCCAATGCCATTGCTTAAGGCCAAGTTGGCGTTGAATGGGCTTGCCAGCACGCAGGTGCTCAAAGTAATCGCAACAGATCCTGCGTCCGAGCGGGATTTTAAGTCGTTTGTCAGTCAGAGCAGACACCAGATACTGGCATTCGAAAAAAGTGCGGAAACGTTCTGTTATTGGATAAAAAAGGGCTGAAGCGAGATTAACCATAACAGGTTTTTCTATACAGGCAGCTCTGTGTTAGAGTCTGCAGCCTGAGTGTTTCCCGGGAATGATGAGGTTCTCAATGATACAGGGCAGTATAGTTGCCATTGTTACCCCGATGTTGCCAAATGGCGATATTGACTATCAGGCATTCGACAGGCTTCTGGAGTGGCATGTCAAAAGTGGTACTGATTCAGTCGTTGTGGTTGGTACAACGGGAGAGTCACCCACGCTGACACTTGAAGAACATTGCGCGGTAATTGAGCGTTGCGTGAAGGTTATCAACGGACGCATTCCGGTGATCGCTGGGACAGGGTCCAACTCCACGGCAGAAGCAATTTTTTATACCAAAGCTGCTCGTGATTCGGGCGCAGATGCCTGTTTGCTAGTGACCCCGTATTACAACAAGCCTAGCCAGGAGGGGCTCTTTCAGCATTTCAAGAAGATTGCTGAAGAAGTTGATATTCCACAGATTCTGTACAACGTACCTGGTCGTACTGGCGTAGATCTGCTGCCAGAAACAGTTTCCCGCCTTGCCAATATCAAAAATATTGTTGGTATCAAGGAGGCCACCGGTGACCTTGATCGAGGACGGCAGATTGTCAACCTGTGCGCAGACAGAATTGCCGTATACAGTGGTGATGACGCCACCGCGCTGGATCTGATACTTGCAGGCGCCAAGGGCAATATCTCAGTCACAGCTAACGTAGCGCCCGCTCAAATGCATGAGGTTTGTCGACTTGCGTTGTCGGGTGAGAAGGAGAAGGCGAGTTTGCTGAATGCCAGGCTGGCAGGGTTGCATCATGCGTTATTCCTAGAGAGCAATCCCGTGCCGGTAAAGTGGGCGCTGCATGAGCTCGGTTTTATTGAGTCGGGCATCCGGTTGCCGCTGGTGCCTTTAAATGAAGCGTATAAAATCCCCGTGCGTGAAGCTATTAGGCATGCCGGTCTGCAATGATCTGATGTTTGTACATAACAGGTTTCATAATTGATGTTAGCTATAACGCGTAATGCATTGCAATTTTCACTTGTGATGACGATAGCCGGTTCAATGACGGCTTGTTCTTGGTTGGGTATTGGTGGTGAAGATGGATGGCTCAGGGACCGTGAAGGTGAGTATCTGGAAGCGCGCATTACTCCGCCGATGCAGATACCCTCTGAACTTGACAGCTTTACCATTGATGAGTTGTATCACATCCCGGAACTCACGCCGGGTGATCGCGCCATCTATGTCACACCGCCGGCGCCCAAACCAATTGATACTCGTATCCGGGAAGGTGTTGTTGTACAGCGTTTTGGTGATCGGGCTTGGATAGTGATTGGCGCAACTGCTGGGCAGGTCTGGCCAACCCTTAGAGACTACTGGTCAGCTGAGAGCGTTGTGCTGGCCATGGAGAATCCGGAGCAGGGGGTGCTTGAAACAATCTGGCTTCCACAGTCCGGAACAAATTTGCGGCATAAGTATCGCGTGCAGCTTGAACCTGGTTTGCACGCTGGGAACTCCGAGATCTATGTTCGACACATCAGTGATACAGGTGAAACGCCTGAAAGCATGCCGATAACATGGCCTGTAGAATCGCAGAACCTAGAGCGTGAGAGTGCTATATTGGCATCTATTTCACTGTACCTTGCGGATCGCACAGATATTTATCGTGCATCATCGGTTTCTATGCTGGCAGGCAGCATACAGTTGCAAGGGAAGGCCCAGCTTGTAGACGCAGGAGCAAGTGAGACTCGGTTGGAGCTGAGACTGGATTTCGATCGCGCGTGGAGTCAATTAACTCAAGCGATCAATAACGCCAACGTTGAGATACTCGATTCTGTCCGTGACGAACGTCGGATCAATGTAGCGTTTACCGGCGCCGAAAGCAGCGAACCACCGGGATTTTTCGGGCGACTCTTTGGTCTTGGTAACGATGAACCAACCAGGATCGACTTCATCATCAGGCTGGTGGAAGCCGATCAAATCATCAGAGTTCAGGCAGAAACTCTCAGTGGAGAATCCGCTCCCTATGAACAGGACCTGCTGATTCGTACCATTAACGATAACTTGATCTAAGATGGATTCCCTGCTGCCAGTGCCAACGCTGATGCTGGTGTTGATGCTGACTCTGGCGGCAGTAACGGGTGCACTTCTGACCGGGATGATTGCCCGTCGGGCCTTCGTCAGTAAAACTGAAGAAATCCAGACGCTGCGCGAAAAGCTGGTGCAGATATCAACACAGCGTGAGCAGGAGCTCGCGCATGCGGAAGACAAGTTCCAATCCTTGCAAGCGGCCAGAGAAGAGCTCAGGCAGCAATTCCGCGCCATGGCTTCCGATATCCTCGATGAAAAATCCGTCAAGCTGGCTGAAACCAATCAACTTGGATTGGGCAATATCCTGCAGCCCCTGCAAGAGAAAATTGCCAGTTTTGAGAAAAAAGTTGAAGAAACCTATAGTCGCGAAGCTCGTGAGCGTTTTTCGCTGGAAAAAGAACTACGCAACCTGCAAACCCTGAACTCACGCTTAAGTGAGGATGCATTAAATCTGACCCGGGCTCTCAAAGGGGATAACAAGGCCCAGGGTAATTGGGGCGAATTTATTCTCAGTTCCATTCTCGACGCCTCCGGACTTACCGAAGGGCGCGAATATGAAACACAGCGCACCTTGATGGCATCGCAGCCGCACGCGACTGATGACGGCCGCATGATTCGAAGCCAGCCCGATGTGCTGATTTATTTGCCGGACAACCGGCAGGTCATTGTTGATTCCAAAGTGTCACTCACGGCGTACGAACGCTACTGTTCTGCTGAGACAGAAGAGGAGCGGCTATCGTCGTTACAACAACACGTTCTGTCGCTGAAGTCGCACATTAAACAACTGAGCGAAAAGCGTTATCAGAATCTGCCACAATTAAACTCACTGGATTTTGTGTTGCTATTTGTGCCAATTGAGCCCGCGTTTTCGCTGGCCCTTCAAAAGGACCCGGGTCTGTTTAACTCAGCGTTCGAACATCAGATTGTCTTGGTTGGACCCTCTACGCTGTTGGCGACCTTGCGCACCATACAGAATATCTGGCGTTATGAAAATCAAAGCCGTAATGCTCAGGATATCGCCAACAAGGCCGGTGCGATGTACGATAAATTTGTGAGCTTTGCCGAGGATATGGATGAGCTGGGCAAAAAAATTGACACCACCCGGCGCAGTTACGATGCTGCCATGAATAAGCTGCAACTGGGGCGCGGCAATCTGATCAGCCGCGCTGAGACTCTGCGGGAATTGGGCGCTCGCGCCAGTAAACAACAAATACCGGATCGACTCGAGCAGGCACGTCAAAGCGATCCTGATCGGGAAGTTGAATCAACTCGTGAGCGATATGACTGATTATGAGCAGAACAATCAGTGCCAGCGCACTTAAAGAGCTTGAACAATTCCTGCCATGTCCCACACCGCAAGCCTGGTTGGACTGGGCGTTACAAAATCAGCGTTTGTTGTTAATTGATCACGCCAATTGTGAAAAAAAAGCCGCATCCAACGCAATGACTCTGATGTATCGACACGTCGGGCATACCCAATTGCTGTCCAAGATGTCCAAGCTTGCCAGAGAAGAATTGTTACATTTTGAGCAGGTGGTGGCGTTGATGGAACAGCGCGGCATTACCTACGAGCGCATTGGTGCATCGCGCTATGCAGCAGGGCTGCGTGAGCTGATGCGCACAGACCATCAAGGTGGGTTGATCGACAGTCTGCTGGTCGGTGCGATTGTCGAGGCGCGCTCTTGTGAGCGTTTTTCACAGCTGGCGCCCTTGCTTGATGAGGAGTTAGGGAGATTTTATCAAAGTCTGCTGCGCTCTGAGGCGCGACACTACCAGGACTATCTCGCCCTGGCTGCCAGTTACAGTAAAGAAGAAACAGATGCGCGTCTGCAGATGTTTATGCGGGTTGAGAAGCAGTTGATTGAATCACCGGATACCGAATTTCGGTTTCACAGCGGTGTGCCCGCAGTTTAACAGTTTAGCAACGTGATCGGCTCAAGGTACGCAGTTGTCAGGCGCCAACAGGTTGTTAGCCAGTTTTGACTGCAATTGAGCCAGCTGGCTGCAGGGAATCAATATATTGCCTGTCATTACCGCGCTACTCAGGGTAGGAATCTGCAGAATAGCCGAGATATCCTGCAAGCGATTATCCGGTGTATTGACCGAACTAAGGCTTCTGGCATTTGCCAGTCCGTCAAGATTTACCAGTTCATTACCTGCCAGATCAAGAAAGCGCAGATTGACAAGTTGGTCTATACCCGTCAGTGATCTTATCTCCAGCATCGGGCAAGCTAATACCTGAATGTGAGAGACGTCCGTGATCTGTCGATCTCGCACCAGGACATTTATGCAGCTTTGCAGCCCGGCATCAGCAACTACAACAAGCGCGTTGCCAGGTCGTGGATCGTAAAGCATCTGCTCATTGACACTGACTGAAAATTTTCGACCGCAGCCGGCGAGCGACAGAAGCACTGTAAACGCCAGAGCAGCCACTCCGAGGTTGCGCCGGGACATCCAAACAAAATTCAACATAAAAGCGCTCCTCGCTTGACGCGTGCAGCATACTGTAATGCCCCTGCTTGCTGGAAGCGCCGCCTGGAATTCTTGCCAGTATAAGACGTCGGCTATTTGCTGCACTGGAAATACGTATGTAGTCGGTTTAGACTGCATGCCGTTAAAGAACCCATGATCCTTACAGGAAAAAATTATGAATAAATTTCGAGCCTCAGGCCTTGGCCTGGCGGTATCGCTGCTGATGTTTGGCACTCAGTCACAAGCTCAGGATATCGATCTTACTGTTGAGCGCAATCAGATCAGTTACAGCGTTGGTGTGAATATTGGCCAGAATCTGGTTATGCAGGGATTGACCGAGCAGATTGATCTGGATGCTTTTATGGCCGGCCTGCGTGATGTGGTGCTGGATCAGTCCAAAATGACTGAAGAGCAGATGATGGCGGCGCTGACAACATTTCAGCAGCAGTTGATGGATCAGCAGCAGGCGGCCGCCGATGAAGCGCGTGCCGAAAGCGAGGCATTTCTGCTGGAAAATGGTCAACGCGCCGGCGTAGTGACTACCGCTTCCGGGCTGCAGTATGAGGTACTTGAGTCAGGTGATGCATCTGGCGCATCGCCGGTGGCTGAAGACTCTGTGCTGGCGCATTACGAAGGGCGCTTTGTTAATGGCGAAGTGTTTGACAGCTCGATTGAACGTGGTGAGCCTGCCCAGTTTATGCTGAATCAGGTCATACCAGGCTGGACCGAAGGTTTGCAATTGATGAAAGCCGGCGACAAATGGCGTTTCTTTATTCCCTTCAGCCTTGGTTATGGTGAGGGCGGATCTGGTCCGATTCCACCATTCTCCACGCTGGTGTTTGATGTCGAACTGCTTGAAGTGAATCCTCAGTAAGTGGACAAACGAGACTTTAATCAGGGATTGCTGGCCTTTCTGCAGCAGTCTCCGACACCCTTTCATGCAGTGCAGACCATGCGGGCTCATCTTGAGGATGCCGGGTTTGAGCTGCTGGATGAAGGAGCTGTCTGGCAATTGAGGCCGGGGCGCTCCTATGTGGTGCAGCGTAATGGTTCGTCAATCATCGCTTTCAGAACTGGTCAGGGTGACCCGGCTGACAGTGGTGTTTGTATGTCAGGTGCTCACACTGACAGTCCCTGCTTAAAGCTCAAACCCAATGCGGTGATGCAGTCTTCATGGGCTGTGCAGTTTGCGGTCGAAGTCTATGGTGGTGCGTTGTTGGCACCCTGGTTCGACCGTGATTTGTCATTAGCCGGTCGCGTGGAGTATTTGTCTGGCAATGGCCAGATGCAATCGGCACTGCTTGACTGGCGCCGCCCGATTGCGATTGTGCCGAGCCTTGCTATTCATCTGGATCGGGAAGTTAACCAGAATCGCAACATTAATCCCCAGAAGGAGTTGCCGCCGCTGGTGGCGCTGGCCCCCTCAACGGGACGTTTTGATTTTGATGACTTTGTGCTTCAGGCCCTGAAAGCACAGCACGGCATCAGCGATATGCAGAAAGTGCTTGGTCATGAGCTGTATTTTTATGATACCCAGGCACCGGCGCTAGTGGGCCTGAATGAAGAATTTATTGCATCGGCGCGACTGGATAATCTGCTGAGTTGTTACATCAGCCTTGATGCCATGCTTGATGCTCATCGTCAGCAACCTGACAAGTTTTCGCTCATGGTCTGTAATGATCATGAGGAAGTGGGCAGCTCTTCAGCCTGTGGTGCTCAGGGGCCGTTTTTACGCTCAGTGCTGTCGCGCATCAGTGCCCAGTTTGGGGCTGGTGAACCATCGGAAGCTATGGAGCGTTTGATCCGCCGGTCATTATTTTTGTCTATCGATAATGCCCATGGTATTCACCCGAATTTCCCTGAAAAACATGATGGCAATCATGGGCCGATACTGAACCGCGGTCCGGTAATCAAAATAAATGCGAATCAGCGATACGCCACCAACAGTCACAGTACCGCCATGTTTCGAGCGCTGTGTGAGCAAACCGGTATTCCATCACAGGCGTTTGTGGTGCGCAGCGATATGGCATGCGGAAGTACCATCGGTCCTATTACTGCATCCGGTTTAGGTGTGGAAACCATTGATATTGGTGTTCCAACGTTTGGCATGCATTCCATTAGGGAATTGGCCGGCAGTGATGACAGCTGGTTGTTGTCACGCGCTTTACGGGCCTTTTTCTCCTAAGTCAGTCAACGTTGCGGGTTTTGGCGTCGACGCTGTCGGCGGACAAATCTTGCCGGTTCAATTAATTCCACCAACGCCTGAGGCAGAGGACTGGGCTCACGACAAATGAGCGCAGCAAGGTGTTCGGCAATCACAGGGCAGCTCACACTGCCGTGAGAGCCGTGTCCGGTATTCAGATAAAGACCCGGTAACAGTGTGATAACGGCCTGTGCGCTATCGTGTGAGGAAGAGTGCAAAGCGCCACCATAACAATCGTCGGGCAATGCTCTAGCTGGCACACAGCCAGCGATCGGCATGTAGTCGCGCGAGGCGCCTCGAATTGCGGCACGGCCGACCTTGGGGTGCTGGTCTGTAAAACCCAGCATTGCCGTGATCTCACCAAGTTTCTTTAAATTTTCTTCATGCTCGTGTGCTGTTTCAGAGGTGTCCACGCTGTGTTTGACATAGCTGGCTCCAACACAGTGGAGGCCCTCGGAATTTGACGGTGCGATGTAGCGTTGGCTGCAGATCACCTGCCTAAGCCCGGCACTTGTGCTGTTTTCTATGAGATGACTGACCTGGCCGCGCAGAGGAGATACCGGGATTTCGGCGGTTTGCTCAAAGGCCCGTGAAGCGTAACTATTTGCGATGACCACCACATCCGCCCTGAGCAGTTCTGCGTCATGAGCTTCTCCATCACTGCTCGCCAAGCTCTGGTCTGTCAAAGTTCTGCCTACAACCGACCATGACGCATCAATCAATTCGAGTCTGTTGACCAGCGTGCCGGTCCTGACAGTAATCATTGGATGCGTGAGACACTGGGTAGCGCAGCGTTTGGGATTTATCCAGCCACCGCCTGGCTGCCAAAGCCCGTCTTCCTGTAGTGGCAAACCGGTCAGCTTGCTGGCTTGTTGTGCATTGATCGCCTGCAATAACTGATTCGGATAGTGGGCGTAAGTGAGGCCCAGAACTTCACTGTCAGCCGCCTCGCGTGTATTGATATAGGCGCTGTTGAGCGTCAGCACCCCGCAGCGATGCCAATTCGCTGCTGAACTGGCTTCCGCATCAAGGTGTGCATAAAAGCGCAAAGCATACAGATAACTGTGTACATGAAACTGCCAGTGCGTATCGGCTTGTTTGTTCAATCGCATCTGCACAATGGCTTGTTTGTTACCCGACGCGCCGCTTGCAATCTCAGGTGCCTGTTCAAGAACGGTTACGTGCAAACCGCGTTGGGCGAGGCTGCGCGCAACGGTTGCGCCCGCTAAGCCCGCACCAATCACCACTGCCGTGCGCGTGATGGATTGAGCTTGGCTGGCGGTCACAGATGGCTGCTGCATATGTGCAAAGAGCATGTGGCGTTTGGGGCCAAAACCCTTGCGCTTCTCAACCCCGAACCCCAGCGATTTCAGGTGACGTACCACGCGGCCGGTGACACTGTAGCTGCTCAGTGTACTGCCGGTTTGGCTAAGCCCGGCAATGGTGTTTAAAATGTCTTCGCTCCACAAGGACGGGTTGTGTGCGGGGCTGAATCCATCCAGAAACCATGCGTCAATCTTTGCTTGTGCGCTGGATTGTTGAGTGAGCAACTCAAGGGCGTCCCCAAAATATAGATCTAACAATACCGTGTTGACTGACTGTTGGTCATGGCTGATCAGTAAGGGTATGCGGTGGTACCCCGGGCTGTGATCTGGATAGTTCAGCAATAACATCTCGCTCAAGACTGATAATTCAGGCCATTGCGCCAGTGCTTTACGCAGAGCATCCGCGCTCAAAGGATGTTTCTCACAGCTGATGAAGTGCAGCCGCAGATGTTGACAGGCGGTTTGCTGCCATAGGCGTAAACAGCTCAGAAAATTCAGGCCCGTGCCAAAGCCCAATTCACAAACGGTAAAAATTCCACGTAATCCGCTTGCATCAAGGTCTCGCCAGCGTTGTTGTAATTGGTTGCCTTCGAGAAATACATGGTGAGTCTCTGCAAGCCCGCCATCGCGTGAAAAGTACACGTCGTTGTAGCGCCTGGAGTAGGGTGCACCATCGTCTTGCCAGAGCAGGTCTGCCTGCTCAAGTGCAGTAGTTTTCTGAGATTCAACGTTCATGTTCAGAGGCGAAAGAGGCTTGTGGGGACCATTCTGGTCAGCGGTGGAATTGTAACCCATTCAGCTGCCTGTAACGTCCCGACATTTTGCCTGTGAAAACAATGGCGTGCTGGTGTAAAATGCGCGACTTAAATTTCTGGTGACGCCATCTTTCAGGAACTTCCATGGAAATCAATCCCTTCTTGCTGAAAATCAAAGACTTCGCAGAGCGCACAGACACGCTCAGGGGGTATCTTTGACTACGACACCAAAAAGGAGCGTCTGACAGAAGTAGAAATGGAGCTTGGCGAGTCGGCAATATGGGACAAACCAGAGGTTGCGCAGGAGTTGGGTCGCGAGCGTGTCAACCTTGAACGTGTTGTTAAAACCATTGAGCGCATGAATAGCGGATTAAATGATTGCCGCGATCTGTTGCAATTGGCGCAGGATGAAGATGATGAAGAGTTGTTGGCTGAAGTCAGCACCGAGCTTGATGCTTTGGAATCTGCACTGAAAGAACTTGAGTTCCGCCGCATGTTCTCCGGAAAAATGGATCCCAACAGTGCCTATCTGGATATTCAGGCAGGCTCTGGTGGTACCGAAGCGCAGGATTGGGCGCAAATGCTGATGCGTATGTATCTAAGGTGGGGTGAAGCCAAAGGCTTTCAGGTTGAAGTCGTGGACGTGACCTCAGGCGATGTGGCCGGTATCAAAAACACCACAATTTTGTTTACAGGAGAGTATGCGTTTGGCTGGTTGCGCACGGAGACAGGTGTGCACAGGCTGGTAAGGAAATCACCGTTTGACTCTGGCAACCGACGTCACACATCATTTTCCTCGGTGTTTGTGTCGCCGGAAATTGATGACGATATCGAGATTGATCTGGATATGTCCCAGGTCAGGGTTGATACCTTCCGCTCCAGTGGCGCCGGCGGTCAGCACGTAAACACAACAGATTCGGCAATTCGTCTGACACACTTGCCAACGGGCATTGTGGTGCAGTGTCAGAATCAGCGTTCACAACACAAAAACAAAGATCAGGCCATCAAACAGTTAAAAGCCAAGCTATACGAGCTTGAGGAGTTTAAACGCAGGCAGGAGGCGCAGGCGGTTGAGGCTGAAAAGTCCGATATCGGCTGGGGCAGCCAGATTCGTTCCTATGTGCTCGATCAGTCGCGCATCAAAGACCTGCGTACCAACGTTGAGAATACCAACACGGGTTCTGTGTTAGACGGGGACCTTGACCGATTTATTGAAGCCAGCCTAAAAATGGGATTGTAATCGCAGATGACTCAGACAACTTCAGATCAGGCAAACACCCACAGCGCAGATCAGCACGCTCTGTCAGCCCACGAAGAGAACAAACTGATTGCCCAGCGTCGGGAAAAACTGCATGCCATTCAGCAGAAGCGTAATGCATTTCCGAATGATTTTCGCAGAGATACACATGCTCAGGATGTTCATAACGAATATGCTGATACCAGCCGGGAAGAACTGGAAAAGCTGGCTCGCAAGGTCAAAGTTGCCGGCCGTCTGATTCGTGAGCGTGGCCCGTTTCTGGTGATTCAGGACAGCAGTGAGGCTTTGCAGCTGTACGTCAATCACAAAGCCCTGCCAGCCGAGGTGATGGACGAAATCAAGTCGCTGGATTTGGGTGATATCGTCGGTGTTCACGGCGAAGTGTTTCGCACAGGAAAAGGCGAGTTGACCGTGAATGTGGAATCCTTGCGTCTGTTGACCAAGGCGCTGCGCCCGCTGCCAGATAAGTGGAAAGGTTTGTCTGATACCGAAGTGCGTTACCGTCAGCGTTATGTTGATCTGATTGCCAATGAGGCGTCACGTCGCACCTTTATTCTGCGCTCAAAAATTGTCAACAGTATGCGTCAGTACTTTCAGGCCCAGGGTTTTATGGAAGTGGAAACACCCATGATGCATGTGATCCCGGGTGGTGCGAGTGCCAAGCCATTTGTGACGCATCACAATGCGCTGGATCAGGCTATGTACCTGCGCATCGCACCCGAGCTGTATTTGAAGCGTCTGGTTGTGGGTGGATTTGAAAAAGTATTCGAAATTAACCGTAATTTTCGTAACGAAGGACTCTCCACGCGGCACAATCCTGAATTCACCATGGTTGAGTTCTATCAGGCGTATGCAGATTATCATGATCTGATGGACTTCACTGAAGCCATGTTTCGGCAGATCGCCATGGAAGTACTGGGTACAACAATCATTGTATATCAGGGCCTGGAAATCGATTTTGCGCAGCCGTTTACCCGTCTGAGTGTGAGAGATTCGATTGTGCGTTATTGCCCTGGTGTCACCCTTGAGCAATTAGAGACACGTGAAGCAGCCGCTGAATTGGCTGGAAAACATGGCGTTAAAGTTGAAGCTTCCTGGGGACTGGGTCGTATCCTCATGGAGATATTTGACGTGGCAGTTGAGCATCATCTGCTGCAGCCAACGTTTATCACTGAGTATCCAACGGAGATTTCGCCACTGGCGCGGCGAAGTGACAGCAATCCTGATGTGACTGACCGCTTTGAGTTGATGATAGGCGGACGTGAATTGGCCAACGGTTTCTCAGAATTAAATGATGCTGAAGATCAGGCTGCGCGCTTTCATGAACAGGTTGCACAAAAAGACGCCGGTGACGACGAGGCCATGCATTTTGACGCAGACTACATCACTGCGCTCGAATATGGTTTGCCACCCACCGCAGGAGAGGGTATCGGTGTTGATCGTCTGGTGATGCTGTTTACCGATGCACCTTCGATCAAGGACGTTCTGTTGTTCCCGCACATGCGACCCACCCGGGATTAAACATGCGCGATGTGCGTCTGCATGACTCCTGGAAAGCGTTATTGTCGCCAGAGTTTGAACAGGACTACATGAAAAAACTGCGGGCCTTTTTGCTGAAACAAAAGCAGGATGGCCGCATGATCTACCCGCCAGGCGCACAAATTTTTAATGCGCTGGATCTAACTACTTTTGAAAATGTCAAAGTTGTTATCCTCGGGCAAGATCCGTATCACGGTCCCGGCCAGGCACACGGTTTATGTTTTTCGGTATCAGCCGGTGTGCCTAAACCTCCCTCCCTGCAGAATATTTTTAAAGAAATTGAGAAGGACCTTGGCATAGTCTCGCCAAAGAATGGCTGTTTACTGGCGTGGGCTCAGCAGGGCGTATTGCTCCTTAATGCGGTGCTCACGGTTGAGCATGCACAAGCAGGCTCTCATCAGGGAAAAGGCTGGGAACAGTTTACGGATCGTATTGTGAGTTTGTTGAACGAGCAGCGTGAGCATCTGGTGTTTATGCTGTGGGGCAGTTATGCACAGAAAAAAGGTGCCATCATTGACCGTCATCGACATCTGGTTCTGGAGTCTCCTCATCCATCGCCTTTGTCTGCTCACAGAGGTTTTTTTGGCAATAAACATTTTTCCAGCGCCAACCGATATCTGACTGAGCATGGCATAAGCCCTATAAATTGGCAGTTGCCTGAAACTTCTACATCCCCCTGATAAATACGGAGACGCGCATGATTGATTTGTCCTTGCAGGAACTGCCCATAGCAGTCGTAGTAGGTGCCAGTCATGCCGGTTCTCAACTTGCAGTGCACTTGCGCAAAAGTGGATGGCAGGGCCGGATCGTGTTGATTGGGGATGAGAACTTTCTGCCCTATCACCGGCCACCTCTTTCAAAGGCGGTGATGTCTGGCAGTAAAGATGCCGAATCAATACAGTTGCGTCCCGCGTCCTTATATGAAAGCAATCAGATAGAACTTAAACTCGGCGTCAAGGTGACAGCGCTGTTGCGTGATAGCCAGCAGGTTGAATGTAGCGATGGCGAGAGAATTCGTTATGACCGGCTCGCATTGTGTACCGGGGCTCATGCGATCCGTTTGCCACTGGGGCAGGGTTTGCGGGGAGTTTTTTATCTGCGAACACTCGAAGACGTGCTGGCAATCAGGGCGCATTTGTCCGAGGTTAAACAGGCCGTTATTGTAGGTGCCGGTTATATTGGACTGGAAGCCGCAGCGGTGCTCAGAGGAATGGATATTGATATCACCGTGCTTGAGCGCGCCGAGCGTGTGCTGCAACGAGTCACAGGCGAACAGGTCTCGGGGTACTTCAGTGAGTTGCATAAAATGCATGGCGTAAATATTCGCTGTGGCGCAAATGTCACCAATATAAATGGCGAGCTCAGTGTTGACTCGGTCCGATGTGCTGACGGTTCGGTGTTCCCTGCTCAGTTGGTCATTATTGGTGTGGGCGTAATGCCCAATATCCAGTTGGCAAAAGATGCTGGTCTGGTTATCAATAATGGTATTGAGGTCGACGAGTACGGATTAACCAGTGATAAAAATATCTTTGCTGCGGGCGATTGTTGCAGTCATCCGGCACAGTTGTACCAGCGCCGCGTGCGATTGGAGTCAGTGCAAAATGCAAATGACCAATCTCGTGCAGTGGCAGTCAACATGATTGCATTGACTGAAAAATACCAGTCTGTACCGTGGTTCTGGTCCGATCAGTTCGATATAAAGTTGCAGTCAGCAGGGCTGTCACAGGACTTTGATCGCACTGAAATCGAGGGTTCAATTAATCCCGCCGATCGCAGTGGATTTGTTGTGCGCTATTTCAAAGAAGGAAAAATTATCGCAGCAGACTGTGTGAACCGGCCAAAAGATTTTATGGCTATAAAAACTGAACTTGCTAATCAACTGGTTCAAGCTGATCGGCTTTCAGGCTGACAATGGGCCGGAATAAATGCAGCCGCTGGTGCAGGTTTCTCGTATTTCTACTCGACACAGTTCAGGTAAATTAACCTTAAGCGCCCGCCAGATCCATTCAGCAATATTTTCACTGGTAGGATTTTCCAAACCGGGTATCTCATTGAGATAGTGATGATCCAGTTGTTCCCATACTGGTTTAAAAGCGGCTTTGATTTCACCAAAATCCATCACCCAGCCGCTGCGCTCACCCACCTGCCCGCTGACAACCAGACGCACCTGAAAAGAATGACCATGCAATCGTGCACATTTGTGTCCCGTCGGTACATTGGGCAATCGATGTGCAGCTTCAAAATTGAATTCTTTATAAATTTCCATAGATGGTTTGCCGGCTGAATTCAGAAACTTTCAGCAACCGGATGGCTACTGAAAACCGCTTGCAATACTAGCGATGCCCCTCGCGCTTGTACAGCAAAGAGAGATTTTCAGCCGGGTGAAAAGATGAAAATATGTTTGACATGCGAGTTCAAGTCGGTAAAATGCGCTCCACTCAACACAGCGGGATGTTAGCTCAGTTGGTAGAGCGTCGCCCTTACAAGGCGAATGTCGGGGGTTCAAATCCCTCACATCCCACCAGTCAGAATGTGACACTGACAGGTAGCACCTTAAATCGTGTAGCTTGCGTAAGTACTGCGGACCGGTAGTTCAGTTGGTTAGAATGCCGGCCTGTCACGCCGGAGGTCGCGGGTTCGAGCCCCGTCCGGTCCGCCATTATTTGTTGTAAAAGCCCTTGCTTGCCAAGGGCTTTTTTATTTGTTCAAACATATCCTGATACAAAGCCGGGTCCATGACTGTACTTGAGCAACCCATTCAGGTTCCGATTTCAAAGTTGACTCATCCGATGTTTGATGCACACGGAATCAATGTGCAGATGTTACATCTTGAGCGCACTGATCCTCTGTTAAACGGCAACAAACCCTTCAAGTTATTCCCGAATATTGAGCTCGCTCGCAGTCTTGGTTATCAGACGATGCTGAGTTTTGGGGGGGCCTGGTCAAATCATATCCATGCCCTGGCTGAGGCCGGACGTCGGTTCGGGTTTAGCACTATTGGCGTCATCCGCGGTGATGATGGCGAGAGACCGACTCAAACACTTGACTTTGCCCGGTCGTGTGGCATGACGCTTCTACCCGTCAGTCGACTGGATTATCGCCGTCGGCACACGGCTGAATTCATTGACAATTTGAAGCACAGGTTTGGAGATTTTTATCTGATCCCTGAAGGCGGCGCTAATCAGACCGGTGTAACAGGGTGCAAAATGCTGGCCTCAGTGATTCAACGCAGTCTTAGTGGAAGTGCTATTGACGAAATTGTGCTGGCTTGTGGCACGGGTACAACACTTGCAGGTCTGACAGCGGGACTGAGTGAGATCAACTGGGTTAATGCGCCACATGTGCGTGGCATTGCCGTCCTTAAAGGTGCCGGTTTTTTGCGCGGGGAAATCAAAGGTTGGCTTGATCTGATTTCTCCAAAGCACTTGGCAGATTACTGGACTCTGGAGACTGAATACCACTGCGGCGGGTATGCGCGTTTTCCGGCGTCTTTATTACAATTTATCTCTGAGTTTGAGGCAAAAAATCCTATTGTTGTTGATCCGGTTTACACCGCAAAAGCGTTACTTGCCGTCTATCAGCGCGTGGAACAGGGGCTTTACCGGCAAGGTACCTCGATTCTGTTGATTCATACCGGTGGGCTGCAAGGGCGACAACAGCCATGACAAGGTGGGAGAAATTCCCACGTTAGCTTGTGCTGATTTTTCTTCCCTTTTCATTCACGAATAGGCCTGTGTCGATGTGGTGCGTAGCGAGCGCAATATGCAACTGTTTTTAAACAGGGCAGCGGTCAGCTTATGGCAGCGTGCTTGACATTGATGCCGAGTCCCGCCGTGGCGGCAGAAGATCGATTGATTTCTGCGGCTATTGAGCAAAAGGTCACCAGTGTAGCCGTAGACTTTGAGCTTGTTCAGATTGACCAGGGACGCACAGGTGATCAGTTTTCTCTGGCTCTTCCTGGCCCACATGGGCTGATTCATCTCACGGCAATTGTGTCCCATGATGACGTCTACATTAACGGTGATCGGGTTCTGTATGCTGAAGAGGCCCCTGGTCGGCAATTGTCTTCGGAGTTGCTGACAATTGTTGTCACTAAGGGTGCACACAGCAATTTGGCAGACATCCGGTATGCCGACATGCGGTTCGCGTTTGAGAGCCAAAGGCTTGACGGACGTGTAACAGGCAAGTTGCACCAGGTCACTGAGTCGAATACACCGGCTGTTCATTTGCCTTATGATTTTGTAGTGACAGATGTGCTGACCCCCGATGGCTTGTCACGTTACGCAGTTGATCTGGTGCCTTCTCCGTTGCGGCTGTCAACATCTGGCAGTCAGTCTGACAGCCCTGTCCGGCAGGTATTAGAGTCCAATCTTTCGGGGGTTGAGGCGTCTTCTGTGCTGGAGATCAGTCAGTCTTTTGATCGGCTCGCAGGTGGTTTCAGGTCTGAGTGCAGATGTTTTTTTTATACTGGAAGACACGGAGCTGATGAGTGCCCCGGCCTGTATTAAGTCAGAGAGTAATACCTTACCCAGACAACCAATTCTTCGATGCACATTGCCCGGTCAACTGGCTGCTGGCAGCAGCCGGTCGATCAGCATACCGTTCGAATGCCTCCCAAAACTGCAGCCATGCGCCTGTGGGGCACGGTCTTGTCGGGCAGCGAGCGAGACGATGCATATCTGAATGTGGTCAACAACATTGCCACCGACACCAATGCGCAAGGTGTTAGTCTTTTTAACCAATCCTTGCTGCCAGCATTAACACAAGATCGGCTGGGCAATATTGTCATCGATGTCATGGCTCTGTTCACACCTGACACAGGGGCACTATACGGCGCAGCGACGGCAACCCGGATCAATCAGCTGATCAGCCTGACAAATCAGATCTACCGCGACAGTGGTGTGGCAATCACTTTGCGTCCCGTGCATCACGCGCGTGTGGATTACCAGGCGTCAAGTGCCGACATTTACACATTGCTGGACGAACTCAGTAGCAGCAAATATCCTGCGTTCATAGATGTGCCAGCGTTGAGGCGTCAGTTCGGAGCAGATCTGGATGCGCAGTCCGATTTGTGTGGGCTTACCAATCTGGATGGTTATCGGACGATGGGCGATATGCTGTCGTCTAAAGAAAGTGACAATGCCTATTCGCTGATCGCCATCAATTGCATGATGGGTTCAGCATTGGCCCATGAAATTGGCCACAATCTGGGCCTCGCTCACTCGCAACGGGAAAACGGTGCTGGAGGAACATTGCCCTATGCAACAGGTTACGGAGTCGATGGGCAGTTTGTGACATTTATGGCAACTCCTTCGCGTTTTGGAAATGCAGCCAGAGTTGCGCGTTTCTCTTACCCGCCAGTACGCTGCGAACGTTTGCCTTGTGGAGTTAATAATACTGACGCGGCCTTTGGCGCAGATGCGGTCAGAGCCCTGAATCTGGTCGGATATCAGATAGCGTCGTATATGCCAACGCGCGTCCCATCGATGCCGGGGAGCAAAGTCGGAAAAATTGGTGGTGAGGCTAGTTCAGCGCGCATAGCTTGGTTGGTGTCCACAGATAAAAGCCTGAGTTTTGCGCAGAGTGTCAGCGCCGGACAATCATTGGATATCAACGCTGAGTCTATGTTGAACCGGCACAGATAGGCAGAACCGGTCGGTGTCACGTGCTGGCTGACCTGAGCGCGGCTTGCCTGGGTATGATTCAACTGAATGATCGTGGAGAGACGTTTCATTGGGATGGAACGGTGGATGATTTAAAAGTGTTCAGTAACGATAGCCTGCTCAAGTCAATTGAATACTTGCGAATTCTGACGGATGTTCAGCCACTCCCGATTATTCAGGGGCATCCACTGCTGTTATATCTGGATTATCAGTTACCTGATTCTGGTGAACTTGTTTAGACCACCGAACCCGTTGTTGTCGGCTTCGTGTCAGCACCCTGACAGACAGTGGAACCACAAACCAGCGTGGTATACTCGCCCGCACTGAGCGCTGCCATCGCAGCGATCTGTCTGGCAATAAAACCCGAGCATGGGATATTTAGGCATGACTAAGTTTAAACAGATAGGTCTGGTGGGGCGATCCGGTCACGGCGGCGTTGTTGAAACGTTGCAGCGACTGATCCGCTTTTTACAATCGCGTGACGTCTGTATTGTGCTGGAAAAAGAAACAGGCGGCCTGGTGCCAGGGCACAGTTTTGCGGTTTTTGACAGGCACGAATTGGGCGCAAAGTGCGATCTGGTGATTGTTGTGGGCGGCGATGGCAGTATGTTGAACGCTGCGCGCGCCCTGGTTGACCATAAGGTTCCTGTCTTGGGTGTAAACCGGGGTCGGCTTGGTTTTCTGACAGATATTCTGCCGGATGACATTGAGACTTCATTGGCTGAGGTACTTGATGGGGCCTATCGGGAAGAGGCCCGATACATGCTGGAGTTTACCGTGCTGCGCAACAAGGAGATGCTGCCGGGCGGGACCGCGCTGAATGACGTTGTGCTGCACCCGGGCACAGCCGCGCAGATGATAGAGTTCGAAATGTTCATCAATGACCAGTTTGTCAATTCCCAGCAGTCTGACGGTCTGATTGTTGCCACGCCGACCGGTTCTACTGCGTACTCTATGTCAGCCGGCGGCCCGATCATGCACCCCGGACTGAACGCCCTGGTGCTGGTACCGATGTACCCACATACCTTGAGCAGCCGGCCAGTGGTGGTCGACGCAGGCAGTGTGATCCGCTTGCATGTGGTTAAACAAAGGGCGTACTCGCCACTGGTCAGTTGCGATGGGCAGGTACGTTTCTACACGGAACCGGGAGACAGCATCATCATTCAGAGGAAGCAGGAACCTCTGCGACTCATCCATCCGTTGGACTACAACTATTACGAGGTTTGCCGCAGTAAACTTGGTTGGGGTAATCGTCTGGTCAGAGACAATGGTTAGAACCCTGACTGTGTCGGCACAGCAGGATCTGAGACCGTTTATGGCGGTGCTTCGTGCTTGCCGGCTCTCTCACCACGTCACAGAAGAGAGCGGTTCTCTGGTGATATGGGCGCCTGACGAGGCTCACGCCAAGATGATCGTGTCTGCTTACGAACAATGGCAGCAGGGGTCGCTGGAATTGCCCGCGTTTCCATCCGCGCCTGATACAAAGTTACTGCCGGTGAAGTCTTTGTTGCAAGGATTTCTTGGCGCGCTTTGGCTTGCTCCCGTTACAGTGTTACTGATTATCGCGTGTCTGCTTGTCGCAGTGCTCAGCAATATGGGCTCCGATGCGATGGCAGTGAGGATGTTGTTTTTCCCAGAACTGGATCAGAGCGCAGGCTCTCCAGTTGCCGCCCTGTTCAGCGGACTGAATTCAGCCGGTGACTGGCTGCGCACACTGACGCCGGCATTACTGCACTTTGGGCCTGTGCACCTTGTCTTTAACACGCTTTGGTTATGGTTTTTTGGTCGCATGATGGAGCCGGTGCTTGGCGTAAAGGGGTACCTGGTCGTCATGATTCTGACCGCATTTTTTGCCAATATTGCGCAGTATCTTTGGTCAGGCACGTCAAACTTTGGAGGAATGTCCGGTGTTGTTTATGGACAGGTCGGTTTTGTGTGGATGTGGCAAAGTGTGCGGCCACATACATCGCTGCGCCTGCCACTGCCCATGATCATGGTATTTCTGGTGGGGCTGGTGCTCATGGAAGTATTTGCGTCGTCAATGATTGCCTCAGCAGCGCATCTGGGCGGTTTATTGTCCGGTATGCTGTTGGGATTCACGATGGCAATTATGTTTACGTGGCTTGGGAAAAACAGAGGAATCAATGGCAGATAAGCAGATAGATTCATTGGAGGATATCCTCGCGATGATGAATCCGGAAGTACACATGAATCTGAAAACGGCTGTTGAACTTGGTCGTTGGCATGATGGCCGCAAACTCAGTGCCGAGCAGTTGGAATACTGTCTGCAGGCAATTATTGCCTATGAGCAGCAGCATCTGCCTGAATCAATGAGAGTTGGTTACATCGATCGCAGTGGTTTGAAAAAGACTCAATGTGATGACGATGATCACAGCCATGATCCTGAACGGGTAGCCCCGGTCACCATCATCACCCATTAGCAGCAGGCTGCTTCAGGCAGGACTTTGCCATACACGCGTCTGCCAATCCCAACAAGGCAGCATAACAAGAGACTTTTGAAATGCAGATATTGGCGCAGGGTACTGTACGCAAACTTCACTCGCGACTGGAATCCCCGGTGCGTTATCAGTTGCCCCTGGGCGATTCTCTGACGTCGTTGAATGATCTGTTGGGGCAGGGAATACGGCTAAGGTATACCGGCAAAATCAACTGTGTGCACTGTGGCAGAGTCAGCAGCAAGAGTTTTAATCAAGGGTACTGTTATCCCTGTTTTCAGTCTCTTGCTCAATGTGACAGCTGTATCATTCATCCTGAAAAGTGTCATTTTGAGCTGGGTACCTGTCGCGAACCTGCGTGGGGTGAAGAGTTCTGTATGCAGGATCATATCGTTTATCTGGCCAATTCTTCCGGTATCAAGGTCGGCATCACCCGTGCGACTCAGATACCTACGCGCTGGATAGACCAGGGCGCAGTTCAGGCACTACCGATTGTACGTGTGCGCAGTCGATTACAAAGCGGATCGCTGGAAGTTATGTTTCGCCAGCACGTGGCAGACAAAACCAACTGGCGGGACATGCTGAGAGAGGGCGATCAGGTCGTGGATCTGGAGGCGGAGCGAGATCACCTGCTGTCTATCTGTAATCACGACATCAAGGATATGACGCAACGCTTCGGTTTTCATGCCATCAGCGTATTGACAGGTATAGAACCGGTCAACATTGTGTACCCTGTCCAGGGTTACCCCGCCCGTATCGAATCATTTAATTTCGACAACAATCCATTAGTTGAAGGGACCTTGTTGGGTATCAAGGGCCAGTATCTGATGTTTGATACCGGCGTAATAAACATGCGTCGTTTCAGCGGATATGATGTTGAGATCAGTCAGTTCTAAATTCTGTTCAGTTCTATATGTTTTGTTTTAATGTCATTACGAGAGCCAATATGCGCGACGCACAAGCAAAAACCATTTACCTGAAAGATTATCAGTTGCCGGCATTTGTGATTGAGCTGACTGAGTTGCATTTTGAGTTGGGTGAAACGGCTACGCATGTGCGTTCCAGATTGCATCTGCGTCGCAATCCCGAGTTGCTGGGTAATCAACAAGATGCGCTGAGACTGGATGGTCAGGACATGCAGTTGGTTTGGCTGAAGCTGAATGACCAAACCTTGACTGAGCAGAATTATTCAACAGACGAAGAGTCACTGACTGTTTTCGGCTTGGGTGCGTTGCTGGGGGAGGCGATAGACACGGGTTTTGTACTGGAGTGTGAAACACTGATCAAACCTCAGGAGAACACCAGTCTTGAGGGGCTGTACAAATCTCAGAAAATGTTTTGTACGCAATGCGAGGCTGAAGGCTTCCGGAAGATAACCTATTACATCGATCGTCCCGATGTGATGGCTAAATTTGTCACCACAATTGTGGCTGACAAAGAGCGCTACCCGGTACTGTTATCTAACGGCAACAATATTGCCAGTGGTGATCTGAGCGATGGTCGTCACTGGGCGACATGGGAAGACCCCTTTCGTAAACCCTGTTACCTGTTTGCGTTGGTCGCGGGTGAACTTAAA
This sequence comes from Rhodoferax sp. OV413, assembly GCA_943330915.2. Classification (GTDB taxonomy): domain Bacteria; phylum Pseudomonadota; class Gammaproteobacteria; order Pseudomonadales; family Pseudohongiellaceae; genus Pseudohongiella. The sequence goes on along the minus strand of CALQJO020000012.1, from coordinate 5,939 downwards.
TTTATCGAAGACCACTTTGTGACCTGTTCCGGTCGTGACATTACCTTACGCATTTTTGTAGAAGATAAAGACCTCGATAAATGCGACCACGCTATGCTGTCGTTGAAAAATGCCATGCGTTGGGATGAAGAGGTTTATGGCCGCGAGTACGATCTGGATGTTTTTATGATTGTGGCTGTTGATGATTTCAACATGGGCGCGATGGAAAACAAGGGGCTGAATATTTTTAACACCTCTTGTGTTCTGGCCAATCCGGCAACAACAACCGATATGGCATTTCAGCGCGTCGAAGCGGTAGTCGCACACGAGTATTTCCACAACTGGTCTGGAAATCGCGTCACCTGCCGTGATTGGTTTCAGCTCAGTCTTAAAGAAGGTTTTACAGTGTATCGGGATGCCGAGTTTTCAGCGGATATGGGTTCACGAACAGTCAAGCGCGTTGAGGATGTCAGTTTCCTGAGAACCCAGCAGTTTGCCGAGGATGCCGGGCCGATGGCGCATCCTGTGCGACCAGACTCCTTCATGGAGATCTCAAATTTCTACACGCTGACCATTTATGAAAAAGGTGCAGAAGTGGTACGCATGATCCGCGAGCTGATTGGTTCGGATAATTTCCGCAAAGGTTCAGATCTGTACTTTGAACGTCACGATGGTCAGGCAGTGACTACCGAGGATTTTGTGCTCGCGATGGAAGAGGTCAGTGGTACAGACCTGACTCAGTTCCGACACTGGTATACGCAGGCCGGCACACCGCAGTTGCATGTCGCTGGTCACTATGACGCCGTTGCGCAGACCTATGAGCTGCTGGTCAGGCAGAGTTGTCCACCCACACCGGAGCAATCCTTTAAAGAGCCTTTCCACATTCCGCTCAGAATGGGTTTGCTGGATGCAGATGGTCACGACATGCCTTTGGGGCTGGAAGGTGAAAAACGCGGGTCACCCACGCCCGGCGAACGCGTGCTGGATGTGACCAAACCCATTCAAAGTTTTGTGTTTACCGGCATCACCAGCAAGCCTGTTCCCTCGTTGCTGCGTGGCTTCTCAGCGCCGGTAAAATTGCATTTTGACTACACTCGGGATGAGTTGCTGTTTGTCATGACACGCGACAGTGACGGCTTTAATCGCTGGAATGCTGCGCAGGAAATGGCCGTCAATATTATCCACGAGCTGTTGGCAAAACATCAGCAAGGTTTGCCATTGATGGTTGATCAGGGTTTGGTGCGTGCTTTCGCCGACGTTTTACAAAGCGCTATTGATGATGCCCGTGGTGCACAGGTGCTGGATCAGGCAATGCTGGCGCAGTTACTGGTGTTGCCATCGGAAGCGTATCTCAGCGAACTTGCTGCGCAGATCGATGTTGATGGCATACATCATGTGCGGGAATTTATTGCTAATCAACTGGCACTGTCACATGTCAACGCCTTTGCGCAGTTGTATACACTCTGTCAAAGCAGCAACCTTTACAAAGCAGATGCAGCCGGTATTGCTAAACGGGCGTTAAAAAATGTCTGTCTGTCTTACTTGATGCGTCAGCCTGAGGCCGACTGGTTGGAGACCTGTTATCAGCAATATCTGGCTGCAGAAAACATGACCGATGTGGATGCCGCGTTACGTTTTCTTGTTAACAGCCGCTATCCACAAGCAGAAGTTTTGCGCAGCCAGGCGCTGGCAGATTTTTACGCGCGTTGGAAACATGAATCACTGGTTGTTAATCAGTGGTTCACAGTACAGGCGATTGCCAGTCGCCCGGGGACGTTGCAGCAAGTGAAAGCTCTGATGCATCATGAAGCGTTTGACATGCGTAATCCGAATAAAGTGCGATCGCTGATCAGTGCATTCTGTAATGCAAATGCGATTAACTTCCACCATATCAGCGGTGATGCATATGAGTTTCTGGCCGATCAGGTCATTGCGCTGAATCTGACTAATCCGCAGATAGCATCACGATTGCTGACGCCGTTAACACGGTGGAAAAAATTTGCACCAGAAAGGCAAGTGCTGATGCAGTCACAACTGGAACGTATTGCCGCGCAGCCAGAGCTTTCAAAGGATGTGTTTGAGGTAGTCAGCAAGAGTCTCAGATAACTTACTGAGACTCTGTGTAACAGTTGGAGCTGTCAGTTAGCTAACTGGTTATCTGCCTGAAGCGAGAACATACCGCTGAACTTGTTGTTCAGCACATACTGGTAGGTGCCGGCCGCCAATCCATAGGTTTGTAGCGAAATCACGCGACTGAACCTGACCGTAGCCAGTGTGCAGGCTACCTGTCCGGGGTTTGTTAACCAGTCGTCATTTTTGTAATACACCGACACGTTGAATTTGGTACCTTCGTGTCGTTGGCTTATCTCGCCAATAGCACCACAGCCGCTGGGGAATTCACCCTTGATTCTCAGAAAGACCTGAACCGGGTGGCTGCTGGTTTGAACAAGTTCTACCTGTTCGATGTGAGGGAGCAATACGCCCTCACGCATATTGACCAAGCGCCACAAATCATCCCGTGCAAACTCAATCACCACATCCTGGAAAATACCTGGCTGGCTGTCCGTGTCAACCGCGTTGATCGTCAAACGTGAGGTACTGGCTGAATAGAGAGGATTTTCGCTGGCAAACGCGCTGCCTGCGAACATCAGCAAGACAACAAAACAGAGAGATTCATAGAGATACTTCATAATCACCATCCCTTTGGGTAGATACAACCTGCCGTCTCGTTATTGAGCTGGGCTGATTCTCAGAATTCTGTCCGGGATTTCGCGATGGCTGGCTGTCATCTGTCGGCCATCGTGATTGCTGGTTCCAACATAAATCGCCCCATCGGGGCCAATCGCCAGAGCACGCAACCGTCCATAGACACTGTTGCCTTGTGCGTCATTGAACCAACGCTCAATGGCAGTGGGTCGGTCAGGATTGGCGGGATCCTCAAAACGCACACGCATCAGATTCTGACGTTCCAGCGGCTGGAATCCGAGTATTGATACAAACAGATCGTTTTTTAATTCAGGCATTAGATCTCCTGTATAAAACAAGGTGTCCCCTGGTGGTGAGGACGGTACAAAAGTGAGGATGGGATCAACAAATTCCGTCAAACCGGCTGCTCCTACCATGATCGGCCAGCCGTGATGGCGCCCGCCTTCCAGGATGACGATTCTGTCGTGTGCCATCAACTGATCTTCCCCCGTAGGTCCATGATCGCCAGTAAAAATCCTGCCAGTGGATGGTTGCCAGCTCAGACCGTGCGGGTTCCTCAGCCCATGCGCCCAGATCGGATTCCCTGCCCATGGATTGTCTGCCGGCACCTCGCCGTTTTCGTCTATGCGCAGCACGGCACCCGCGAGGTCATTCAGGTCATTGGAGCGTTGTCGTTCAAATGCATCCCCGGTTGCGACATACAACATGCCATCAGGGCCGAACTGCAGGGTACCGCCACTGTGGCTGCCACCGCGCGTTTGCGCTGCAAGGCCATCAAGCAGAATCGTTTCTTGCCCGGCACGACCGTTGGTTTCAGTAAAACGACTGATGCGGTTAAAGGCAACATCGTCGGCAAGATAGGTGTACATCACATACACCCAAGGTACTTCCGGATAGCGCGGATGCAGCGCCAGCCCTGTTAAACCACTTTCGCCCTGAAAAAACACCCGGTCTTCGATAGTCAGCCATGGTTGTGAATCCAGAGTACCGTCTGTGGCAATTATGCGGACACGGCCTGGGCGTTCAGTCACCATCAGGCGGCCATCCGGTAAAAATCGAATCGTCCAGACCACTTGCAGATCACTTGCAAACTCCTCGACCTGATATCCGGCGGGTGATGGGTGATAGGTAATCTCTGGCATGGGAGGAATGGCGCCACGAATGATTTCGGTCTGCGCTGACAACCAGCCGGCGTACAAAAGGGTTGCAAGGCTGATGAGCAGGCCTGCTGTCAGCCTCTTGAGTTTCTGAGTAGTGTTCATTACATCTTCCTGCATGAAGTTATAAGGCTTGCCGATCATGTGTGATCATACACTGAGTATATTGGTGCTGATGATTTGCGTCATCCCGGACTGACGTGCACTCTGGTCACCATGCCTGAATTGCCACTTTTGCCAATTGTTGGTCATTCACGCTATCGCTTGACAGATATTTTGATTAAAAAAGTTACATTTCCGGAAATAATTAATATAAAACAATTGGATATGATCTTTTAGCGATTGGCACGATTTCTGCTCAACCAGTTGGTGGTCTGCTGATGTCGACAATGGCAGTGAGCAAGCCCCACAGGTTTTTATAACACAAAGCAACATACTGGCTTGGAGGGATTATGTGGAAACTGTTTGGAGTATCAATTATTTGTTTCAGTCTGATGGGATGCTTGTTCGTGGTGGATTCCAAACAGAATGCTGGCAAGACGCAGTGGCATGAAGAGGAGCGCGCTCAACTGGTATCCGGCCAGACCTCAGTATCATGGGTGACTAAAACCTTAGGAACGCCTGACCGCAGTTCCGCGCGCGACGATGGCTCGGAAGTATGGCGTTATGTAAACAGCCGCTCCAAGGAAACTGAAATAGGCATGTTCTTGTTGTTTAACATTGATGTGTCAAGCGACGAAGAAGAGACGCTTGTGATTGTGGTGCGTGACGCTGTGGTTGTTGATCACTGGGTTGAGCGGGGCTGACGCTGTTTGCGTATCCCTTTTGCCGAGACTTTGCCGGTTCCATGCGTAAGCAATCCTGAGTAGCGCAGCCGCATCCACTTGCAGTCTGCGTACTCTAAGTACTCGCCTCCTTACCCATGTTCTCCGTATCTACGTCTCCGGGTCTACAAATAAAAAAGGGCCGGAAGAAGAGAACAGTTTTCGGACAATCAGACGCCAAGGGCGTCGTCCGATAAACTTTTCTCCTCTTCCGGCCCGTTGATCAGCGTGAACTTAGCTGACCAAGATCAGCGCGAACTCCGCTCATCTCGACAGGATTACGCCACCTCAACAATATTGGTGACCGGGATCGCCTTCTGACGCGTTGCCGCATCCATGTAAGACTTGATTTCGTTAAAGTTCAGATAACGATAAATCTTGTCAGACATGGTGTTTACCATGCCCATGTAGCCCATGTACTCCTCCATCGTCGGAATACGACCTAATGCGGATGCTACAGCTGCTAGTTCAGAAGACGCCAGGAAAACATTGGCACCATCACCCAGACGGTTGGGGAAGTTACGTGTCGAGGTAGATACAACGGTCGAGTTGGGGGCGACACGTGCCTGGTTACCCATGCACAGTGAACACCCAGGCATCTCCGTGCGCGCACCGGAAACCCCGAAAACACTGTAGATGCCCTCTTCGGTGAGCTGGTGCTGATCCATCTTGGTCGGCGGCGAGATCCACAGACGGGTTGGAATGGCACCTTTAATCTGTTTCAGTACTTCGCTGGCTGCTCGGAAATGACCTATGTTAGTCATGCATGAACCGATAAATACTTCATCAATTTTAGTGCCCTGAACTGCTGACAACGGCTTGATGTCATCCGGATCATTCGGGCAGGCCAGCAAAGGCTCTTTGATTTCGGCCAGGTCAATCTCGATGATTTTGTAATACTCAGCATCGGCATCGGGCTGCATGAGTTCAGGATTTTCCAGCCAGGCTTCCATGGCACGTGCGCGGCGTTCGATGGTGCGCGCATCTCCGTATCCTTCACTGATCATCCAGCGCAGCAGCGCAATATTCGACTTGAAATACTCAACGATGGGCGCTTCATTCAAGCGAATGGTGCAGCCAGCAGCTGAACGCTCAGCGGACGCGTCTGATAACTCAAAAGCCTGCTCGACTTTAAGGTTGGGCAGCCCTTCAATTTCGAGAATACGACCAGAGAAAATGTTCTTTTTGCCTTTCTTTTCGACAGTCAGATCACCGGACTGAATTGCTGCGTAAGGGATAGCATTCACCAGATCGCGCAGCGTGATGCCAGGTT
>CALQJO020000011.1 GCA_943330915.2 Rhodoferax sp. OV413 | reverse complement strand
GTGATATGGGTGGCCTTGTCGTCATTGATTTTATCGACATGAGCTCTACCAAAAATCAGAAAGAAGTTGAAAACCGCATGCGGGACGCGCTGGAAGCAGACCGCGCGCGTGTGCAGGTCGGTCGCATTTCCCGTTTTGGATTGCTGGAAATGTCACGTCAGCGTCTGCGTCCGTCACTGGATGAGACCAGTGCTGTGGTGTGCCCACGCTGTAATGGCCAGGGCACCATTCGTGATGTGAAGTCACTATGCCTGTCTATCCTGCGCGTTCTGCAGGAAGAGGCCAACAAGAAAAAGAGCGCCGAAATCAGAGCAATTGTGCCGTTGTCTGTGGCCTCCTACCTGCTCAATGAGAAGCGCAACGCTGTTGCTGCCATTGAAGCGCAAAGTAAAACACGCCTGCTGATTGTTCCAAATCCGTCACTGGAAACGCCGCATTACGAGATTCAGTGCCTGACCTTGCAAGATGGTGGCACACCGGTGGCAAGCTACGAAATCGTCACGACGAATGATGATCACGAAGAATTGGTTGTGGCGCAAAAGCCCGTTCCGGCGCAGCAGGCAGCGGTACAGGCACCCACGGTTCCGCAAGCCCCTGCACCATCTGCCGCATCTGTCGCCAAAACGGCGGCGCCGGTAGCCGCTCCGCGCAAAAAGGGCTTGTTTGCTTCGTTGCTGTCTATCATTGGCCTGTCAGACTCATCAGATGATGCAGCGCCGGCCAAGACAGAGGACAAAGACGATTCAGAGCAACAGCGCGGTCGTCGCACGTCGGGCGCGGGTCAAGGTGCACAGAATCGTAACTCACGCCAGAATCGGGGCAGTGGCCGGTCTGACCGTGATCGCAATGATCGTGATCGCAGCTCCGCCAAACCTGATGATGACATTAAGGCGGATCGTAAGGATGAGCGTCGACCTCCGCGTGATGCAGCAGACGCTGACGCAGGCGCTGCAGGCCAGGGTCGCGGTCGTCGTCGCGGCGGCAATCAGCAAGGTGCTCAGGTACAAGGCAACAACCGTCAACGACCTGCTGATGATGAGACACTGCGCAAAGATGTGATCGCAGACACGGCTGACGCTGATCCGTCTGACGAAACCAACGGTGATGCCAAGCGTCGACGTGGTGATCGCAGACCTCGCAATACAAACAAGCGCACACGTGGCCCGCACCCTGATGGTCTGGACACAACATTGGACAGCGCAGCCACAGTGACAGAGATTGATCACAACGCAGGGCTGCAAGCGACTGCCAATGCTGAAGAGAGTGCAGTGGTAACTGACGAGCTGTTGCGCGTTGAGTCATCTGAAGATGGCAATGTCCAGACTGAATCAGGCGAGGATAGCGTAGCCAAGCCGCGTCGTCGTCGCAGCCGCGGCGGTCGATCACGTCGGGGGCGTGGCCAGACAGCGGGCACTGAGACAACCGAAGCCACCGATACTGACGAGAGCGATGACTCTGACGATACTCCCGAGCCTAACAAAAGCGCTGATATCACAGCGAAAATTGATGTGGCTGATATAGCAGAGGTAGCTAAAATCGCTGCAGTGGCTGATGTGGCTGATGTGGCTGAAATTGCAACAACTGTCACCAAACCCGCCGCTAAATCTTCGGGACGATCGGCATCTGCGAGAGCAGCAGCCAAATCGGCCGCTGAGAATGCAGCCCGGGCTGAACAGGCTGCCGATCAAACAGTGCAGAAAGTAGCGGTTGCAGAACCTGCTGCAGATTACCAACCCGTGGCTGCTGAGCAAACCGTTGTTGAAGTTGTCACACTCTCAGAGCCACAGGCTGAGTTGCCGCCGGCTGTTGTAGAAGTGACAGCGGACGCTACAACTGCAACAACCGGTGCTGCAAGCAACCCGGTAGTTGCAACCGTAGCAGAGCCCGCTGCAGAAGTGGTGGCTCCCGCCGCCATCAGCAGTGGCGGTCGCGCCCCCAATGATCCTCGCGAAATCCGTCGTCGCCGGCTTGCGGAAGAAGCGCGACTGGCCGCTCAATCTGAGGCCGATAAATCAGAGTAATTCCTGGTGACATAAAAAACCCGGCTTCTAGCCGGGTTTTTTATGCCTGCGATTAAGAGCACGACTGGCTATCGTCAGCCGGCACACCTGTGACTTGTTATCAGAGTTTGTCCGCCAACTCCGGGACTGCCTGAAACAGATCGGCAACCAGACCGTAATCAGCTACCTGGAATATCGGAGCCTCTTCATCTTTGTTTATCGCCACAATGACTTTGCTGTCTTTCATGCCGGCCAGATGCTGTATCGCACCTGAAATGCCAACGGCGATATACAAATCCGGCGCGACAATCTTACCAGTCTGACCAACCTGCATGTCATTAGGCACAAAACCAGCATCTACAGCTGCACGCGAAGCGCCAATGGCGGCGCCGAGTTTGTCGGCAACCTTTTCCAGCAGCACAAAGTTGTCACCGTTCTGCATACCGCGGCCACCGGAAATGACAATCGACGCGCCAGTAAGCTCTGGACGCTCTGACACAGTCAACTGCTGACTCACAAATTCGGCAATATCCTGACTCTTCACCACTGCGAGTGTTTCGACCGCAGCTGATCCACCTTCTTTAGCGGCTTCTTCAAAACCGGTTGTGCGCACGGTTACCACTTTGACGGTATCGCTGGATTGCACAGTGGCCAGTGCGTTACCTGCATAAATCGGTCGCACAAACGTGTCAGCGCTTTTGACAGCAATGATGTCGGATATCTGCGCAACGCCCAACAAAGCAGCAACACGCGGCATAAAATTCTTGCCGGTCGTGGTGGCTGGCGCCAACACATGAGAATAAGCTGCCGCAATCTCTGCAATGAGCGCGGAAATATTTTCAGGCAACTGATTACCATACACAGCGTTGTCAGCCAGCAATACTTTGCTGACTCCACTGACTGAGGCAGCTGCAGTAGCCACTGCCGCGCAGCTGGCGCCAGCGACCAGTACAACAATATCTCCACCAATAGCTTTGGCAGCAGTGACCGCATTCAAAGTAGCCGGCCGCAGGGCGGCATTGTCATGTTCTGCAATAACCAAAATACTCATGTTTGCTACCCCTTAGATGACTTTGGCTTCAGATTTTAATTTACTGATCAACTCATCAACACTGGCCACTTTGATGCCCGCCGATCGGCTGGGCGGCGGCTCAACAGCAATGACTTTCAGGCCCGAACTGATATCCACACCCAGATCAGCCGGGGTCAGTGTATCCAGCTGCTTCTTCTTGGCCTTCATGATGTTTGGCAGTGATGCGTAACGAGGCTCATTAAGTCGCAGATCGGTGGTGATCACAGCGGGCAACTTCAATGATACGGTTTGCTCACCACCGTCAACTTCGCGAGTCACCAGCGCACGGCCGTCAGCAATGTCCACTTTGCATGCAAATGTACCTTGCGGCATGCCGGCCAACGCGGCCAACATCTGACCCACTTGGTTATTATCGGAATCGATGGATTGTTTGCCCAGAATCACCAGTGCGGCACCTTCTCTCTCGACCAATTTATGCAGCAGACGTGCAACTGGTAGCGGCTGCAGATCAGCAGCCGCTTCAACATGAATACCACGATCAGCACCCAGCGCCAGTGCCGTGCGAATCTGTTCCTGACAAGCTTTCTCACCAATGGAGACCGCAATGATTTCTTCGGCAAGACCTTTTTCTTTGAGCCGGATTGCCTCTTCGATGGCTATTTCACAGAACGGATTAACCGCCATCTTTGCGTTGGTCAAATCAACACCGCTGTGGTCAGCTTTCACTCGAACTTTTACGTTTGCATCCACTACACGTTTTATCGCTACCAGAATCTTCATGGATTCTCCAATGTCACTTATTACAAAACACCACTGATTGTCTACACAGCGAGGCACATAAAAAAGACTATCAATGATGCCGCGTTTATCCACAGTCGTCAATCAAAAGGCTGGTCAGAAATCATCCTGAACCGAGCCAAAAATAAATTCCGCACCTGAACTATAAAGCACTAGTTTGTGATTTTTTTCCTTGTTTTTATTATTTTTTTTATCATCATCAGACAATGGTTTCAGTTGCGCCAGATCAACCAGCTGATAAAAAACCGAACGGCTGATCAATGCATAAAGTCCATGCCTGACATGCAGCCTGGGATGGGGAGCACCTTGCTCATCATCATCAAATTCAAGACAGTTTTGCGCGCCCGCGACAACATGCTCGCCAGTGTTCAGCGTGAAGCGCAGCTGTTGTGACGCTCCCTCTCCTTCTACATCCAGCAGCTGCGCAACAAATGGACAATCGTCGACCCTGATGCGCACTCGCTCAACCGGAGTCACCAGGTAAAAAAATCCGTCATCATCGCGTCGCAATATTGACGAAAACAACTGCACCATACGCGGACGATTGATGAGTGAACCGTCATGATACCAACGGCCGTCTGCCGCAATTCTGATATCGATTTCGCCACAATACGGCGGGTTCCACAGATGCACGGGGGCCGGCCCCTGCTGAGTGCTGATGCTGCGCAATAGTTGCTCCGTGCCGCTCATTCTGGCTGCGCCGCGTAGATGCCCGGCGCATTGCGCCAGTAACCCTTGTAATCCATGCCGTAACCAAATAGATAAAAGTCATCTGCGTAGAGCGCCGTGAAATCGGCCTGCTTTAGCTCCGCTGTTTTTCGATTGTGTTGTTTGTCGATGAGCACAGCGGTATACACCTTGGTAGCTCCTGCATTTTCGCACCAAGATTTAATGGCACTGAGTGTTTCGCCAACATCAAAAATGTCATCAAGTATCAACACAGTGCGATCTTTCAAAGCGGTAGCAGGTGTCACACGCCAGTGAAGATCAGCTCCACGGAGCTGTTCGCGATAACGTGTGGCATGCACGTAATCCATCTGCAGCGGGAATTGCAGACGTGTTGCCAGTTGGCCGGTAAAAATCACACCGCCATTCATTACACACAACAATACCGGATTGCTGTCAGACAGTTGAGAACTGATCTGCTCAGCGATAACGTCAAGTGCGCGAGCGATATCCGCTTCGCTGAACAGGCATTGGGCATTACTCAACACAGCGGCCAGTTTCAGAGGGTCCATGATCCAATAATCCTTATATTTCCAGTCATGATGTCAGCTTGCATGCTTTTTTCAGCTTGAAAGATTTTTTCAACCTTAATGATATTTTTCAGAGCGTGTGATGTGCCATCAACTGCACAAGATCGTGATGAACACTGCGCCAGCGCGAAGACTGCTGTAACTGACCCCACTGCGGCGACTGTCGGCGGCGCATGTCAGCAAGCCTCAGCGAACTTTGCTGAATCTGCTTTGCAAGTTCAGGATCAGCAGCCAATACCTGCAATGAGGCAAGTGCTTCGTGTGCAGCGTCCCTGTTGTTGCACACCAGCAGCATGTCACATCCAGCCTGCAACGCCTTTTCAACGCGTTGCGTCATGTTACCGGCCGACGATGCTGCCTCCATGACCAAATCATCACTGAAAATAACACCCTTGAACCCAAGCTCTAGTCTCAGCAGCGTTTGCAACCAGAAGTGCGAAAATCCCGCACAATGCACATCTGCCTGCGAATAAATAACGTGTGCAGGCATCACCGCATCCAACAACGGCAGGCAGCGCGTAAACGGCAGTAGGTCCTCGTCGCGGATTTGTTGCATCGACCGATTATCAACTGGCAGCGCCAGGTGAGAATCGGCCTCGACACTGCCATGACCGGGAAAGTGTTTGCCGGTCGTCGCCATGCCTGCCTCGTGCATGCCATTCATAAACGCCGAAGCCAGGCAGATCAATACCTCTTTGTCGTCGGAAAACGCACGGTTGCCGATCACTTCACTGAGCCCGGTGTACAAATCCAGGACCGGGGCAAAACTGAAATCAAAACCTGCGGCCAGTACCTCAGAGGCCATTAACCAACCGCAGTCATGCGCCAGTCGCACAGTGTGCTCGGGCTGTTTGCGCCACTGATGCCCTAACATCAGCATGGGTGGCAAGCGCGTGAAGCCTTCACGCAGGCGCTGCACCCGGCCGCCTTCCTGATCCACAGCCAGCAGTATCTCGGGACGCTGCGCACGGATCGCTGACGTCAGTTCCAGCACTTGTTCCGGCTCATTGATATTGCGCGAAAACAGAATGACACCGCCCACGTGAGTTTGCTGGAGCAGGTCCTTATCCTCAGAGGTCAGTGTTTTGCCGTGTATATCCAGCATCAGTACACCGGGCGTAGGTGTTGTGACTGTAGTACTCAATGGGTATTCCCTCTTTGGCAGATCATCACCGTCCAGACAGTGAGCAGGCGCTCATTATGACCGATTAAGCTGGCGGGCAGAAACCCTGCCTTGCAAGGCAACAATAACTGTATATACTTACAGTCTTACAACCTTCAGGACGGAGAGACCATGCAAACGCTGACGCCCAGACAAACCGAAATACTGGAGTATATCCGTCGTTATCAGCAGGAAACCGGCTACCCACCGACTCGCTCTGAAATTGCACAGGAAATGGGCTTCAAGTCGCCAAATGCCGCAGAGGAGCATCTCAAAGCACTTGCCCGCAAAAAAGCCATTGAAATGATCCCCGGCGCATCACGCGGCATCCGCATCACTGACAGTTTTGCAACCCCGGCTCATGAGCAGGAAGCTGCCAACAACTGGCCTCGTGGTTTACCCGTGGTCGGCCAGGTTGCTGCGGGAAGTCCAATTCTGGCTCAGGAATGCATCGATGAGTACGTCAGTATCCCGGCTGAGCTGTTCTACCCTAAAGCGGACTATCTGCTGACTGTAAAAGGCACTAGCATGATTAACGCAGGTATTTTTGAAGGTGACCTGCTGGCAGTTCATAAAACCAGCCAGGCCAGACATGGTGACATTATCGTGGCCAGGCTTGACGAGGACGTCACCGTCAAACGCCTTGAACACACTGCAGACCGCAACGTTCTGCATCTGTTACCGGAAAACGAAGACTATGAGCCCATTGTTGTTGATCTTCGCCGGCAGGCATTTGTTATAGAGGGGATCAGCGTGGGCGTTATAAGACGGCACGCGTAAACGCTACCAATCTCGATGACGTTTTTATGCATCAGCATTTAAAGAAGGACGCTTCCACTGCCATCTGGCCAGAGTGAGCATCGGGCGGGCACTCCAGTTACAAACGCACTGCCAGCCCGATGCAACTACCCCTGAATGAATCAGCTCTCCACAACCCACTTCTCATTTCGATAAACCGACTTCCAGCCAGTGGGCTTTTTATCAACCTCAGTCAACAGATAATGCTCCTGCGACTTACGGCTGAAGCGCACCACCGACGGGTTACCTTCTTTGTCCTTTACAGGACCGCCCATCAAATAATGATACTTGGGATCAATTTGATCCTTGTGCGGAATCAACTCTTTGAGCAAGGGCGCACGTGTCTCACGATTTTTGGGAAACTTGCTGGCGGCCAGAAAAAGACCGGCGGCACCGTCCCGCAGTACGTAATGATCATCGACCTTCTCGCAACGCAACTCAGACATTACCACCGGGTCAATCTTGGGTGGCGCAGCCTCGCCGCTGCGCAGTAGTTTGCGAGTATTGCCACAGCCCTCCGCTGTGCAGCCAAAGTATTTACCAAAGCGGCCGGTTTTCAGCTGCATGTCCGATCCACACTTGTCGCACTCAACAATCGGACCTTCATAACCTTTTATTTTGTAACTACCCGCTTCCAGTTCATACCCACTGCAGTCGGGGTTATTGCCACACACATGAATCTTGCGTTGCCCATCGATCAGGTAACTGTCCATTGTTGAATTACAAATTGTGCAACGTTTGCGCTCGCGCAGCAGACGGTTCTCAACTTCCTCTGCTTCTTCAGCACTGTCAGTGCTAATCGCTTCTTCACCCGGTATCAAATTCAACGTACTCTTGCAGCGCTCCTTTGGCGGCAGCGCATATCCAGAGCATCCCAAAAACACACCGGTTGAGGCTGTGCGAATTTGCATGTGGCGACCACACTGCGGACACGGAACATCTGTATCTGTAGGATTATTCTCGCGCATGCCATTGTCGTCAGCAGATGCCCGGCTTAGCTGTTCAGAGAACCCGGCATAAAAATCATCCAGTACCTGTTTCCAGTTTTTGACGCCCGCCGCCACTTCATCCAGCGAACTTTCCATCTTCGCTGTAAAGTCATAATCCATCAGATCAGTGAAACTTTCTTCCAATCGTTCGGCAACAATATCACCCATTTTTTGTGCGTAGAAACGCCGGCTCTCCACTTTCACATAACCACGTTCCTGAATGGTGGAGATGATAGCCGCATAGGTTGAAGGCCGGCCAATGCCGCGCTTTTCCAGCTCCTTGACCAGGCTCGCTTCGGTATATCGTGGTGAGGGTTTTGTAAAGTGCTGTTTGGGTTCCAGTTGCTCAAGTTTGAGCTTTTCACCTGCAGAGACATCCGGCAGTACCACGTCTTCCTCTTTGCTGGGCAGTACTTTCAGATACCCGTCAAATTGCATGATCCGTCCTTTGGTGCGCAACTCAAACTCACCGGCCATCACCGTTATCTGGCTGCTAAGGTACAGTGCCGGCGGCATCTGGCATGCCACAAAGTGAGCCCAGATCAGCGCGTACAAACGCTCGGCATCGCGTTCCATTGCAGACAACTGGGTAGGCAAGGTGTTCACGTCTGTCGGACGAATCGCCTCGTGTGCCTCCTGCGCGCCATCACGGGCGCTGTACTTAATCGGCGCTTCAGGGAGATATTTTTTTCCAAACTGATCTTCAATGTAACTGCGGCACATGGCCACTGCATCAGCACTAAGATTTGTTGAGTCGGTTCGCATATAAGTGATGTAACCGGCTTCATACAAACGCTGCGCCAGAGTCATGGTTTTTTTGACGCCAAAACCCAATCGTGTGCTGGCTGCCTGTTGCAGCGTTGAAGTAATCAGTGGCGGCTTTGGTTTTGAACTGGTCGGTTTATCTTCGCGGCCACTGACAATAAATTGTGCCTGTTGCAGTAACGCCTGCGCCGCGGAAGTCTCACTGCCGTTGCCGGGGCGAAAATTTTCACCCGCCTGCCTTATAACCTGCAATCTGAGCGCGGCTTTGTGGCTGGTACGGGTGTCAGCGAACAACTCCCAGAACTCTTCCGGGACAAACGCTCGTATCTCGCGCTCCCGTTCAACTATGAGGCGCACGGCGACCGATTGCACACGACCGGCTGACAAACCACGCGCCACTTTGGCCCATAACAGGGGCGATACCATAAAACCAACGACCCGATCCAGAAAACGACGCGCCTGTTGTGCTTCCACATAACGCATGTCCAGTTCGCCGGGACGCGAAAAGGCCTCCTTAATCGCTTTTTTGGTGATTTCGTTAAAAACCACACGCCGATAGCGACTTTCATCACCCCCTATGGCTTCTTTCAGGTGCCAGGCGATGGCCTCTCCCTCTCTGTCCAAGTCGGTAGCGAGGTAGATTGTGTCTGCCGATTTGGCAAGCCTCTTGAGCTCTGCCACTACTTTTTCTTTGCCGGGCAAAATCTCATAACGCGCACGCCAACCATGCTCAGGGTCAACGCCCATGCGGGAAATCAATTGTTCACGAGATTTTTTCTCTTTGTGTTCAGCCTTCTTGTCAGGGCTGAGTTTGCGGGTTTTGGCGGCTTCACGCGCACGCTCGACGGGATCTGTCGCCAGCCCGTTGCCGCTGCCAGACACAGGAAGATCGCGGATATGACCTACGCTGGACTTGACCACAAACTCTTTTCCAAGATATTTGTTAATCGTTTTAGCCTTGGCAGGCGACTCAACAATGACCAGATTTTTACTCATTCAGTTGTTCAATTCCTGATATTCAAGCAGAAGGCACTGCGCTGCGACAAGGCCTGATGGTAGAGGCATGATCCAATCAAGCCGTCATATATAAAGACTCGCCGACTGAGGGTCAAGCTCTAGTTGGACGTTCACGGATATACGCGAAATTTGATATTTCAGCCCACCAGCCCTTTAAAAATTGGGCTGGCGAACCAGAAAACGGATCATAATCAGAGAATTACGCTGTGTGTCCAGCCATACTTGTCAGCCAATTCGCCACGCTGAATACCTACCAGTAACTGATAGAGTTTTTGCATGACAGGTCCGGCGAGCTCTCCGTTACCATAAAAACGGTGCCATTGTCCGTCTACAAAAATCCTGCCGACTGGCGAGATCACCGCGGCAGTGCCACAGGCCGCGACTTCTTCAAATTCACCAATTTCGACACGCAGGTCAATGGCCCTGTGTTCTATGGTCAAGCCCATATCCTGTTCCGCCAACGTCATGATGGAGCGACGGGTAACACTCGGCAGTACTGCATTGGACGCAGGCGTCACAAAGCGCCCGCCCTTCATTGCAACTACGATATTGGCAGACCCGGCTTCATCAATATACCGATGCTCTCGGGCGTCGAGGAACAGCGCCTCATTGGCACCCAACTCCTGCGCAAGCCGCGTAGCCAAAAGTCCGCCCGCATAATTAGCGCCGATTTTGAAGTTGCCGGTTCCCGATGGTGCTGCCCGATCCAGATCAGACACCGCCAGAGAAATCACTGCCAGACCGGCGCTTTTGTAGTAAGGCCCGACCGGAGACACAAACACACGGAACTCAAATTCCTTTGCTGTTTTCAAACCAAGGTTCTGGCCAACCCCGATCAGCATGGGGCGTATGTATAAAGAAGCACCCGAGCCGTGAGGTGGTATCCAGGCGTAGTTGGCGCGAACAGCTTGTTCTATACCGCGGATGAACAACTCTTCTGGCACAATCGGCATCAGCAAACGGCCGGCGGCCTGTCGCATACGCTCAGCATTCAATTGCGGCCGGAACAGCAGCACGCGGCCATCGGGTGCAGTCTGGGCTTTTAATCCTTCAAAACACTGTTGGGCGTAATGCAACGCCGGGGCGCCTTCATGCACGCTGATCATGTCTGAGGTGATCAGCTCTCCTTCAGACCATTGGCCATCTTTGTGAATAGCACGGAACCGGTACTCCGTTGGCTGGTAGGTAAAGCCAAGTTCTGCCCAGTTCAGAGCTTTTTTTGCGGGTAATGTCGTCTGTGGCGCCATGGGATTTGTCATGTTGTAAAACCTGTCTAGTGCGTGTTGGTCTGATATCAGCGGCCGGCATTATCCTTGATACGCACTCAATCTACCACACCGCTGCGGCACATTAGACCTCACAGGATTGATTCACTGCAGCGGTACAGCACCTGTATGCGCTCTGATATACTCGCCCGCCATGAAAATCTCACTCGTAGACATCGGTGCCAATCTTGGCCATGAATCATTTGACCACGACTTGCCTGAGGTTATTCAGCGGGCCGTGGCAGCAGGTATTGTGCATCAACTGGTAACAGGGACAACCTTGGCTGCTTCCCGGAAAGCCTTGAGTTTGTGTCATCAGTATCCGAATCTGTCTGCCACCGCAGGTATTCATCCGCACGAAGCAGCCCATGCAGATACTGACACGCTGCGAGGGATTCGCGCATTACTGGACGATCCGTTGATCAGGGCGGTCGGGGAAACCGGACTAGACTTTAACCGCGACTATTCGCCACGCCCCGTTCAGGAAAGTGTGTTTGCCGAACACCTGTTGATGGCTGTTCAGACCGGAAAACCGGTATTTTTGCATCAGCGTGACGCTCATAGCCGTTTTTACCCGATATTAAAAGACTATCGCGACCAACTGGCCGGTGGCGTGGTGCATTGTTTTACGGATGAAAAGACGGCGCTTTACGATTATCTGGACATGGACATGTACATTGGCATCACTGGCTGGATCTGTGACGAACGGCGCGGGCAACATCTTCTGGAACTGGTCAAAGACATTCCCCATGACCGGTTGTTATTGGAGACCGATGCTCCCTACCTGTTACCGCGCAGCCTGCGCCCGAAGCCTAAAAGCCGTCGCAATGAACCTGCCTATCTGACAGAAGTACTGCACACTGTTGCGCACTTCTGTGAACGGTCCCCGGCACTCATTGCTGAAGAAACCACCGCTAATGCCCGTCGTTTATTTGGCTTTTGATAAAGGCCATAAGCTGACCCGGATCAAATGGCCAGTTCAGTTCTGCCTCTGAATCAGCCATGCTGATCACCGGGATACGAACGCCATAGCGCTCGACCAGGGCGGCATCCTCTGCGATCTCAACCGTGCGCCATTGCACCTGCGGATAATAACTGCGGCAATAGCGGAGAATCGCTTCGGCATCGTCACAAAGGTGGCAACCGGCCGTGGTGAAGAGAACCAACAATTTCAGCCTCCAGTTGTTTCTGATTTGTGACCAGGACGCACATCGTTGATGCCCAGTCCTTCAACAATCTCACGCACCAGAGGCGGACCACCGTAGATAAAACCTGTGTAGGTCTGTAGCAAACTGGCGCCAGCCTGCAGTTTCTCGCGTGCATCCTGCAGGCTACCGATACCTCCGACCCCGATAATGGGCAGCTTGCCATCCAGCGCCCGGTTCAGCTCCCTGATGACGCGGGTGGAGGCCGCGCGCACCGGAGCGCCGCTCAAACCTCCGGCTTGTGTGTGCAAAGGATTGTCTTCCACTCCCGCACGCGACAAGGTGGTATTGGTTGCTGTCACTCCATCAACTGCAAATTCCAGCAGGCTGGCGGCGATCAAACCAATTTCCTCGCTGTTCAGATCCGGGGCTATCTTGATGACCAGTGGGACATGACGCCCGTCAGCCCGCGCCAGTCTGTGTTGTGCCTGCTTGAGCACATCAAGCAACCTGCGCAGATCTTCGCCGTATTGCAGACTTCGCAGTCCGGGTGTGTTGGGGGACGATAAATTGACCACCACGTAGCTGGCCTGCGCCCAGGCTTTTGTTAACCCGATCAGGTAATCATCTGCCGCTTTGTCGAAGGGGGTATCAAAATTTTTACCAATATTGATGCCCAGCACTCCTTTAAAGTGACTGCGACGGATTCTGTCAAGCGCATAATCCATGCCTTTGTTGTTAAAACCCATGCGATTGATGATGGCCTGCTGCTCGGGCAATCTGAATAATCGTGGCAACGGATTTCCGGGCTGCGGGCGTGGCGTCACGGTGCCGATCTCGATAAATCCGAACCCCAGAGCTGCCAGACCATCGATATGGTCAGCATTTTTATCCAGACCTGCCGCCAACCCCAGCGCATTGGGAAACTCAATACCCATGACATTTAGCGGAACACCCCTGCCAGCACGCGCTCCACCCAACAAACCTTGCAGCTGAAGAGTGCGAGCCCAATCCAGACTGCTCATGGCGACCAGATGGGAGGTTTCCGTTGGCAAGGTAAACAACAATGAGCGCATAAGGCCGTACATGAGATATCTCTTTAAAGGATGGTCACAAAATAGAAAGCCGCTTTAACACAGTCATTGCAGCAGCGTCCGGCATTATAAGTCAGCCCTTGCGACGACGCTGCCACATTCTATGACAATCTGACCTGAGCGCCTGCTAGACATCAGGCTTAAATTGGTTACAATCGCTGACTTCCGGCCAGTATCCCGCTTCGTAGAACAGGTAAATTTATGAGTCATCACAACACAATAACAATACTGAGAACCTGGCTGACACAGCAGATCATCGGACAAGAGAAACTGGTCGATCGACTGTTGATAGCACTGCTGGCTGATGGCCATCTCTTGGTAGAAGGTGCTCCGGGACTTGCAAAGACCAAGGCCATCAAAGATCTGTCACGAGCCGTCGAGGGTGACTTTCACCGTATCCAGTTCACTCCCGATCTGCTGCCCAGCGACATTACCGGTACTGAAATCTATCGCCCTGAAGACGGCTCTTTCCGTTTCCAGCCTGGCCCGATATTCCATAACCTTGTGCTGGCAGATGAAATTAACCGCGCGCCGGCAAAGGTACAGTCGGCATTGCTGGAAGCCATGGCTGAGCACCAGGTGTCAGTAGGCCGCGAATCGTTTAAGTTGCCACCATTGTTCCTGGTCATGGCCACGCAGAACCCGATTGAACAGGAAGGCACCTACCCGCTGCCTGAAGCACAACTCGACCGTTTCCTGATGCACGTTTCAATCACCTACCCCACAGCGGAAGCAGAGCGCAGTATTCTGCAACTGGTCAGAAACGAAGCAAAAAATATCGCTCCGACAACGCCCGAAATGCTCAGCCAGGATGACCTGTTTGCGGCGCGGCAGGAAATTCTTGCCATGCATATGGCCCCCTCAGTTGAGGAGTACATTATCCAGCTGATTATGGCCACCCGTAATCCTGAGGTGTATGGCGCAGATCTGGCAGGATGGATAGATTTCGGTTCCAGCCCTCGGGGAACGATTGCCCTGGATCGCTGTGCACGGGCGCACGCGTGGATCAAAGGTAATGATTTTGTCTCTCCCGACGATGTGCAGGCTGTATTGTTTGACGTTTTGCGTCACCGTGTTCTGCTCAGTTTTGAAGCAGAAGCCAGTGGTATCACTCCGGACAAAGTATTGGCGACCATTCTGGAGCGGGTTCCCTCAGCCTGATGCACCTGGCATGCTGATGCATCGACCACCACAGACTGAACAACCGCATTTCGCCAATTTCGGATTGCCCCACCCAGGCCCGGAGACACCATGAGCAAGTCGCCACGCATTCTGCCCCATCAGGCGCTTTATCAGGCCAAAGGGGCGGTCATTGGCCTGCAGGATCTGTTATTGCAGCGTTATGCTGCCCGCACACTGGAATATGTATCGCACAAACGCTCTGTCGCCGGTATTTCAGGACAACACATGTCCAAAATACGTGGGCGGGGCATCGATTTTGAGGAATTCCGCCTTTATCAGGCCGGTGACGATATCCGCACCATTGACTGGCGCGTGACCGCAAGAATGGGCAAGCCGTATACCAAAGTCTTCCGCGAAGAGCGCGAGCGACCGGTGATCATCGCTGTTGATCAGTCCAGTTCGATGTTTTTCGGCAGCCATACGGCTTTCAAGTCCGTGGTCGCCGCGCAAGCCGCCGCCATTTTCTGTTGGTTAGCGATTGATAATGGCGATAGAGTCGGTGGGCTGGTGTACGCCGATGATAATTACAGCCTGGTGCGTCCCAAGCGCAGCCGTCGTTCCGCACTACATCTGTTAAACCAGATTCAGCTAGCCAACGCTGATCTGGCAGCACAAGCCACCAGCGGTGTCGCCCGACCTGAGCGCGATGAAGGCGGACTTGCGACAGCTCTGGGTCGCATCCGCCGCATTACCAAACCCGGCAGCACCCTGTATATCATCAGCGACTTCAGCAGTATCAATGAGGCTGGGTTCCAGTATCTGTACCAGATCTCTCTGCACAATAATGTGGTGTGCTGCTATGTGCACGACATGCTGGAAGAGAATCTGCCAGTGCCCGGTTACTACAACATTACCGACGGACGGGAAAAAGGCACGCTGAATACCTTCAGCAAAAAGGCGCGTGAAAATTATCAAAGTCTGTATCAGCAACGACTGGATCAATTGCAGGCTGAGTTGAATCGACTAAAAATTCCACTGCTGACACTCAGAACCGATCAACCGGTTGTAGAACGGATACATCAATGGACATCGCAGACGCTTTAAGTGAATTAGCTGACATACGCATGCCCGGCGAGGTCAGTTACTGGCCACTGGCGCCGGGATGGTGGATATTGGCGGCTTTGTTGCTGGCCCTGGCTGTCTATGGCGTAATCCGGCTACGCAAACGCCTGCTGCTGCAAAAACGTCTGAATGCGGCAATCAGTGAACTGTCCAATGCCCGACAGCTGTTAAGCTCTGCTGGCGAAGACGATATGGCCAACCGACTGATATTTGTCAATACTGTCAACGCCGTGCTGCGCAGGGTTGCGTTATTACACCTTGAGCATAACGCGGTGGCAGGGCTCAGCGGACACGCCTGGGTCAGCCTGATACGTCAGCATGACAAAGCCGGGCTGCTTAGCCTGGAACTTGCGCAGGTACTGGCACAGGGCCGCTTTGCCCGGCAATGTGATGTCGATGCGGATGCGGTGGAACTCATGGCGCGAGAATGGATTAAAAATCTGTACTTGGCTAAACTCGAAGCCACTCAAAAATCCGATTTAAACAAAAACAAAAAAAGCGCGGCGGCTGATAATCATGCTTGAATTTTCCTGGCCTCTGGTCTTTCTCGCCCTTCCCCTCCCTTTGCTTGTGTATTGGCTGATGCCAAGGGCACCGCGTCAGGACGCAGCACTGCGGATACCGTTTTATCGCCAGTTAGTGCAACTGCACTCTGACAGTAACCGTCACTACAATAAAAGTTTGTTAATGCTGGTGTGCTGTTCTCTGATCTGGATTCTAGTGGTGACGGCCGGCAGCCGGCCGCAGTGGGTTGGAGACCCCGTACAGATACCCACCACCGGGCGCGATATGATGCTGACGCTGGATATGTCGGGCAGCATGGAAGCGCGGGATATGTTCCTGAATAACACGCAGCTGTCTCGTTTCCAGGTCATGAAGGCCGTGATCAGCGATTTTATTGAGAAGCGCGAGGGCGACCGCCTCGGGCTGGCACTGTTTGCTGCCCACGCCTATATATTGACACCCATGACCTACGACCTCGGCACTGTTCAGCGCCTTGTAGAGGAACTGGAAATTGGCATGATCGATGAGTCTGCGACCGCCATTGGCGACTCCATCGGCATCAGTGTCAAACACTTGCGGCAACAGCCGGAAAACCGCCGCATCATGATTCTGCTCACCGACGGCATCAATAATGCGGGTGAACTGACACCCGTCCAGGCAGCCCAGCTTGCGCGGACAGAAGGCATCACCATGCACGTTGTGGGTATTGCGTCGGATCAGTTTGCCCAGCGCTCGATGTTCGGCAACCGCCCGGGTGCACTGATATCTGAAATTGATGACGCGACCATGGCACAAATAGCCGAGATGACCGGGGGTCGCTACTTCCGTGCACGGACACTGGAAGACATGGTAGCGATCTATGACGAACTTGATCAGATGGAGCCGATTGAACAAGACGAGCAAACTTATCGGCCGATTACGCTATTGTTCCACTGGCCGCTTGGCGCTGCACTGCTGTTGAGTTTTCTGTTGGCAATGCTGGCATTACCCGCGGCAGCCCGCGTCTCGGCAGTCAACCGAAGCGCTGCAAAACCTGCAACATCTGCGTCCGGAGAAATTGTATGAATGACTCCCTGACGCTGACCCAGGCGCTCACTGACTTCCATTTTCTGCGCCCGCTCTGGTTGCTGGCGCTGCTGCCGGCCTTGTTTTTTGTGCGCAGACTCTGGCAACTGGATGCGCAAGGCACGGCATGGCACAAGGTTATCGACCAGACTCTGCTGCCTTACCTGTTGAATTCAACAAAAAACTCATCTCAGCGTCTGCCGCTTTACATGTTGATGGTGGTTTGGACACTCTCGGTGCTGGCATTGGCAGGCCCGACCTGGTCAAAACAGACACAACCGGTACAACAACGTCAGGATGCATTGGTGATTGTGCTGGATCTTACGCTGGGCATGTTCGCCAATGATTTTGAACCCAATCGTATTACCATCGCCCGGCGCAAGATCATGGATATTCTTGACGCGCGCACCGAAGGCCAAACGGCGCTGATCGTTTATGGTGGCGAAGCGCATATGGTGACACCGCTGACCGATGACTCGATCAGCATACGTGCCATGGTGCCGGCGCTGAACCCCAACATCATGCCAGTGATAGGCAATAACCCGGGGCATGCGGTTGAGATGGCAAGAGCTTTGATGGATGAGGCCGCCGCAGTCAACGGACGGATTCTGTTGATCACCGCCGGCATTCCGGAGGAGCAGAATAATGAGATCTGGGACACCCTGAACGATGGCAGGTATCCCCTCAACATCATCGGCATCGGCAGCACACAAGGCGCACCTATTCCGGCAGCCAATGGTGACTTTCTGCGAGACAGCAATGGAGAGATGGTTGTCAGCACTCTGAACCGCACAAATCTGGTGACACTCAGCGAGCAGGTCGGCGGTCAGTACCGCGACATTTCTATCGACAGCAGTGATATCGAAGCCATCCTCGCCGACAGTCTGCTGGCCGACGCAGATAACTATCTGGAAGCCGATGAAGAAGTAGAACTTTGGTACGACGCCGGCCCGTGGTTGCTGATCCTGCTGGTGCCGCTGTGCGCTTTATGCTTCCGGCGCGGCTGGATTTTGCAACTGGCGATTATCAGTGGTGCCTTGTTACTGGCCGCCCCGCCGCAGCCGGCCTGGGCACAGCAAACCAACACGCCCATACCGCTCTCTGATGACGGTATGACGGATGAGATGATGATGAACCAGGTACCGGTCAGCGGGCTGCCCGGTATCGCGATTGTCCAGGAGCCGCAAACCGGTTTTGACATCCGCAGTCTGTGGCTGAACCGCGACCAGCGCGGTGTGCGGGCCATGCAGAATGATGACCCGGTGACAGCCTCTACCCTGTTTGAAAACTCCGCCTGGCGCGGGGCGGCCAACTACCGCTCTGGCAACTACGCCGGCGCAATTGCTGAATTCAGCCAGGGTGAGGACCTCGACTCACACTTTAATCTGGGCAATGCATTGGCCTTCGCGGAACGCTTTGAGGAGTCTATTGCCGCATATCAGTCCGTTCTTGATATGCAGCCTGATCATGCAGATGCACTGAAAAACAAAGAAATTGTTGAACGCTTGCTGGAAGAACAACAGCAGCAGGAAGAAGAAGAGCAGCAACAGGAGCAGCAGGAGCAGGAAGAACAGCAGCAACAGCAGGCTGAGGAAGAAGAAGGCGAACAACAGGAACAGGCACCTGAACAGGAAGAGCAGCAGGAACAGCAAGAACAGCAGGAATCCGAGGAACAGGAGCCAACTGAGCAGCAGGAAGAGTCTGAGAATGACAATGCCAACAGCCAACAACGCGCGAATACTGAAGTAGAAGAAGATCAGGAATCACTTGAGCAGTTCCTGCGTCGGATCGAAGATGACCCGGGTGAACTGCTGCAACGCAAATTCCAGTTTGAATCACGCAGGCGCATGATTGAACGACGTGCCGCCAGTCAGGCACCACGTTAACGGGAACTTATGAAACAGCTCATCAGCATAATCTCAGTATGTTTGCTCAGCCTGATCTGTGCGGGAGCGTTGGCACAACAGCCGGCGCTGGAAACCAACCTTGATCGCACCGAGCTTGAGCGAGGGGAAACCGTCACCCTGCGCATCCGCGTACATGGTCAGCAAGGGGGTGTGCAGATAGATCTCGAGCCGCTACGCAGCCAGTTTGAAGTCGTGTCGACACGTTCGGCAAGTCACCTGCGTTCGGTCAACAACCGCATCGAATCCTGGACAGATTACCTGCTGGTGCTGTTTCCAAGAGAGCTGGGCGAGCAACAGATTCCGGCGCTGGTTGTTGGCAATCAGACAACAGAGACATTCACCATTACTGTCACTGAGCCCACCACGACCGGGCTGGCGGCTGGCAATGATGTGTTCCTTGAGGCCATTCTTTCCGGTGACTCGGTGTTTGTGCAGGAGCAATTGTTGTTCACCGTGCGCCTGCATTACACAATAGCCGGTATCCGTAACCCGGTATTCACCGAAATAAACCCCGACAATGCTGTGGTGCAGATGCTCGGCGCTCCTCACCAGTACGAACAGCTGGTTGACGGGGTCAGATATGGTATTTACGAAAAAAACTACGTCATCTTCCCGCAACGCAGTGGCGAATTGGAAATCCCCGACATTGTGTTTCGTGGTGAACTGACCGATGGCTCCAGTAACTTTGTGTTCCGCAACCCCAATATGCGTCCGGTCACAGCCTTTGCCGAAGGTTATACCGTTGAAGTAAAAGAACGCCCTGCAGAGTTTCCGGAAAGCAGCACCTGGTTGCCTGCCACAGACATTCAGATCAGCGAGACTTGGGATCGCGACATCACCCGCCTGAATCCGGGCGACTCAGTAGAGCGCACCATCACCGTTGTTGCCAATGGTCTTGATGGCGCAGCGTTACCGCCGCTTGGCCGTCCTGACATCGAAAAAATGAATGTCTATCCTGAGCAACCGGTGATCGAACGTATGGTGGTTGATGGCAATATCGTTGGTACACGCATTGAAAAGTATGTATTGGTTGCCACTGAAGAGGGCTCCGTTGTTATCCCAGAGGTCAATCTGCCATGGTGGGATGTTCGCAACAACGAACTGCGTAGTTCCGTTATCCCGGCCTCATTGATACAGGTGACACCCGCAGGTGGCACTTTCCCGGGTGACGCAGCGTTGGAAGGCGCAACTGCCGATGGCAGCGCACCGAATGACCTGATGCAAAGTGCTCTGACTAATGAACTGATCAGCAGCCGCAGCACGCCCGCGTGGATATTGAATCTGATGGCGCTGACTATTGTGCTGATACTGGCCGGTATGTGGTGGCTGTGGCGCCGACGTCAAAGCAGTCTGCTGCATGCAACCGCTCCTGTTATTGTCCGCACGGCAGCTTACGAGCGGGACATTGCAGAAGGTCATGAGAAACTGGCGTTTGCTGAACTGGAAACCAGTCTTGCCAAAGATTCCGCGCAATTGGTGCGGGTACGCATGATTGCCTGGGGACGGCAGTACTTCAGTGATCCGGGCCTGCATAATCTCGACGATCTGGCATCACATATGGACGATTCCGAGTTGATGAATCTGTCGCGTCAACTGCAAGCCTCCTTGTATGCACCAAGCACTGGCGACAACAACTCAAGCTTCTCACAACAGGATCGTCAGCGTTTACTGTCCCTGTTACGAACTCAGCGCGCCAATGCAGTCAAGCAGGACAAGACCAACCGACAGAACAAGTTGTTTGAACTGCCACCTTTGTACCGGCAGTAAGCGCTGGCGGGACGTCATTACCGGGCACAGAACGTGAGCAAAACATCCAGCCGAGTTTCCAGCCGAGTTTATAGTACCGATAAGGGCAGGCTCTGCACGGGATGCGGGGAAGCGGTTGGCGACTGCCGGTGCGCATCGCTCAGTGCGAGCTTTCCACAAGGCAATGGTAAGGTACGTGTCAGCCTTGACACCAAGGGTCGTAACGGCAAAGCAGTGACCTTGGTTGCAGGTCTGCCTGTTTCGCTCACAGAACTTGAGGCGCTTGCAAAGACTTTGAAGTCGCGTTGCAGCAGTGGTGGCGCCGTTAAAGACGGTATCATCGAGATTCAGGGTGACCATCGACCAGCAGTGCTGGCATTTCTGCAGACTAAAGGTTTCTCCGCAAAACAGTCCGGTGGCTGAGTTCCACCATTACCTGCAAGGTTTCAGATCCAGTCTGCGCCAATTGTTGACACTACAAAATCAGGAACGTGCGGGTTCATCCGGCGGTTCTGGCTTCTTGCGCTGTGACACACTTTTAGCTTTATCGTTACGCGCTTTTTCCAATGCCTGCAAATACTCCGCATCAACATCGCCGGTGATGTACTTGCCATCAAAGACTGAGCATTCAAAGTGTTTGATATCGGGATTACCTTCCTGCGATGCGGCGATCAGATCCGGCAGATCCTGGAAGATGAGCCAATCTGCGCCGATTAATTCCTGTACCTGTTCATTTGTACGATTATGGGCAATCAGTTCGCTGGCAGCTGGCATATCAATGCCATAGACATTCGGATAACACACTGGCGGTGATGCGGACGCAAAGTACACCTTGCGAGCGCCAGCTTCTCGGGCCATCTGAATGATCTGTTTGCAGGTAGTGCCCCGCACGATGGAGTCATCAACCAGCAAGACATTTTTGCCTCTGAACTCCAGTTCTATGGCATTGAGCTTCTGGCGAACGGATTTACGCCGCTCACTTTGCCCGGGCATAATAAAAGTACGACCGATGTAGCGATTTTTGACAAACCCTTCGCGGTACTTGACCCCCAGGAGGTTAGCCAGCTCCAGCGCGGATGTGCGGCTCGTATCAGGGATTGGAATCACTACATCGATATCATGGTCAGGGCGTAGTCGTTTGACTTTTTCTGCGAGTTTTTCCCCCATGCGCAGCCGGGCTTTGTACACGGAAATACCATCCATCAATGAATCTGGTCGCGCGAAGTAAACATGCTCAAAAATGCAGGGCGTGTACTCCGCCGGCTCGGCGCATAATTTTGTATGCAACTGGCCATGCACATCGATGTAGACCGCTTCTCCGGGTGCCACATCACGTTCCAGCGAAAAACCCTGTGAGTCCAACGCGACGCTTTCTGAGGCCAGCATGTATTCAGCGCGGCCTTTGTGCACACGTCGACCAAAGACCAGGGGGCGTATACCATTTTTATCTCTGAAACCAACAATGCCGTAACCACTGATCAACACCAGCGCTGCATAGCCTCCACGGCATCGACGGTGAACGCCCTCAACAGCGGCAAAAACGTCTTCTGGGCTTGGCGCCATGGTGCCTACCTGCTGCAACTCATGCGCAAAGATATTCAGCAGTACTTCAGAATCTGAATCCGTATTGATATGACGCAGATCCTCGGAATACAACTCTTCAGCCAGCTGTGCGGCGTTGGTCAGGTTACCGTTGTGCGCGAGACACAATCCGTAAGGCGAGTTAACGTAAAAAGGCTGAGCCAGTGCGGGACTTGAACTACCCGCTGTCGGGTAGCGAACATGACCAATACCCATTTTGCCTGTCAGCCGGCGCATATGACGCGTTCTGAATACATCCTTTACCAGACCGTTATCCTTACGAAGATTAAGGATACCGTTGTCACAGGTGGCAATTCCCGCAGCATCCTGCCCTCTGTGCTGTAAGACAGTCAGAGTGTCATACAAAGAAACCGCTACTTCGGATCGGGCAACAATGCCAACTAAACCACACATGCAACATTACTCCGTAGACTTGCTAACAATCAAACCTCGGCGCTGATAGCGCCAGGTGTAAAACCTGTCTGTTCAATCACTAATTCAACATAGGGAATGGTGCGCGACTGCGCCCACCAACTCTCGGTTGCAAAGCGCTCGCGGGCAAAAAAGATAACCACAGCCACAATGATCACACCGCGGGCGAATCCGAAAA
This sequence comes from Rhodoferax sp. OV413, assembly GCA_943330915.2. Taxonomy (GTDB): domain Bacteria; phylum Pseudomonadota; class Gammaproteobacteria; order Pseudomonadales; family Pseudohongiellaceae; genus Pseudohongiella. The sequence continues at coordinate 33,457 of CALQJO020000011.1, read as the reverse complement.
TTGTGCCTAACAGACGATCAGTGACCTGCATGCCCGCCATGGTAATCAGACGGGTGAAAAACTTGATGGTCAACGATCCGACAAACAGAGTTCCGAAACCCAGCAATGCAAAGGCCAGTATGGTTTGACCAGTCTCGCTTTCAGTGATGCCGCCCAGATAAGGCACCAGCAGCGGACTGTACTGCCTGGCGATCAAAATGGCTGCGATCCAGGCCAGAACAGCCAGCACTTCGCGGACAAACCCGCGCCAGAGTCCGAATAAGCTGGAAAATCCAACAATGACCAGTATCACGATATCGGGGACATTCATAAGGGATCAATCTCATACCGGACGATCATACCGTTCAGTTGAAAATCCTGCCGCAGCCGTTCCAGCAAGGTTTGCGCAGCAGGACGATTAACCAGAGGACCTACAAAAACTGCCGTCAAAATACCTTGGCTTGAATCGACGCGCCGGGTGTAAGCACGATGACCCGCTGCCTGCAAACGTGTCACCAGAGCACTGGCATTATCAGCGCTGGAGAATGAACCCAGCCGAACGCTCCAGCCTTCAGGTAAACCCTGCGCATCCAGAGAAGCAGGAGGCGTTGAAGTTGCGGCCGCAGCGGCCGTGCTGGCGGCAACGGGTCCCGCTGCGACAGGCTGGTTAACCGCACCGGACTGAGCATCGGTCCCGGCAGGTGCTACTGATTCCACGGTGGCCGCTAAACGCTGGTCAACAACCGCTTCAATCGTCTGGGCATTATTACTGGCCTGATCAGTTTCACCGGGCTCCACTGCAGCAACTGAGTCAGCAGTTTGCAATGGTTGTGCTGTCGCAACTTGCGGAGCTGTTTGCAATGTCTGCGCGGTTTGTCCTGAGGGCATATTGTCTGCAATCACCGTTACCGGGGACTCAGGTCGAATCCTGATCGCGTCAGAATCGGCAGTGATAACAGGGCGTTGAGGATCGGTTTGAGTGGGGGCAGGTTGCTGTGGACGGGCAGGAATATTGACTTGCACTGCTGGCTGATAACTGCCCTCGCCATCAAAGATTACCGGCAGCAGTATCAGTGCGGTGATTGCCAGCACGAGTGAGCCGGTGATTCGTTGACGGGTAGTCTGATTCAAAGTGGACCCTACCTCTTTGTTTGTTTAACAGCCTGACAGTGCGGCCATTACCTCGGATACGGTGATAAATGAGCCACAAACCACAATGATATCGTGTTCGGACGACTGTTCGTGCGCACAATCAAAGGCTTGCACTACGCTGTTGAAAACCTGAATATCAATGTCTGTGCCGGTGCTTGCCGCCAGTTGTTGCCACTTGTCAGCAAGTGAGGCAGACGGCAGACACCGTGCTAAATCGAAGTCGGCAATATACCAGAAGTCGACCTGCTTTTCTAAGCCGAGATAGAAGCCCTGATGATCTTTATCAGCCATCATCGCCACCACCATGCGGATATTGCAGGCTGGTATGCGACCCTCTGCAACGCGGACAGCACGTTCTTGATGCAAACGCTCACCAAGAGCGCGGGCGGACTGAGGATTATGAGCAACATCAACCATAACCTTGTGTCGACTGCCGGGGATTGCCATCCATTGCTGTCTTCCTGCCAGTTGCAACGACAGTAACGTCTCGTTGAGCCTTTGCTGCCAGCCCTGCCGATCGCTGACTGCCTTGGCCAGCAATCCACTGAGCGCAGCGGCCTGCAGAGCGCTGGCAACATTGGTCAATGCCAGTTTTGGTATGTTGAGCTTGCTAAGTGTTAACGGCACTCGCGTGCCTTCTGCAAGACAAACGCCTTGCCAGTGCCAATGGCTGGCGGTCTGGGTTGAGTCATCTGTCGCCCAGTGATACTGGCCACCTGGAAGATACACAGGGCAGTTCAACACGGCAGCGGCGTCCAACAGACTTTGCGGCGGCTGTGATTCACCGCAGACAACCGGTATGCCTGCACGAAAAACCCCTGCCTTTTCGCGGGCAATTGCCTCACGGGTATCCCCCAGCCACTCCTGATGATCAAGATCAATGCCGGACACCACAACAATATCAGCATCGATAATATTGACAGCATCCAGGCGCCCACCCATTCCTACCTCCAGCACGGCAACGTCCAGTGCTGACTGCTGAAAAATCAGCAGGGCGGCCAGTGTGCCGAACTCAAAATAACTCAGGGAGATTTGCTGGCGAGCAACTTCAATCTTTTCGAAGGCAGCTGTCAGCACCTGATCAGAAACCGGGATTCCCTGCAGGCAGACACGTTCGTTGTAATGCATCAGATGAGGAGAGGTGTAACTGCCAACACGAAGACCTTCAGACCTGAAAATGGCATCCAGTGTTGCCACATTGCTGCCCTTTCCATTGGTCCCGGCAACGGTGATAACGACCGGGGCTGGTTTGTTTATCAGCAAGCGGTCAGCGACGATCTTGACGCGTTCAAGACCAAGATCAATCTCTTGAGGGTGTAACTGCTGAATTTTGGCAAGCCATTGAGCCAGCGAGAGTGTTGAATTTTGATTCTCCGGCGTCAAAATGTTGTGCACCTGTCAGGCTGCTGGCGGCAGTTGCATCAATTTGCGAACCAGCCCGGTTACGGTATCGCGCATCTGCTTGCGATGCACAATCATGTCAATGGCGCCATGCTCCAGCAAAAATTCACTGCGCTGGAATCCTTCCGGCAACTTTACCCGCACCGTTTGCCGGATAACATCCGGGCCGGTAAACCCAACCAAGGCGCGGGGTTCGGCGATATTGATATCACCCAACATGGCCAGACTGGCTGATACTCCGCCATACACAGGATCTACCATCACTGAGATATAAGGCAACCCGTGGCCACGCAATTTCTCGAGGGCAGCGGCTGTTTTGGCCATCTGCATCAATGAAATCAGAGCCTCTTGCATACGCGCGCCGCCGCTGGTGGAAAAACACACAAAAGCCAGTTTCTGCGCAATACAGGTATTGATGGCCTGTACAAATTTTTCACCGACCACAGCGCCCATGGATCCACCAATAAACCCGAATTCAAACGCAGCAACGACCATTTCTACATTGTCGATGCGACCCTGAACAACCACCAGAGCATCTTTTTCACCGGTGCTTTTCTGCGCGGCCGTGATGCGATCTTTATATTTTTTCAGATCCTTGAACTTGAGAATGTCGACCGGCTCGATATCGGCGAATAATTCACGCTGGCCATTGCTGTCCAAAAACAACTCCAGACGCCGTCGTGCCGTGATACGCATGTGATGATCACACTTGGGGCAAACTTCCAGATTACGTTCAAGATCGGGCCGGTAAAGCACGGCCTCACAACGAGGGCACTTTTTCCACAAACCTTCAGGAACACTGGACTTCTGTTTATTGCCTTCCGCACTGTCACTGTTGTTACGGATGGAGGGTAGGATTTTGTTAATCCAGCTCATAAATTCGTCCTGTACTTTTGCGCTGTCAAAAAGCGATCTGTATTCGCGCCTAACTATAACACTATTTGGCGGCTGATCCTGCCGGCCTTATCGGGCACCTGTTCAAGCGTTAAGAGACTGGCGAATGTCTTTGATCAAGGCCGTACTTTCGGCAATCGCTGCAGCATCGCGCTTGCCATTTTCAGTTAACTCACCAATCTTCTGAACCAATGCACTGCCAACAATCACCCCGTCACTGATCTCTGCCATGGCGTCGGCACTGTGTGTATCTTTAATACCGAACCCAACCACAATAGGCAGTTGTGTGCGATGTCTCAACGCACTGACGCGTTCCCTGATCTCGCCGGTATCAATAATCGCAGCACCGGTCACCCCTTTGAGCGACACATAATAAATATATCCTGAACTATTCTCACAGATGGCGCTCAACCGCGATTCCGTGGTGGTAGGCGCTACCAGAAAAATCATGTCCAGATCCCGTGGCCGCGTCAGCGCCAACAGGGACTGTGCCTCACTGACCGGTAGATCCACAATCAGAATGCCATCAGCACCCGCATCAGCGGCCTGTGTGACAAAATTCGCATAACCGATGGCTTCCAAGGGATTGAGATACCCCATCAACACAATCGGAGTGTGACGGTCGGTTCTACGAAAAGCTGACACGATCGCAAACACCGTGTGCAAGCTCGTACCTTGACGAAGCGCGCGCTCAGCACCCAACTGGATAATCGCGCCATCCGATGATGGATCACTGAATGGCATACCCAGCTCAATAACATCCGCACCATCACTGACCAGCTGGTGCATCAGCGCAACAGTAGTGTCAGCGTCCGGGTCACCCGCCACCAGATAAGGGATCAGCACTTTGCGATTGGCCGCTTTGACGGCATTGATACAGGCTGTTAAACGACTCATGTCTTTCTGATTTTCCTTGATAATTACTGGTAACGTTGCAATGGCATCACGCGGGTCTAAACACTAATGCCATCAATTTTAGCAACGGTATTAAGATCTTTGTCGCCGCGCCCGGACAGGTTGACCACAATAAACTGATCCGGTCTCATGGTGGCAGCCAGTTTGAAGGCATAAGCCAACCCATGCGCTGTCTCCAGCGCTGGAATAATACCTTCCATACGACTCAGCATGCGGAAAGCATCTAGCGCCTCGGTATCCGTCACTGATACATAGTTGGCACGGCCGATGTCTTTTAACCATGCGTGCTCAGGACCTACACCCGGATAGTCCAGACCAGCTGACACCGAATGTGTTTCAATAATCTGGCCGTTGGCATCACTCATCACGTAAGTGCGGTTGCCATGCAGCACACCGGGTTTGCCCGCTGACAAGGGCGCAGCATGACGACCGGTTTCAATTCCGTCACCACCCGCTTCCACACCATAAATGGCTACCTCGCTGTCACGCAGGAACGGATGGAACAGCCCGATCGCATTGGAGCCACCACCCACACACGCCACCAGTGCATCAGGCAGACGACCGTATTCCTGCAAGGACTGAGCGCGCGCCTCACGGCCGATAATGGCCTGGAAATCACGCACTAGCATCGGATAAGGATGCGGGCCGGCAACGGTGCCAATGATGTAATAGGTGTCATCGACGTTGGTTGCCCAGTCACGCAGCGCTTCGTTCAGTGCATCTTTCAAGGTGCGCGAACCTGAGATCACCGGAATCACATTGGCCCCCATCAGTTTCATGCGATACACGTTGGCAGATTGACGCTGAACATCGTCAGCGCCCATATACACATGGCATTCCAGCCCCAAACGCGCGGCAATTGTGGCACTGGCCACACCATGCTGACCGGCACCGGTCTCGGCGATAATCCTGGGTTTACCCATGTACTTGGCAAGCAGCGCCTGTCCAATGGTGTTGTTAATCTTGTGCGCACCGGTATGATTGAGGTCTTCGCGCTTGAGAACTATCTTAGCGCCACCAAATTTTTTGCTTATCCGTTCAGCATAGTACAAGGGCGATGGACGGCCGACGTAGTGCTTCATATCGTAATCAAAGGCTTGCCAGAATGATGGCTCTTTTGACAATTTGCGATAGACCTGGTCAAGCTCTTCCACGGCGGCCATCAGTGTTTCACCAACAAACACCCCACCATACTGACCAAAATGACCATGCACATCCGGACCGCTGAACTGGTCCTGTCCTGTGCTGGCGATGGTCTCAGGGACAACTCCAGGGGCTATTGCTGGCGCTGCTGCAGTTACTGCTGTCTCAAGTGCGGACACGGTTTACCTCATCAAAAAATGCTGTCAAACGTTGTGGGTCTTTCAAACCCGGTTCATTCTCTACCCCGCTGCTGAGATCCAGCGCCCAGGGACTGACCCGTGCAATAGCGTCCGCTGCATTGGCAGCATCCAGCCCGCCGGCAAGCACTATTGGTAATTTACACTGCTGAACACATAGCGCCGCCAGTGACCAGTCAAACTGTTTTCCGGTTCCACCTGCCTGCAGAGGGTCCCAGGCATCCAGGAGTATCGCCGAGGCTGTTGAGTACTGTTCAATCAAGGCAAGGACATTGGCCGCAGAGGATAACGCAGGCGTTATACGCAATGCTTTCAGATAAGGAACTGCAAAAGATGCACAAAACTCAGGGGTCTCATCACCATGAAACTGCAAACAGTCAAGGTGTACGTCAGCCAGCACCGATTCGACTTGTTTTTGGGAGGGATTCACAAACAAACCCACCAGTGACACAAATGCTGGCGTTACCGCCACGATCTGCCGGGCCTGTTCTATGCTCACTACGCGTTTGCTGCCGGCATAAAACACCATGCCCAGCGCGTCAGCACCCAGCCGAGCAGCCAATCGGGCGTCCTCTGGCCGAGTAATTCCGCAGATTTTTACACGTGTACGTGATGGCACAACTAAACCAACCTGATCTCTTACAGCACCTAAATAAGGCAAGGATTTTAGCAGACACCGAGATTTTAAACAGGCTCAAAATGTGATGTTTTGAAGTCTTCCTTTGAGTACGCAGCGGGAGTTGTGCATTCTTTCCGGATGAGAAACGCATGACTTCCCAGCACAACAAAAGCATCACCAAGCCAGACACACAAAGATCAATTCCGGTGCTGCGCTGCCTTGCCATTGCGACTGTAATTGCAGTTACAGAAAACAAGGTCCGTAAGGCAACACCGGCAACCCAAACCGCGACGGATACTCCACCCCCACAAGATACAACCCATCCGGCTGCGCCGTCACACCCGCAAGACTTCTGTCCCGCGCCGTCAGCACCTCAGCAATCCACGTCACAGGTTTCCGTCCGGCTGCTACTTGCATCAGACTTCCCACAATATTGCGCACCATATGCTGCAGAAAGGCATTCGCCTCAATCTCCAGCACAATAAACCGCCCCTGCCGCCGCACCTCAACAAATTTTATCTCGCGCATCGGCGTGTTGGATTGACACCCCGCAGCACGAAAAGCGCTGAAATCGTGTTCACCGACAAGAAACCGGGCAGCCTCATGCATCAGATTGACATCCAAATCTTCCGGCACATGTGTCAGCTGACCGATCAAACAAGCAGGTTTAACCTTGCCACAATAGATGACGTAACGATAACGGCGACTCAATGCAGAATGTCTGGCATGAAAGTCATCAGCTACCTGTCTCGCCCACTGCACACGGATGTCTGCCGGTAACCGAGTATTGGTACCCATTACCCAGGCTTTTTCGTCACGGTTGCTGGGGCTGTCAAAGTGCACAACCTGACCACTGCCATGCACCCCGGCATCGGTACGACCGGCGCAGCTGATGACAACTGGAGAATTAGCTATAAAGGAAAGCGCTTCCTCGAGTGTGCCTTGAACGGTAGGCAGCGATGGAGATATCTGCCGCTGGAAGCCAGAAAAAGAAGCGCCATTGTATTCAATGCCGAGCGCGTATCGGGTGCTCACGTTCAAAGCCGTCCCAGCAAGTCCTTGGCTTCTGTATGCTGAACTTCAGTACCCTCTTTGAGCACTTCTTCCAGAATTTCGCGGGCACCTTCAGCATCACCCATGTCGATGTAGGCACGCGCGAGGTCAAGTTTGGTTGCGGCTTCGTCTGCATCGGCCATAAAGTCGAAGTCTTCCTCATCTTTATCGTCAACCTGATCAGAGAAATCATCTTCTGATGGCAAAAATGCCAGATTATCGAAATCATCGGCTGCTTTTGTAACAACAGCATCAGCTTCTGTTTGCTCATCAACCTGTTGAGACGCATTGCTGGCAGCAGAGACCATGGCTGCAGCGAACGGAGCCTGCTCATCGCCGTCACTGCCGGTCTTGTTAACTGATTCGTCATCGACACGTACGGTTGAGTCAGATGAGGACTCAGCCACGGTTGAGAACAGTAATTCCTCTGCTTCATTCCTAAGCGCCATGCCGTCATCGTTGCCCGCATTAATCTTAGCCTCGGAATCAGCCGCAGCACGATTGCGTCTGATCAGCGCCAGAACCAGGATCAGAATCAGCGCTGCCACAACACCCAGCATTGCCCAGGTGTTACTGGTAATCATCTGAATGAATCGTTGCAAAAGACCCGCATCCGGGGCCATCGTTATCAATGTGTCCTGAGAGCCCGCCGGGGCTGCCTCAACTGCAGCTCTTTCCTCAGCCAGAGTCTGTTGCATGCTTGCCAGCTCAAGATCTCGCAAACGAATCAATTCTTGAGCAGAGGCGATCTGTTGCTGAAGCATGGCCAGGCGGGCATTGAGCTCATTGTTTTCTGAATCCAGTCGTGCCAGATCCTCTTCGCGAAGTGCAACACGATCCTCGAGATAAGACATCCGTTGTGCATTCTGAGAACTTTGATTGCCAGCTGCTTCTGCATTGGGTTGTTGGTCGGTGGCCTGCTCATCGACAGTGACCACGCGAAGTTCACCTTGAGCACCCGCTCCGGCCCCGGCCGGCGTAGGTGACGGCGCTGATGTTGCCGGTTGCGCATCGACGTTAGCTGCACCGCTTGCCAACAGTCGGTTTTGCCGGGTGACTTCGGTGACTGCTTCTGCGGCGGAGAGTCGTCGTATCTCGCTCAGTTCAGGCACCTGCAGAATTTCGCCTCGACGAACGCGATTGATATTGCCGCCGATAAATGCATCCGGATTAAGACTCTGCAAAGCCAGCATGGTCTGCTGAACAGTCACTGACGCATCGGGCCTGACCCTCAATGCCAATTCCCACAGCGTATCGCCTGCATTGACCGAAATGGTACTGGCATTGGAAACGATGGCAGGCGGGGATTGTGTCGATATAGCTGAGGGCGCTGCCGGACTGGACGTTAACGACGGTGTACTGGCGGCCCCTGACACCTGCGAAGCCGCCGGCGACGGGGTGTCGGTTGCAGCGGAGCCTGAATCTACAGGTGCAGACAACGCAGGGGCTGACGCCACATCGTCAGGGTCTTGCAGCACATTCATTGACCTGACCGGAGCCACCGACGATGGTGCGCCCGCCTGGGAACTTAACGCCGGGGACTCCAGGAGCAGGGTATACTCCGTCAGTAAACGCCCGGCGGGCCAGCGTGTATCGAGAACCAGACTTAAAAATGGCGCGCTTATTGCCTCAGGACTGCTGATCAGTAGCACCGGTGACGTACCGGAGAAATCCACCTCAATCTCAAGGTTATCGAGTACACCCAACCGTTCTGCCGAGAAGCGCTCAAAGTCCTCAAGAGATGCCACACTGACGCGGATGTCACTGGCCAGCAAACCATTGACATCTGCCAGTTGCACTGTTGCCAGCAGCGGCTGACCGCTGGCTGACTGCAAGGTGATATTGCCAAGCTCAACGGCCTCGGCCTGCGCCATCGTCATCAGCGCCATCGTCAGTGAAGAAAGCGCGGCGATCACAGGCAGCAAGCGTTTGGCCATTTTTATTTCCTTTTTGCCGGATGAGCATTCCCGCTGGACAGGATGCATCCGCGAGTATTAGTTAAAGGTACTCTTTTATCAACAGTTCAGCGATCTGGATAGAATTGGTGGCAGCGCCCTTACGCACGTTATCACCCACTATCCACATATCAATTCCATTCGCATGGCTGATGTCCTTGCGAATTCTGCCCACGGCGACGGCATCTTTACCCGCTGAGTCAGTGACCGGAGTCGGATAACCCCCGGCAACACGATCATCAATCAGCACGACACCGGGTGCCTTGCTGAGCAGGTCGCGGATATCCTCGATACTGATAGGGGTTCGGGTCTCAAAGTGAACGGCTTCGGAGTGGCCGTAAAAGACCGGAACTCGCACACAGGTGGCGTTGACCTCAATGCTCTGGTCCATAATTTTTTTGGTTTCCCAGGACATCTTCATTTCTTCTTTGGTATAGCCATTATCAAGGAACACGTCGATCTGTGGCAGCACGTTAAACGCAATCTGTTTGGGATATACCTTGGTCTCGACATCGCGGCCGTTCAGCAGCGCAGCCGTCTGCGCAGCCAGCTCCTCAATGGCTTCTTTACCAGTACCGGATACGGCCTGGTAAGTCGCCACGTTGATACGGGTAATACCTACCTTGTCGTGAATCGGCTTCAATGCCACTAACATCTGGATAGTGGAACAATTCGGGTTGGCAATGATATTGCGGTTTTTGTACTGCGCAATAGCCTCCGGGTTTACTTCCGGTACTACCAGCGGGATGTCGTTGTCGTAACGGAAATGTGATGTGTTATCGATGACGATACACCCTGCGGCACCCGCTTTTGGCGCATAAATTTCTGAAATGCTGCCACCGGCCGAAAACAGACCAATTTCTGCTCTGGAGAAATCAAAATCCGCCAGGTTAAGCACGGTGATCGATTTGCCATGGAATTTAATCTTGCTCCCCGCTGATCGCTCACTGGCCAGCGGAAACAGCTCGTTGACCGGAAAGTTGCGCTCTTCCAGAATACTGATCAGTGCCTCGCCCACGGCACCAGTGGCGCCAACTATAGCTACGTTGTATTTTTTCATGCTCGTAAAACTCCCGAATTAATTCCCCGGTTCAGGTCTGCTTCAGGCAGATTTAAAGTACCAGGGTGATTTTTCCCGCCACTGATTTTCAAACGCGCGGATGGCGTCTGCGTCTTCTAGTGTCAGGCCGATGTCATCAAGACCGTTCAGCAGGCAATGCTTGCGAAACGCGTCCACTTCAAAATGGATGACGGAGCCATCGGGTCGGGTGATGGATTGCGCTAGCAGGTTCACGGTGAGCGTGTAACCTTCAGCGGCATTTACCTCTTTGAACAGCTTGTCAACCAAATTCTTATCCAGAACAATAGGAAGAATGCCGTTCTTAAAGCAGTTATTGAAAAAGATATCCGCGTAGCTTGGGGCAATCACAACACGGAATCCGAAATCATCCAGCGCCCACGGGGCATGCTCGCGGCTGGAACCACAGCCAAAATTCTCACGCGCCAGCAGTACGCTGGCTCCCTGGTAACGTGGCTGATTCAGCACAAAATTCTTATTTAGCGGGCGTTGGCTGTTATCGGAATCCGGCTCACCTTTATCAAGGTAACGATGCTCGTCGAACAGATTGACTCCAAATCCGCTGCGTTTGATCGACTTCAGGAATTGCTTGGGGATGATAAAGTCGGTATCCACATTAGCGCGATCCAATGGCATGGCCAGGCCGGTATGTACAGTAAATGCTTTCATATCATGTTACTCAATGCTGTCAGTCTGACGTTTGCCCAGGTTGCTGTTTTGTTAATTCACTCAGGTGCGCGCCGTATCCAGAAGGATGTCACGGACATCTACAAAATGCCCGTGGATGGCGGCAGCCGCGGCCATCGCCGGGCTGACCAGGTGTGTACGACCACCAAAGCCCTGACGACCTTCAAAGTTGCGGTTAGATGTAGACGCGCAGTGTTTGCCAGCTGGTAACTGGTCGGCGTTCATCGCCAGACACATCGAGCAACCAGGCTCACGCCATTCAAGCCCTGCCTCAATAAAAATCTTGTCCAGTCCTTCCGCTTCTGCCTGCTGTTTCACCAGGCCTGAACCCGGCACCACCATCGCCAATTCAATGGTGCTGGCAACCTTGCGTCCTTTGACGACTGCAGCGGCAGCGCGCAGGTCTTCAATTCGCGAGTTGGTGCAGGAGCCGATAAATACCACGTCAAGTTTAATGTCCTTGATGGCTGTCCCCGGCTTCAGACCCATATATTTAAGTGCCTGGCGGATGTTATCGGCGCGGCTTAAGTCTTTTTCCAGATCAGGATCTGGCACAAAACCTGTCACAGGCGCGACCATCTCGGGCGACGTGCCCCAGGTCACTTGCGGGATAATGTCAGCGGCGTCAAGCACCACAACACGGTCAAAATGCGCATCAGCATCACTGACCAGTGTTTTCCAGAATTCCGCAGCACGACTGAACATGTCACCTTGAGGCGCCATCGGACGTCCTCGGATATAGTCAATCGTTGTCTGGTCGACAGCAATCAGGCCAGCGCGCGCGCCTGCTTCAATGGCCATATTACAGATGGTCATGCGACCTTCCATGCTCAGCGAACGGATCACATCGCCACCAAACTCAATGGTATAACCAGTGCCGCCGGCAGTACCGATTTCCCCGATAATGGCCAGCACGATGTCCTTGGCAGTGACACCGGGATTGAGTTTGCCATCTACGCGGATGAGCATGTTTTTCATCTTTTTCTGCATCAGACATTGCGTGGCCAGTACATGCTCAACTTCTGAGGTGCCGATACCATGCGCCAACGCCCCTAGGGCGCCATGTGTGGATGTGTGCGAATCGCCACAGACGATTGTCATTCCTGGCAGAGTTGCGCCCTGCTCGGGACCCACAACGTGCACAATGCCCTGACGGATATCATTCATGTCGAGCTCAGTGATACCAAAATCGCGGCAGTTGTCTGCCAGCGTGCGCACCTGAATACGTGACACAGGGTCGATGATGCCTTCCAGACCACGACTGCGTTCCGCCTTGGTAGTCGGGATATTGTGGTCAGGCGTAGCCAGGTTGGCATCAGCGCGCCAGGGCTTGCGACCCGTCAGGCGCAAGCCTTCAAATGCCTGTGGTGACGTTACTTCGTGAATCAGTTGTCGATCGATATAGATCAGCGCTGTGCCGTCATCACGTTGTTTGACCAGATGTGAATCCCAGAGTTTATCGTATAAAGTTTGACCAGACATGAATGTATCCCACTAACTATTTCGCATTAAGTTAATTCTATATTTCTTTGTATTAGCTATGCTTTAAATTTCCGGTGTATTGCTACGCACACCAGAATTTTGCGCACGATGGCGCAACAAATGGTCCATCAAAACAATCGCCAGCATTGCCTCAGCAATGGGTACAGCACGAATACCAACACAGGGATCATGACGCCCCGTGGTAATAACTTCCACCGGGTTACCCTGCACATCGATTGAGAGGCCGGGGATGCGGATGCTTGAAGTCGGCTTGAGTGCAATATTAGCTACGATATCCTGACCGCTGGAAATGCCACCCAACACACCACCCGCATTATTCGAGAGGAACCCCTGAGGCGTCATCTCGTCACGATGCTCAGTACCCTTTTGTGTCACAGATTCAAATCCGGCACCCAACTCCACGCCTTTGACAGCATTAATACTCATCAGCGCATGAGCAATGTCGGCATCTAGCCTGTCAAACACGGGCTCACCCAGACCAACCGGCATGCCGGATGCTACGACCGTGATCTTTGCGCCGATTGAATTGCCTTCCTTATTCAGCGCCGACATATAGGTTTCCATCTCGGAGACCTTGCTGGCATCCGGACAGAAAAAAGCGTTTTGCTCAACCTGATCCCAATCCAGTGTTTGCGCTTTAATTGGACCAAGCTGGCTCAGATAGGCACGCACCAACACACCACAATGCTGAGCAAGGTACTTCTTGGCTATCGCACCAGCCGCAACGCGCATAGCTGTTTCACGCGCTGACGAACGGCCACCACCTCGATAATCACGGATTCCATACTTCTGCTGATACGTATAATCAGCATGAGCAGGACGAAACAGATCCTTGATATTATTGTAATCTTTTGATTTTTGATCGGTGTTTTCGATCAACAGGCCTATCGGGGTACCGGTAGTGACCCCCTCAAAGACCCCGGACAGAATTTTCACTGCATCATCTTCACGACGCTGTGTGGTAAAGCGCGACTGCCCAGGTTTACGTCGATTAAGGTCGTGCTGCAGATCAGCCTCAGTCAACGCCAGCCCCGGAGGGCAGCCATCAATAACCGCGCCCAGTGCCAAGCCGTGGCTTTCACCAAAGGTTGTGACTGTAAACACGCTACCAATACTATTACCCGACATAAGTCAGCATTCCGCCCAGCTTGAAAAGGCGCACAGTGTACACGAATTCACCAAACCGCACGAATCAGCGCATCGCGCGAGATCGCAAACACACCTTCCCCACCACTGTCAAAGTCCAGCCATAACACGGGCAGATCCGGATAACGATCGGCCAGCAATTCCCAACTGTAGCCCAGTTCTACAATGAGAATGCCCTGCTCGGAGAGATAAGCGGGGGCTTCGCGCAAAATTCGCAAGGGAATCGCCAAACCATCATCATCAGACAACAAGCCCAATTCAGGCTCATGTTGATACTCCGCCGGCAACGCGGCCACTTCGTCCGCCGAGACGTAAGGCGGATTGCTGACAATCAGATCGTAGGTTCCATGCAGACCCTGAAATAAATCTGATTCAACCGCACTGACACGACTCTCTAAACCAAGCCGGCTGATGTTGATACGGGCTACGTTGAGCGCTTCAGCAGAAATATCCGCCAGATCAACTCGGGCGGAAGGGAACGCCACTGCAGTCGCCAACCCGATACAGCCACTGCCCGTGCAAAGATCGAGGACACGCGCGGGCGGCCTAGAGATCAGAGGTTCATACATGTGAAGAATTAATTCGGCGATCGGTGAGCGCGGTATCAACACACGCTCATCTACATAAAGAGGCAAGCCCGCAAACCAGGCCTGCTTGACAAGGTAAGCAACCGGAACGCGCTGCTTTATGCGTTGCTCTGCCAGCGAGTCTATCCTCTGCCGATCAGTCTCGCCTATCTCGCGTGCTTCCAGCGCCTTGGCATCGGCATCGTCTTGCTCAAATGCAATGTTTAACACAGCAAACACGAGGTAAACAGCTTCATCCCAGGGATTATCTGTACCATGACCGTAATACAGATCAGCCTGATCGAAGCGCGAGCATAGCTGTTCAACACAGTTAAGAATATTCATTGTTTATCCATGCAGTTGCGCTGCAATCGCGGCAAAAATTGCTTTACGGCCGCACAGTGATATCGTACGGTATCGACCCCTTTTAACAGACCCTATTGATAACCATCCGGGATCCACAGTCCACCATGAGCAAACCCGTTAACAACACGTCTCTGAACACCATGGAACAGGCCTACCGTGACATCATCAGCGCTATTGGTGAAGACTTATCACGCCCAGGGCTGCTGGACACCCCGCTGCGGGCTGCCAAAGCTATGCAATTTCTTACCCGAGGGTACGAACAGGACGTAGATAAGGTGATCAATAATGCTTTGTTCCCATCATCTTCAGAAGAAATGGTCATCGTCAAGAACATCGAATTGTATTCGATGTGTGAGCACCACATGTTGCCTTTTATCGGCAAGTGTCATGTCGCTTATCTGCCCAATGGCAAAGTTCTCGGCCTGTCGAAGATTGCCCGGATTGTAGATATGTACGCACGGCGCTTGCAGATTCAGGAGAATTTGACCAAAGAAATCGCTGAAGTGATTATTCAGAAGACCGATGCCGCTGGTGCCGCGGTCATCATCGAGGCGCAGCACATGTGCATGATGATGCGCGGTGTGGAAAAGCAGAACTCGGTGATGACAACCTCGTGTATGCTCGGCGCCTTTCGAAACAGTCAGAATACACGTAACGAATTTTTGTCACTGATCAGACGGTAGTACATTGCACGGACTCAGATCAGCCCCGTCGAGGAATTATCACGCTCCTGCCTGCCATTACGGTCGGACCACAATCTCAATGCGTTGGCGACACGGACCTGTCCGGCAAAATGGCGCCAAAGGACCAACACCCTGAGCCTGTAAACGCTTCGGGTCAATGCCAGCGCTGATCAGATGCTGCTGAATCACTTCGGCGCGAATTAGCGAGCGACTGATCTGCTCATCTAGTGTGGCTTCTGCCTGCAAGTGCCCGACTATGTAGATATTGGTCTGACCATCATCATTCAGCGCATCCACCAACAACTGCAGGCCTTGGTCCTCTGTGAGCAGATCCTGTTCATCAAATAGCAGGCCCGGGATGGTCACCAGCCCGTCTTCGTTCAGTCTTTGTAAAAGAGTGCGTGCATCGGGCACGGAGGCGGCGCGTTGCTCAGCCGCCTCTTGTTCTGACAGTTCAAGAAAGTCCAGATGTGCATACAGACGTCGGTTGGTACGGGCAACAACGTACAGGGCTACATATCCGCTGACTTCTCTGCCAGCGATCTCACCCCGATAATCGGCTGCCATGTAATACTGCCCTGGCTCCGGGCCATACAAAATACGGTTGCCAAACACATCATTGGCCCAGAAGTTACTGCTTCCACAACCCCTGCCCTGGCAGTTAAAAAGTTCTTGCTGCCCTTCCGTCAACAATTGATTGCGGAAATGCTCAAACACTTCCTGCCCATTAAATCCATCGGGGATTTCGTAGGTAATGCGGCGCAAGTTACCCTGAAATCTTTCTGACTGGCTGGGAGCAACACGTCCTGCTGCTCGCTGCATGCGTCCGAGCGCCAAGGCATACACAGTATCGTTCTCAAGACGATAGTCCACAATCTGCGAACCCGGAAAACGTCGGTACGCGTAGTCTGATGAACCGGAAACATCAGCGTTTGCCTGCCAACTAACCAGTAGCAGACAACACAACAACCCGTGCCCTTTCAGTCTGGATTTACTGGCTCGATGCTCGCGACTGCTGGGGAGCAACAGGCCTCTGATTACATCAACAAAGTCAAACATCAGTATCCTGTTCATCGGTGGCAGCAGGTTTTTTGCGGCGTGTTGCACGACGTTTGCGGGGTGCCGCGGGGGTTTCTATTTCTTCAGCAACATCGGCATCCCGGGGCGCAGGGTTGTCGGACACTGTCTGGTCTGCAGCAGAAGGCTGATAACTCTCCACATCTGAAAAATCTTCTGACCGCTCGGCTGGCAGTTCTGGTGATGGAAAAGGCAAAAACGGGAAAGGTTTATCTTGGGTGTTATAGGTCAGGAATGCCAATATCTGCGCGACATAGGACGAGAGGCTGCCTCCAAGGCGACGCAGGTTAGGGTTATCATCACCGGTTAACAGGCTGAATAAAATTTGCGCCAGCATCAGCACCATCAAAATGACGCCGCTGACATACAAAGCAACAACAAAACCCGCCATAAACAGTATGCGTACCCAAGCAGATGGTTTTTTCAGATTTTCCACAAAATCATCAGACATATCATCGATCTCCCTTTTCCAGCTGTTTGGCCCTATGGGCTTCGTATTCGACGTCCAGCGCTCCCTCACCCAGCATTAATGCCGCAATCACCTGATTGACCGGCTTACCTTCGTAGACGATCTGATACAAACCTGATGCAAGGGGCATATAAACACCTAGCTCATCAGCTTTCTCTTTTACCTGTTTCAGCGTGTTAACACCCTCGGCAACCTGCCCGATACCGACAATGGCTTCCTCAACAGGCTTACCCTCACCGAGCGCCAAGCCTACACGAAAATTCCGGCTCAGCGAAGACGAGCAGGTAACGATCAAATCGCCCACTCCAGCCAGCCCCAGAAAGGTCATCGGATCAGCGCCCAACTCACGCCCGAATCGCGCCATTTCAGTCAGACTCCGTGTAATGAGCATACTGTTGGTGTTCTGCCCCATGCCCATTGCAGAAGCAAGACCGGCAATAATGGCATAAATATTCTTCAATGATCCGCCAAGTTCCACGCCAAACATGTCATCGTTGGTGTAGACCCTGAAATAATCTGACTTGAGCACTTCCCTCACACGCTCTCGCACCGACTCATGCATGCTTGCAATCACAGTACCGGTCAGGCTGCGTCTGGCTATCTCACCCGCAAGATTCGGCCCGCTTAATACACCAATCTGGCAATCGGGGGCTTCTTGCCGCATGACCTGACTCATCAGCAGAAAACTGCCCGCCTCTATACCTTTGGTCGTACTGACCAGAATTGTATCCTTGCTCAATGCCGGTAACATGGTGCGCAGCACGGTGCGAAAATAGGCACTGGGGACTGCCACAAACACCAAACGACTACCCCTGACGGCAAATTCAATGTCAGCCGTGGCAAACACACCTTCATGCAAGACATAACCCGGAAGATACTGGGGATTTTCACGCGTCGAGTTCACCTGATCGACCAGCGCTTTGTTGCGCATCCAGAAATTCACCCGATAACCGTTCTGAGCGACGATGTTGGCGATGATTGTGCCAAAACTTCCACCGCCTAACACACTGACCGTCTGTGCCGGCATTACAACTCTCCTGCCAAAAATGACAAAATCCTGCTCTTCGTTTGCTGAGTCGCTTATTGCGGACTCAGCGATGGGTCGCCCTGCACCAGGGTCATGCGATTTGACTGAAAAAACAGCAAAGCATCGTACATCCCTGCGGCAACTGCTTTGGGTGTGATTGACGCACCAACAAACTGATCAACACCATCGTCAGCCGCAATTCCCTGCCAGCTTGGGCGCCTGAGATCACGAGAACCCATACCGCTAAACTCGCGCATCCAGCGTGATTCAAGAATTTTAAGACTACCAATCAGGTCGGTATGCAGAGGTTCCGCCAGCACCCGCGCCGCAACAATCTCGCCACGCATGTCGAATGCCACCAGCAAGTCGAGAATACCGTTAAATCCATCATCGACTGTAAACGGCAAGGCAACCAACACCACTTCATCGCCTTGTTTACCAACGTAGGCCAGCCTGTCACGACGCAGTCCAAGCCATTCCGGGCTGACAAGATTCTGACTGTCGGGTTCAGCGCGAATCAGCAACGCATCGACAATCGGATCATTATCTATCAGATCATTGCCGAGCATGGACAACAGGCTGCTACGATCAAACTCAACACGGGCCGCCAGCAAAGACGATGCAAAGTACTGCACCGGCCAGATGCTGACTACAAGCAATACAACCAGAGCCGTCATCAGTCGGGGCGTGCGCACATCAGAATCCTCAGAATACCCGATTCAACCCATCCAGAGCGGCAATTCGATAGGCTTCAGCCATGGTTGGATAATTGAAGGTAGTATCCAGGAAATACTTCATGGAGTTGGCGGCGCCCTCCTGCTGCATGATGGCCTGACCGATGTGCACGATCTCAGATGCCTGGTCGCCAAAACAATGAATGCCGAGGATCTCCAAGGTATCAAAGTGGAAAACCAGCTTCAGCATGCCAACCTGCTCGCCGGTAATCTGGCCTCGCGCGGTATTGTTGAAAAATGCCTTACCGACTTCATAGGGTACCTGTGCCTTAGTCAGCTCCTGCTCAGTTTTACCCAAGGTACTGATTTCAGGGATCGTATAAATGCCCGTAGCTACCCGATCAATGGCAACAAACGCTTCAGGATCAACGATCGCATTACAGGCTGCTCGCCCCTGATCATACGATGCGCTCGCCAGTGACGGCCACCCGATGACATCGCCTGCTGCATAAATATTGGGTACTGCCGTCTGATAACGCTCATTGACTTCGATATGACCACGGGCATTCAAAACGATGCCCAGCGCTTCCAGACCCATGTTGTCGGAGTTTCCGGTACGTCCATTGGCCCACAAAATAATGTCGCTTTTGATGCGTTTTCCCGACCGAAGGTTAGTTACTACATAATCATCGTGGTACTCAATGCTCTCATACTCTTCATTGTGGCGACTGCGCACACCAATATCACGCAGGTGATAACTCAATGCGTCTGAGATCTCCCAATCCAGAAACGATAGCAGGGTATTGGCTGGATTGATCAGCTCGACTTTGCAACCCAGCCCGCCAAAAATGGAGGCATACTCACAACCGATCACACCTGCACCTATTACTGTTACTTTTTTAGGGGAGTGATTCAGGGTGAGTATTTTGTCGCTGTCGAACAAACGTGGGTGGTCAAAGTTCACATTTGCCGGTCGATACGGACGCGAACCGGTCGCGATCACATAATTGTCAGCTTTGAGCAAAGGCCCTCTTGTTGTCACGCGAATGCTGTTTGCATCGTTAAAAAAAGCCTGCCCATGAATGATGGTCACATCATTTTTTTCATAGTACCTGCTGCGCAGGTATACCTGTTCATCAATCACTCGATTGGCATGTCGAATAATTTCAGGAAAGCTCGGTTTGTGCAGCGTTGCGAACTCACGAAGCAATGGATTACTTCGGAACTGCATAACCTGTTTGACATAGTGCCGTAGTGCCTTGGAAGGAATTGTCCCCAAGTGCGTGCAACTACCACCAACCTGATCACGGTCAGATATCAACGCGACTTTTCTACCATGTTTTGCAGCATTGATGGCCGCCGACTCGCCCGCAGGGCCACTGCCTACTACAATAATGTCGTATGTGTTTCGAGGCATTAACGCTGATCTCCGGTTTACTTACTGCTTTTTTCGCATAGCGCGGGACTGCCGCCGCATAGCTCACAGCTTTCGTTTATGCCGGCATTGTTGAGGCCGCCGCAAGAGCCCTTGATGGGCGCCCGACCAAACATCACTCCAATAGCCATACCGGCAACAACCAATAAAAGAATGACAAAACTTGCAATCAGGGTGTCCATATCACTGCTCCAGATAGGCTTCGAATGCCGGGGTGAATCGTTCAGTAAAACCATCCTGCTCAGGATGCTTGCTTATCAGATAAACTGCCAGCCCCATAGATTGAGCAAGGTCATAGGACTTATGCTCCCCCATGACCATAAACGCCGTCGCCAAGGCATCAGCCTCCATCGCTGTTGGCGCGATCACTGTGACAGCAGCCAGGGAGTGGCTGACAGGGCGACCCGTAGACGGATCAATTTCATGGGAGTACCGCACACCATCCTCTTCAAAATAATTACGGTAGTCACCTGAGCCGGCAACTGCCAGAGTTCTGCCTTGGCTGTAAAATATCTGGTAAACCTCTGGTTCAGGGCTGTCTAACGGCTTCTCAATAGCAGGTATCCAGCCGCTCCCGTCGGGTTTAAGGCCTTTGATCCGCAGCTCGCCCCCAATCTCGATAAAATAACTGGGCATGTTCAATGAATCAAAATAGTCCGCCAGCACATCTGCTGCATAACCCTTGGCAATTCCGCTGAGATCAACGTAGACCTGGGCCGACTTACGTACCTGCGGGGGTGACAAACTGACTTCCAGCCGATGAGACCCGGTTAACTGAAGCAATTCAGCGATTTCCGAGTCACTGGGAATTCTGGACTGATCAACACGTTGACCTATAAGAGGGCCAAAACCCCAGCGATTGACTAAAGGTCCAACCGTCACATCAAACGCTCCTCCGGTCAGCTGATTAAAATACAATGCTCTTTCAATCACCAAAGCCAACTCCGGCGATACACTAACCCACGCACCAGGTTCACTGGAATTGAACCTGGATAATTCTGAATCAGGTGCATACGTGGACATCAGCTCACGATCAAGGCGGTAGAGCCGCTGTGCAATAGCGTCAGCCAGTTCGTTATCGCTCAGCCCGTCCGGAAATCCGGCAACCAGAATCTGATACTGAGTGCCCATAGTGGCGCCATTCAACTGATAAATCTGTTCAGCTGGCTCCGGGCGTACCACGACCCAAAGAAAAAACAGTGCAAGAAAAATTAGCGTATACCGAAGCCGCTTGATCCACTGCAGGACAAAACTGCCTATTTCACTGTCACCTGACACTTTTCGCTCCGCGGCAATCCCCTGAACATTGCAGGTGGAAATGTCCCAAAAAAACAGGGGAGCGGCACATGTTATTAGTGGCCTAGCTCCCCTGTCGATTTTCCATTTTTTTACCTGATATTGATCAGGAGAATTCATCCAACGCTATGTTTTCGTCTTCCACACCCAGACTTTTCAACATCTTGATGCATGAGGCGTTCATGATAGGCGGACCACACATGTAGTACTCACAATCTTCCGGTGCCGGGTGGTTCTTCAGCTGCTGCTCCAACACAACGTTGTGGATGAATCCCGTATAGCCTGTCCAGTTATCCTCCGGTTGAGGCTCGGATAGCGCGACATGCCAATTAAAGTTGGCGTGCTCAGCGGCCAGGCGGTCAAAATCTTCAACATAAAACATCTCTTTTTTGCTGCGCGCACCATACCAGAAGGTAATTTTACGCTTGCTGTTGAGGCGGCACAGCTGATCAAAAATATGTGAACGCATGGGCGCCATACCAGCGCCACCACCAATAAAGACCATCTCGTTTTCGGTCTCTTTGGCAAAAAATTCTCCAAATGGACCAAACACCTTGATTTTGTCGCCAGGTTTCATGTTAAACACATACGAGGACATGATGCCCGGAGGATGATTGCTGCGCGGTGGCGGCGTGGCGATACGGATGTTGAATTTGATCAAACCTTTTTCGTCAGGGTAATTGGCCATTGAATACGCGCGGATCGTGGTTTTATCGCATTTGGACTTATGGTTAAACAGACCAAATTTTTCCCAGTCGCCCCGGAAGCGCTCTTCAATATCGAAGTTTTTATACTCAACCTCGTGCGAAGGAACTTCCAGTTGCACGTAACCGCCGGCGCGAAAATCAACACTTTCGCCATCGGGGATCTTGAGTACCAGTTCCTTGATAAAAGTCGCCACGTTGTGGTTGGAGATAACCTCGCATTCCCACTGCTTTACACCAAAGAACTCTGGTTCTACTTCAATTTTCATGTCCTGTTTAACAGCAACCTGACATGAAAGACGCCAATGTTCCTTAGCCTCGCCCATGGTGAAATGTCCTGCTTCGGTTGGCAGCATTGAGCCACCGCCATCGAGCACTTTGCATTTGCACTGCGCGCAGGTTCCCCCGCCACCGCAGGCTGACGACAGAAAAATGCCTGCGTCCGCCAAAGTTGTCAGCAGTTTTCCGCCAGCGGGAACAGTAATCGCCTTACTGGGGTCACCATTTATTTCAATTTTTACATCACCGGAACTGACCAGTCGTGCACGCGCAGCAATGATCATGACCACCAGCAGCATCACTATCACGGTGAACATGACCACACCGGCAATAATCGTTGTGATATCCATTGTTACAGAAACCTTCCCACATCAACGTTGATTGGATTTGATTACAGTGTCAGTCCGCTGAAAGACATAAAACCCAGCGACATCAGACCAGTTGTGATAAACGTAATTCCCAGACCACGAAGCCCTGGGGGAACATCGCTATATTTCAGCTTCTCACGTATACCGGCCATCAGCGCAATTGCAATAGCCCATCCAAGGCCAGAACCTACGCCATAAACCATACTTTCAGAAAATGTATAACTGCGTTCAACCATGAACAAAGAACCGCCCATAATCGCGCAATTCACCGTAATCAATGGCAAAAATATTCCAAGAGCGTTGTATAAAGAGGGCACAAACTTATCCAGAAACAGCTCCATAACTTGCACCAAAGCTGCGATAACCCCTATGTATACGAGGAACCCTAGAAAGCTCAGATCTAGATCCGGCATTCCGGCCCAAGCCAACGCTCCATCCTTGAGAAGATAGGTAAAAATCAGGTTGTTTATCGGCATCGTCACTGACTGCACAATCACTACGGCAATACCCAAACCTATCGCCGTTTCTATCTTTTTAGATACTGCCAGAAAGGTACACATGCCAAGAAAAAGCATGAGAGCCATGTTCTCAACAAAGACTGACGAGAAAAGCAAACTCAGATAGTGTTCCATCAGTGTGCACCCTTCTCGATGGTGTGAGATGCGATAGTAAACTCGCTTCTCTCCACCTGAGAGTTATCGCGATTGCGAACTATCCAGATGATGAAGCCTATCAAGAAGAAGGCGCTCGGAGCGAGCAACATCAGACCATTCGGCTGATACCAACCCCCGTCGGCAACTGTAGGCAGTACAGTGATACCGAGAATACTTCCGGAGCCAGTTAACTCGCGTATCGCACCCAGGATGATTAAAATGGCACCGTAACCAGCACCGTTACCCAGCCCGTCAAGGAAACTCAAACCGGGAGGATTTTTCATAGCAAAAGCTTCAGCTCTTCCCATCACGATGCAGTTGGTAATAATCAGCCCCGTAAATACACTCAACTGCTTACTAATCTCGTAAGCAAAGGCTTTCAGCAACTGGTCCACAAGGATGACCAGTGAAGCAATAATCGTCATTTGAATGATCATTCGAATGCTGCTTGGCATATGGTTACGCAGCATTGAAATGAACATATTTGAGCAGGCTGTCACGGAAGTGAGTGCAATCGCCATCACCAGAGCAACTTGTACGCTTGTCGTCACAGCCAGGGCGGAGCAAACTCCAAGAACCTGCAAAGCGATAGGATTTTCTTTGAAAATCGGTTTGATCAGAATTGTTTTGCTCATCTCAGACATCAGAAAACCCCTGTTAACCTTTAACTTCATTTGTCAGGAACGAACCAAAGCCTCGTTGCCCTAGCCAAAAAACGATCATATTCTCCACACCGCGACTAGTCAGCGTTGCGCCCGCCAAAGCGTCGACCTGAGATACTCCCTCACCACCGCCTTTAGCCAGCTGAAAAGCCACCTCACCTGTCGTACCAAAGATCAGTTTTCCGGGCCATTGAGCCTGCCACATTGGATTACTGATCTCGCCTCCGAGACCCGGGGTCTCTTTATGATCATAGAAGCCAATACCACGGATGGTATTACCATCGCCTTCAAGAGCAAGATAACCGTACATGATGCCCCAGAGCCCAAAACCGCTGACTGGAAGCACCAATGTCTCGTATCCGCCCTCGGGATTTTCAATTGAGTACACAGTGGCATAACGTACACGCCGACGAATGTTGGCAGTGTCCTCATCGGAGCTTAAAGCTGCTGATAATGCAGGATCATTTCGGGATGCCGCTTCGCTGTAGGTCAGCGGGTCAATCCCCAATTCAGACATCTGTTCATCTGTCAGGTAAGAGCCGGTATCCAGGTCAACAATACGCGCATTAAAACGTTCAAACATAGACTGCACGTCTGCGTCACTATTCACTTCCGGATCATACATACCAGCAGCGATCAAAATATTGCGGTTACGATCCAGAATCTGATTTGCGGTCTGCATCGGCTTGAGAAGCACCGCCGCGCCTGAGATCAATATCGAGCACATCGCGCACAGAACAAGCGCGACCTTGATGGTGTAAGCGACGGAGTTTACGTTAGACGACATTGCGAGCGATCCTCCGTTTAACATTGGCTTTTATGACAAAGTAATCAATCAAAGGCGCAAACAGATTGCCAAAAAGAATGGCCAGCATCATGCCTTCGGGATAAGCCGGATTCAGCACCCGGATCATGACAACCATAACACCGATCAGAATGCCATAAAGCCATTTGCCGGTATTGGTCATTGCTGCCGACACTGGGTCGGTCGCCATAAAGACCATGCCGAATGCGAATCCACCCAACACAAGGTGCCAATACCAAGGCGTTGCAAATCCCGGATTGGTATCTGATCCGATTAGATTGAGCAGGGTTGAGAACGCGACCATGCCGATAAACACGCCAGACATAATCCGCCAGGACGCAATACGAGTGGTCAGAAGGATCACAGCACCAATCAGGATAGCCAGTGTTGATACCTCACCAATCGATCCCTGCATACGACCAAAAAATGCATCCAGCCAGGTCAGCTGCTCGCCGGTAGCGGAAAGAATAACTGGCAGTCCTGAACTTGCTATCTGGCTCAGCGCCGTTGCCCCACTAAAGCCATCGACCGCAGTCCATACAGAATCACCAGAAATTTGTGGCGCGTATGCAAAGAACAGAAATGCACGACCGGTCAACGCCGGGTTTAGGAAATTTTTTCCGGTGCCACCAAACACTTCCTTGCCTACGATGACTCCGAATGAGATGCCCAGAGCAGCCTGCCACAATGGCAACGTTGGCGGGACTATCAACGAAAAAAGAATCGAGGTAACAAAAAAACCTTCGTTGATTTCATGACCACGTTTTACCGCAAACAATACCTCCCAGAATCCACCGACAATAAAAACCGTCGCATAGATGGGCAAGAAGTACATGGCTCCATACCAGAAGTTATCCCAGATGCTGGCGGGGTCATTGCCGGCCAAGGCGCCAATCAACACACCGCGCCAGCCTTCCATTTCGGTGATGCCCATGTTGACCATGGCCATATTGGCCTGGTACCCGACGTTGTACATGCCATAAAACATTGCAGGGAACACAGCCAGCCAAACCGTAATCATGATACGTTTGAGGTCTATGCCATCACGCACATGTGAACCGCCGACCGTCACTTTGCTCGGGGTATAAAAAATGGTATCCACTGCTTCGTAGAGTGGGTACATCTTCTCGTACTTGCCGCCTTTCTCGAACTGCGGCGCCAAGTCATCCAGTATTTTACGCAGACCCATGGTGATTTTTTTCCACTAGCATTCTTTTTCGATACGCGTGAGGTTGTCACGCAGAATCGGACCGTATTCGTATTTGCCCGGGCACACATAGGTGCACAGCCCCACATCTTCTTCGTCCAATTCCAACGCGCCCAGATTCATCGCTGTTTCGATATCGCCCACAATCAATGTACGTAACAACTGTGTTGGCAGAATATCCAGCGGCATGATGGTTTCATAGGAGCCCACAGGCACCATTGCCCGCTCACTGCCATTGGTAGTGGTCGTAAAATCAAATTTCTTGCGTTTAAAGAGGCTGGAAATATAGATACCGAGGTTTGAATGCCGGTCAGTACCCGGCGACAGATAACCCAGCAGCGGCCTCTCTCTGCCTTCACGAAGCACACAGATATGATGATCATACCGACTCAGAAAATGCACGGGCTCAGAAATTTTTCGACCGGCGAGCACAGATCCTGAAATTACGCGGTTTTCACCCTGTTTGAGTTCTGCGGAAGTTATCTCATGCAAGTTGGCACCCAGGCGAGTTCTTATCAATCGCGGATTGATGACCTGTGGTCCTGCCAGAGCAACAACACGCTCAGTCCACAATTTCCCGGTACTGAACAATTTGCCCGCAGCAATAACATCCTGAAATCCAATACTCCACACCCATCGAGTCAGGCTCACCGGGTCGAGGAAATGGATATGAGTACCAGTAAGTCCCGATGGATGCGGCCCGCTAAAATCTTCAACCTGTACATTCCCGGCAAACGCTTCTTTCTCGAGCCCTGCAAAACTGCCTTCACGGCGACATACAAATAATTTACCGTCAGTCAGTTTTGCCAGCAGATTGATTCCGCGCACCAAGTCCTGAGAATGCTCGCGAGCAACAACTTCAGGCTGCAGCGCCAGCGGATTGGAGTCCATAAGATTGACAAATACTGAAGAGGGCTTGCTGGAAGGATCTGGCACTTTATTAAATGGTCGTGTCCGAAAGGCTGTCCAGAGTCCTGAGTTAACCAGATTCTCTACAACCTGATCGCGGGACAGAGCAGCAGCCTGCGCGTCGGTGTAACTTGCAAAACTGATCTGTTCGCTGCTACCAGAATCAAGCTCTATGACAACCGACAGAAACAGCCTTCTGTCACCACGATTGACGGCACTGACAGTGCCCGTTCCCGGAGAAGTGTAGATGACACCCGGTGTTTTTTTGTCAGTGAACAATGTCTGGCCAAGCTTGACCCTGTCCCCTTCTTTTACTTCCATCGTGGGCTTCATGCCCACGTAATCCTGCCCCAGAATCGCCACCGAATGAACCGGCTTGGCGTCATGAATTATTTGCTCTGGAGCGCCGTTTATAGGTAAATCTAACCCGCGCTTAATTCTGATCATTCAACAGGCCTAGTAAATTGTATTCAGGATAATCTGTAGGAGTTACCCGTGAGACGCCGCCACATTGCAACTCACACATTTGGAAGTTCTACTCTGCGAAAGCGCGCGTGATTATAGGTAAATTGCCCTTGTTTTGCCACCGTTTTCTTTGACTAAATGAACGGACTCAGAAAGGAAGCCCGTGCCAGAAACGCTGACACCGGACAAAAAATCATACTGGGTGCGGGTAAATCCGGTAATTGACACCCGCCATTTTGTAAACCATACGCACGACCTGATTACAATAACCAAACTCATTGTCGTACCAGAGGTACAAGACACAACGATTACCTTCAACGATTGTTGCTTTTGAATCCACAATCGCTGCCTCACGTGAACCCACGAAATCACTGGAGACGGCATCCGGATCTTCAGTGTAACTGATCTGATTCTGCAGCGGGGAGTGCAACGCTAGCACGCGGAGAAACTCGTTTATCTCGTCTTTGGTGGTGGCCGTCTCCAGATTTAGCATGAGAATAGCCATCGACACGTTTGGCACCGGAACCCTGACTGCGTTGCCCGTCAACTTGCCAATCAACTCAGGCACTGCCTTGACCACTGCTTTGGCCGCACCCGTTTCGGTCAAGACCATGTTCAGAGCGGCACTGCGCCCGCGACGGTTGCCTGTGTGGTAATTATCAATCAGATTCTGATCATTGGTGTAGGCATGAACGGTTTCAACGTGACCACTAACAATCCCATACTTGTCATTCAGCACTTTCAAAACTGGCGCTATGGCATTAGTAGTGCAACTGGCTGCGGTGATAATGCGATCTTCCGGCAAAATCTGATCATGGTTGATGCCGTACACAATGTTCTTAAGGCTGCCTTTACCCGGCGCAGTCAACATCACCTTGCTTGCACCTTTGGACTTAAGGTGACGCGACAAACCTTCCTCGTCACGCCAACTACCTGTGTTGTCGATAATCAGGGCATCCTGAATACCATACTGGGTATAGTCGATTTCATCAGGTGCATTGGCGTAAATGATCTGCACAAGATTGCCATTACAAATCAGACAATTATTGGCTTCATCAATCCTGACTGTGCCCTGGAACGCCCCATGCACCGAGTCAGACGTCAGCAGGCTCGCTCGTTTGATGATGTCACCGGGCTTGCCCGGACGCACAACAACCGCGCGAAGACGCATGACTTCGCCGGTGCTGGTGCGCTCGATCAGCAGGCGCGCCATCAGGCGACCGATTCTGCCAAAACCGAACAGCACGATATCCTGAGACTTATCGCTGGGAGGGGTCCTGACCCCAATCAGCGCCGCCAACTCAGTTCTGACGTACTCATGCACCGCCGGCGCTTTGCCGATCTGAGCCATCTCCATGTACTTGACTGTTAACTTGCCAAGATCAATATGGCAATGCCACAAATCCAGTTTTGACAGTGCCATCAAAATAGGATGGGATTCAAACTCAGACATCTCATTACGATCGATCTGCCGCACAAACCGATGAGATTTCATGATATTGGTCACTGAGCGGTTATGCAGCGCGCGTCCGTAAACAAATACCCCTACGTTACGCTCACTGTAGAGTCGACCCACCACAGGAATCATTTCCTGTACCAGAGCTTCTCTTTGCTTCCAATCGCTGAAATAGTCTTCCGGGCTGGGTCGTGTCACGTGCGGCACCTGTCTGTGGAATAGTTAAAAAAAGTGATACCGGTAATAACGAAATGTATCAAAAAGGCGCTCATTATCTTGCGATTGGTGGGGCTGTGCAACTTAAATGACCTTTTGGCAGGGCATTGCCTGTGCACAACAGCCGCCGTATGCCAGAATACGCGCCCTGTTTTAAGACAAGCAACGTTGCCTGAACTTCGAGGGCAATCCGCCTGACAATGTTAATTTAACGTGTGGAAGAAAGATGTCAGGTTTTGATTTAACTGCGCCACCGATGCCCAAAGAAGGCCATACGCTGCAATGGCCGGCCTTGCCAGATTCACAATTCAGTCTGGCGCTGGCACAGACCGCGCGGTTGTGCAAAGCGCCATTGCTGCTGATCACCAACAACAGTGAAGAGGCAGAGCAACGTCGGCGCGAACTGCAGTTTTTTATCCCCGAGCATGGGCCAGAAGCCCTGCCGATACTGAGCCTGCCCGATTGGGAGACTCTGCCTTACGACACTTTTTCACCCCATCAGGACATTGTGTCGGAACGTCTGAGCGCGTTGTATCACTTACCCGATATGAAAAAGGGCATTCTGATTGTGCCCGTCAGCAGCCTGATGCACCGCTTGCCCCCGCCCAGCTACATTCAAGGCAACAGCCTTATGCTCAGCGTAGGTGAATCCCTGAATGTTGACCGATTAAGGCAACGGCTTAGCGGTGCCGGATACCAGCATGTGGACTCGGTTTACGAGCATGGCGAATTCACCGTGCGTGGCGCAATCATGGATATCTTCCCTATGGGCAGCAAGCTGCCGTACCGGATTGATCTGTTTGACGATGAAGTTGAGTCGCTGCGTGTATTTGATCCGGAAACACAACTTTCCCGCGAGAAGGTAAAGAGCATCCGGTTGCTTCCCGGCAAAGAATTCCCTCTGCATGAGGCAGGCAGAACCGCGTTTCGCGCCCGCTTTCGCGACATGTTTGATGTCGATACACGCAAATGCAACCTCTATCAGGACATCAGCGAAGGCATCGCGTCAGCGGGAATTGAATACTATCTGCCGCTGTTTTTTGATGAGATCAGTCAGCTTTTTGATTACCTGCCCACCAACACGCTGATTCTGCGCGACCGTCAGTTGGACCAACCAGCCCAGCGATTCTGGCAGGACATCAACAACCGATATGAAGACCGTCGTCATGATCGCCAGCGTCCGATTCTGGCACCCACTGAGTTGTTCCTGTCGCCGGAAGAGTTATTCCGGCAACTGAAGGCCTTCAGCCTGATCACGGTGGACCATGTGGCAGGAATGACAGATTTCCCGGTGCTGGGCGCTGACAATACGCTGGCCAGTCCCCTGCGCGCTCTGCAATCACTGATTGTGTCGCGACCTGACTGGCGAATGCTGTTCTGTGCAGAGAGCGCCGGGCGCCGTGAAACTCTGGCTGAACTGCTACGCTCGGTTGGCATCAACTCACGACCCGTGGACGACTGGCACGCATTTATCAAGAGCCCAGAGCATGTAGCGATCACCGTTGCATCACTGGACAGAGGTCTGATGCTGCCATCATCAAAACTGATGGTCATCACTGAATCTCAGTTGTTGGGCAGAAAAATTGCCCAGCGCCGCCGCCGTCGCAGAGCCAATGACAACACTGATTTCATAATACGAAGCCTGACAGAGCTAACACCGGGCGCAGCAGTGGTGCATATCGACCATGGCGTGGGGCGTTACGTTGGCTTGCAAACCTTGACCATTGATGGCGACAAAGCCGAGTTTCTCACCCTTGAATATTCCAATAAGGCCAAGCTTTATGTGCCGGTTGCTTCGTTACACCTGATCAGCCGTTACGGCGGTACTGATCCCGAACACGCGCCGCTGGATACGCTTGGCAACGATACCTGGCAGAAAAACAAACGCAAAGCGGCAGAAAAAATCCGCGATGCTGCTGTCGAACTACTGGATATTTATGCCAAGCGAGAATCGCGCACGGGCCATACCTTTCGCGTTGATGACATTGACTACGAGAAATTTGCAGCCGGTTTTCCATTCGAAGAAACCCCCGACCAACTCGAAGCCATCAACAGTGTCATCGCAGACATGCAGTCCACGCGCAGCATGGACAGACTGGTATGTGGTGACGTAGGTTTTGGTAAAACTGAAGTGGCGATGCGGGCTGCATTTATCGCTGTGCAGAATCACAAACAGGTTGCGTTGCTGGTACCCACAACCTTGTTGGCGCAACAACATTACGAAAGTTTCCGGGACCGTTTTGCTGAATGGCCGGTGAGTATCGATCTGATCTCGCGCTTCAGAAGCAGCAAACAACAGGAAGACACACTTGAGCGCATCCGTAACGGCCGCGTGGACATCATTATCGGCACTCACAAGTTATTGCAGAACAACATCCTCTACAAAGATCTTGGCCTGTTGGTGATTGATGAAGAGCATCGCTTTGGTGTGCAGCAGAAAGAGCGTATCAAAGCCATTCGCGCCGAAGTTGATATTCTGACACTGACAGCGACGCCCATTCCCAGAACACTGAACATGGCCATGTCGGGTGTACGCGACCTGTCGCTGATAGTGACACCGCCAGCCAAACGCTTGTCTGTCAAAACCTTTGTGCGCGAGCAACAAGACAGCCTTATCAAGGAGGCGGTGCTGCGCGAACTGCTGCGCGGTGGCCAGGTTTTCTACCTGCACAATGAAGTCAAAACCATCGAGCGCACTGCCGATCATCTCAGAGAGTTGATTCCGGAAGCCCGCGTCTGTGTCGCCCATGGCCAACTACCCGAACGTGAACTGGAAGTCATCATGGCTGACTTCTACCACAAACGTTACAACATCCTGGTGTGCTCAACGATTATCGAAACCGGTATAGATATTCCCAGCGCCAATACCATTATTATCGATCGTGCCGACAAACTTGGCCTGGCACAGCTGCATCAATTACGCGGCCGCGTGGGGCGATCACATCACCAGGCGTATGCCTACCTGCTCACGCCACCGCCCAAAGTGATGACGCCGGACGCGGAAAAACGTCTGGACGCCATCTCTGCGGCCAGCACGCTGGGGGCGGGTTTTACGCTGGCCAGCCATGATCTTGAGATTCGCGGTGCTGGCGAGATTCTGGGCGAAGAACAAACCGGGCATCTGCAAAAGATCGGCTTTACGCTCTATACCGAAATGCTCGAAGAAGCTGTCAAAGCCATTCGCGAGGGACGCTCGCCCAATATTGACCTGGTCTTGCAAAGTGGCAGCGAAATCAATCTGCGTGTCCCTGCGCTGATCCCCGAGGAATACCTGCCCGATATTCACACACGCCTGATCATGTATAAGCGTATCGCCGGCGCGCGCGATGAGGATGAACTGCGCGATCTGCAAGTTGAAATGATAGACCGATTTGGTTTACTACCCGAGCCTGCCAAGATTCTGTTTTCGGTCACTCAACTCAAAATCAGGGCGGAAGAAATGGGCATCAGCAAGGTGGACGCCAGCGCACAGACCGGGCGCATTGTTTTCCGCCAGCATACCCGAATCGACCCTTTTTCAATTGTGCAACTGGTTCAAAAGCAGTCCAAGGTTTACAAGTTATCCGGGCCAACACAGCTCGGATTTGTGCACGACAAGCCAACGCCCGCGGCTCGTATTGAATTTATCAATAAAACTCTGGATCAATTCCGACTGTTACCCGTAACATCATTAGCTCAAAGGAGCTAAACCCGTGAAGGCTGAATACCGCATGATCAATTCCCGATTCAGGGTATCGTCCGCACTGGCTCTGTGGTTGCTGGCGGCACCCGCGTGGGCGCAGACACAGACAGAAGAGCGCTGGTACCAGATAGAAGTCACTGTTTTTGCTCATGATAATGCCATGCAGTCACGGGAGATCTGGCCCATGGAACTGCTGCAACAGCCGGTTGCGCGCAGCACCCGACCGCTGGACTCCATGATGTCAGTGTACGATCTGCCGGACTGGAGTGTGTTGGACAGGTCGCTGACGAGCACACCGGTTGCCGAGAGCATTGCGCTGACACAGGCTATTGCTGCTGCTCAACCAGTCGATGATCGATTGACTGGCGCGCCGGTTTTACGTTCATCAACATTCCGGCTGCCGGATCCGCAACGGGATGCTTTTCTGGCGTTACCCTCCTCCGACCAGCAATTTCAGGATACCAACCGCGCATTGGCGGGTGCAGGCAGATACCGGGTAATGTTTCACAGTGCCTGGCGTCAACCGATGCGGGGCAGCAACCAAGCAATCCCGGTTTGGCTCGAGGGTGGCAATCGGTTTGGGCAGCGGCACGAACTGGAGGGCAGTCTTAACTTCCGTTTTAATCCCGGGCAAGACCGGGTAGTACTGGATGTTCGACTATGGCTGACACAGTTCAGTGCCATGCCGCCTGCCGAGAGTGTGGAAATCAGCTTGCCGGAATTGCCTGAGGCGGTT
>CALQJO020000010.1 GCA_943330915.2 Rhodoferax sp. OV413 | reverse complement strand
CAGGCCTGCTAACAAATCTCTAACGCGTGAATCTCGCAACAACATGTCTTTGTTAAAGATAACCAATTGAGCGACAAAACCCGCTGACAACACTGTGATCAACAGCAGCCACGCCACCGCTGCCAGCCAAGATCGCTGGGCAGGTGGCGGTGCTCCCAATATCAGAGGTTCATCAAACTGCGGCAGATGCGCAGTTTTATCGTTGCTGGATTCCAGTATTGTCCACATGGTTATTCAGATGTCGCGTGCCGGTGATGCGAACCCATTGCTCGCGGATGACCGGAGGCTCCAGTTCAAACCAGGGTTGGTATGAGCGAATCAGGGATTCCGTTTGTTCAGACAAAACCCCTGACAGAATCAGTTTGCCACCCGGCTTGGTGAGATTGGTGAGCACCGGTGTCAGTTCCTCAAGCGGGCCGGACAGTATGTTGGCCAACACGATATCGGCCGGTTGATGCTGTTCCCCGGGCATAAACACCGTCAGTTTTTCAGCAGCGACTCCGTTCATTTCACGATTGTTACGTGTGGCGATGATGGCCTGTGGGTCATTGTCTACCCCAATCGCCTTGTCAGCGCCCAGCAATATTGCCGCAATCGCCAGAATGCCTGAGCCACAGCCGTAATCGATAACCGACTTGCCCGCCACATCGCAGCCGTCCAGCCACTCCAGACACAAGGCTGTGGTCGGGTGTGTTCCCGAGCCAAACGCCAGGCCGGGATCCAGCATCAGGTTGACGGCATCGGGTTCGGGTGGTTGCAGCCAGCTGGGGCATACCCACAGGCGTTTGCCAAAACAAATGGGTTTAAAGTCGTCCATCCACGCGCGTTCCCAATCCTGATCGGCAATCTCTTCGATTTCCAGATCCTGCTCGGTCAGGCGTGAACCGTTAACAATACGTTTTACGATCGCTTTCAACGGGGCTTTGGCTTCAAACAAGGCATTTAACTGCATGTTCTGCCACAAAGGAGTTGTTCCCGGATCCAATTGAAATACCGCCACATCCTCGGCGTCCTGAAGCGTCACCGACACCGCGCCCAGTGACTGGAACAATTGTTCCATCGCTGCAGCCTCGGTGTCAGTGATTCGGGCATTAATCTGTAACCAC
The DNA here is from genome assembly GCA_943330915.2 of Rhodoferax sp. OV413. GTDB lineage: Bacteria > Pseudomonadota > Gammaproteobacteria > Pseudomonadales > Pseudohongiellaceae > Pseudohongiella. Next base: position 57,537 of record CALQJO020000010.1, on the reverse strand, counting down.
GGCATGTGTTAGCTCACTCAGCTGTTTTTGCCGTGAGCGCCGGCCAGCATGTGCTCCAGATAGTGGATGTTGGTGCCGCCTCTGCGGAAGTTCGGATCACGCAGAATGTCTTTGTGCAAAGGCGTGTTGGTGCGGATGCCGTCAATCAGCAGTTCGTCCAGCGCATTCTGCATACGGGCCAACGCCTCATCACGTGTACTGCCATAACTGATTAGTTTGCCGATCAGTGAATCATAGTGCGGTGGTACGGTGTAACCGCTGTAAATGTGGGAGTCAACCCGTATGCCATTACCACCGGGGGCATGGAACAGGTTGATCTTTCCGGGACAGGGCATGAAGGACACCGGGTCTTCTGCATTGATACGGCATTCGATGGCGTGGCCTTTAATCTTGACGTCTTCCTGGCGGATGCTGAGCGGAATACCGCTGGCGATTCTCAGTTGTTCTTTAACAATATCGATACCAGTGACCATTTCGGTAACCGGGTGCTCGACCTGAACACGGGTGTTCATTTCAATAAAGTAGAACTGTTTGTCCTGATACAAAAACTCCAACGTGCCGGCGCCGCGATACTTCATCTGCTTGCAGGCTTTAATGCAGGTTTCGGCAACCTGGTTTCGGATGTCATCGGGAATATCCGGTGCAGGTGCTTCTTCCAACACTTTTTGATGCCGGCGTTGCATTGAGCAGTCACGGTCGCCTAGGTAAATCGCGTTACCAAGGCCGTCACCGAGCACCTGAATTTCAACATGACGTGGGTTTTCGAGGAATTTTTCCAGATACACAGTGCCGTTGCCAAATGCCGCTTTGGCTTCTGATTGCGTGACATAAATGGAGTTCAGCAATGCCGCTTCGCTGTGCACTACACGCATGCCGCGGCCACCGCCACCGGCAGCGGCTTTGATAATGACCGGGTAACCAATGCGTTTGGCGACAGCCAACGTGCGCTCAGCGTTGTCGTCAAGCGGGCCATCAGAACCCGGAACCGTGGGTACTCCAGCTGATTTCATGGCGTTAATCGCAGAGACTTTGTCGCCCATGAGACGGATGGTGTCAGCTCGTGGCCCGATAAAAATAAAACCGCTGCGCTCTACCTGATCAGCAAAGTCAGCATTTTCTGACAGAAAGCCATAACCCGGATGAATAGCGACCGCATCGGTGACCTCCGTGGCGGCTATGATCGCGGGCACGTTAAGGTAACTTTTTGAGGCGCTGGCAGGGCCGATACACACAGATTCATCTGCTAACCGGACATGCATCAGATCACGGTCTGCGCTGGAGTGCACGGCAACGGTTTTGATGCCGAGTTCCTTGCAGGCGCGCAGGATTCGCAATGCAATTTCGCCACGGTTGGCGATCAGGACTTTTTCCAGCATGAGCGTAATCCCTTAAACAATAGTGACCAGAGCCTGGTCAAATTCAACGGGCTCGCCGTCTTGGGCCAGAATGGCTTCAACCACGCCAGAATGATCTGCTTCAATCTGATTCATCATTTTCATGGCTTCGATGATACCGATCACATCGCCCACTTTGATGTGTTGTCCAACTTCAACAAATGCCGGAGAGGATGGAGAAGGCGCGCGATAGAAGGTACCAACCATCGGTGATTTCACTACATTTCCGCGAATTTTACGGCCGGCATCGGTATCTGCTGAAGGTGCAGCCGGTGCGGGCGCAGCGGCAACTGAGGTGGGTGCTGGCGCAGCCATCATCGGCGCGCTTTGGTACTGAATGGGCTGTTGCACAACTTTGCTGGCGCGGCTGATACGCACCGCTTCCTCCCCTTCCTTGATCTCAATTTCTGCAATATCGGAAGACTCAAGCAGTTCGATGAGTTTTTTGACTTTTCTGATATCCATAACGTGGTCTCTTTTATCGGTGTTTAACGTCGTAGCGGAATTATTGTTGGTTTGAAATTCGTGTCAGTGCTGCCTGAAGCGCGAGATCATAGCCTTGAGAGCCCAGGCCCGTGATGGTGCCTGCAGCAATATCTGAAAAATAAGAGTGATGCCGGAAAGATTCCCGCTTGTATACATTTGACAGGTGGACCTCGATAAACGGAATGCTCACCGCAAGAAGGGCGTCGCGTAGTGCGATGCTGGTATGCGTAAAGGCGCCGGGATTAAAAACGATGAAGTGAATGCCTTGATGGCGGGCGTCGTGGATACGCTCTATCAACTCGTACTCGGCATTGCTTTGCAGGTCAATCAGGTGATGACCTGCAGCCTGGCAGGTGTCGGCAAGACGGCGATTGATGTCATCCAGCGTTTCTTTGCCGTAGACCTGTGGCTCGCGGGTGCCCAACAAGTTCAGGTTCGGGCCATGCAAGACGAGTAGTGTAGCCATGTGTGTTTGGTCCGACATTCGGGTGTTTTGCTGAATGAGCTGGCATTTTGTCAGATTTTTCTCGGCTTTTCACCACCGAATTATGGCTTTTCTCTGATGTTTTCTGTCGCTGATGCGCATGCCCGCGGCAGTTGGATAGTTTTACTGGATAATGTCGACACTGCGCAGTGTGGGGGGGTAGCACAGGCCTGCCTCCGCGCAGCCTTGAAAACCAACCGCCAGCGTGAACTCATCAGGACTGTCGTCCGGCAGTTTCAGCACCGCGCGAGCCTGTCCGAAGTAAACCGTGACCACACCAAAAAACTCATCTTCGTGTATTTCTCCCGCGGGCAAAACCGGACTCAGGGCGGTTCTCAGCGCCTCGGGATCACTGATCGCGAAATTGAATTTATCTGCATAAAGATAATATCCAGGCGCTATTGTCCAGTGCACACTGATGGTGTCAGGCCCGTCGAGGCTGATAAAAAAGGCAAAGGCCTGATCAACCTCTAGAAACGCGGGTTGTTGCGAAAATGGGCTTTGTGTGGCGGAGCCCAGTGCGGAGGGATTAGCCAGAAGAGGGGTTTGTGCGTGAATCAGCCCTGACATAAGGCTGAGGCAAAACAAGATCACACCGACTAGTATTGCCGGTGGGGCACTTGCCGGTTTTTTATGGCTGATAACGCTCAAAGACCAGTGTTGCATTGGTTCCGCCAAATCCGAAGCTGTTGGACATGATGCAATCAATTCTGACGTCATCAAGGCGTTTGGTCGCAATGTTCAGACCCTCTGCTTCAGGCACAAGTTCCGTGACATTGGCGGATGCACTGACAAAATTATGTTCCATCATCAGCAGGCTGTAGATGGCTTCCTGTGCTCCGGTTGCCCCGAGCGAGTGGCCAGTCAAGGATTTGGTCGACGTGATAATCGGCGACTTGCCGCCGAAAACTGCCCGGACCGCGCCGAGTTCAGTAACATCACCAACGGGTGTGCTGGTGCCGTGGGTATTCAGGTAGTCCACTGGCCTGCCTGACGTTGTTGCCAGCGCCATTTTCATGCAGCGCACCGCGCCTTCGCCTGAGGGAGCCACCATGTCGTACCCGTCGGATGTTGCCCCGTACCCGGTAATTTCGGCATATATTTTGGCGTCGCGTGCCAATGCATGGTCCAGCGCCTCAACAACAAGCACGGCGCCGCCGCCGGCAATCACAAATCCATCGCGGCTGACGTCAAAGGGGCGTGATGCCACCGTGGGCTCATGGTTATGCGTTGTGGTCAGTGCACCCATGGCATCAAACAGATTGGTCAGCGTCCAGTGTTCAGATTCCCCGCCGCCCGCGAACACCACATCCTGCTTGCCCAGTTGAATCAGCTCAACCGCGTTGCCTATGCAGTGCGCGCTAGTCGCGCAGGCTGATGAAATCGAATAATTGACGCCGCGGATTTTAAACGGAGTCGCCAGACATGCGGAAACTGTGCTGCCCATGGTGCGGGGAACCCGATAAGGCCCGATTTTGCGGATACCCTTGGTACGCAGAATGTCAGCGGCTTCTACCTGATCCGCTGACGATGACCCGCCGGCGCCCATGATGATGCCGGTCCGGTCGTTAGATACATCCGCCTCGCTGAGCCCGGCATCCTTAATCGCCTGATCCATGGCGATGTACCCGTAAGCTGCTGCATCACCCATAAAGCGCAAATGTTTGCGGTCTATGTGATCTTCAAAGCTGATGTTGACTCTGCCAGAGATGTGAGCGCGCAGCCCCATTTCTTCATATACCGGGTTGTAACTGATGCCGCTGCGGCCTTCTTTCAACGATTCGAGTACGCTTTGTTTGTCATTGCCAATGCAGGACACAATTCCAATACCGGTCACCACAACACGTCTCATATATACCTCGATCAGTTATCCAATGCGTGCCGAGTCAGCTCAATTCTTTGAATCAGAATCGACTTTCAGGCGTAAACAGGCCTACTTTGAGACCTTTGGTGGTGTAGATTATTCTGCCATCAACGGCCACGGTGCCGTCTGCAATACCCATGACAAGTTTCCGCTCAATGATGCGGCTGAGCGATATTTCATAGGTAACTTTGCTGGCAGTTGGCAGAATTTCTCCGCTGAATTTCACTTCCCCCGCACCCAGCGCGCGACCTTTCCCGAGATTGCCACGCCATCCCAGATAGAAGCCAACCAGTTGCCACATGGCATCCAGCCCCAGGCAGCCCGGCATAACCGGATCATCCGGGAAATGGCATTCAAAAAACCACAGGTCGGGCCTTATATCCAACTCCGCGATGATCTGGCCCTTACCGTGCTCACCGCCGTGGTCGTTGATTTCGATTATTCTATCCAGCATCAACATGTTGCCGACGGGTAATTTGGCGTTGCCCAGTCCAAACATGCGTCCATAACCACAGTCGATGAGTTCGTCTTTGTTATAGGAGCTTTTGGGTGTAAATCCTGTATTCATAAGTGGAAAACAACACCTTGGTTTCACGGAGGGCGCAAGTTTATCCCGCCAAAACAAAATAATCGACCTATTTTGCCAGAGCTGGCGCGAGCGACTGGCCGCGGGGAGGGATGCATCTGTAAGCCATCGAGGTTCTGCGCTAGACTTGGCGCTCCTGAAAACAAGGTAGACATATGTTAATTCCCGTTATTCTTGCAGGCGGCACCGGTTCCAGGTTATGGCCGCTCTCGCGGCAACTCAGCCCAAAACAATTTATGGCGATGCCTGAAGCATCGAACAAGCTGACTAACAAGGCAAAACCATCAGCTGGCGCAGAGATCACTCTGTTTCAGGCGACCTTGCGTCGCCTGAAAGGTCTTCCTGATCTCGCAGCTCCGGTGATTATCTGTCATGAAGAACACCGCTTTCTGGTTGCCGAGCAGTTGCGTCAGCTTGGTGTATCCGACGCAATCATCATTCTTGAACCGATGGGTCGCAACACAGCGCCGGCGCTTGCTCTGGCTGCCGGGCTCATCAGTCATCTGGCGTCCGTTAGCACTCGTGCTGCAAATGAACCCTTGCTGATGCTGGTGCTGCCTGCAGATCATGTGATCAGAGACGTGGACGCTTTTCATAACTGCATCAATGAGGCGACCCGACATGCCAGCACGGGCGCCATGGTGACCTTCGGAATTCGTCCTTCGTATGCTGAGACCGGTTATGGCTACATACAACGCGGTGCACCTGTCAGCGCGGATTCGCAGGCTGCGTTCAGGGTCAAGCGGTTTGTTGAGAAGCCTGAGTTAGCTGTCGCTCAGCAGTATCTGCATCAAGGTGACCATGAGTGGAACAGCGGCATGTTTCTCCTTGAGCGCGACAGTTGGCTGAGTGAGCTTCGCCAGCATGCGCCTGAAGTTGCTGAACAATGCATCAGGGCCTGTGCCAGCGCCCGGAAGGACGGCGACTTCATACGCATCGATGCAGCAATGTTTGCTGCTTGCCCGGCCATCTCGATCGACTATGCGGTGATGGAGAAGACCGCCAACGCGGTGGTGGTACCTATGGACGCTGCGTGGAATGATCTGGGCGCCTGGAATTCGTTATGGGATATAAGCACTGAAAAAGATGCTGACAATAATGTGTTGCGTGGTGACACGCATGTCATAAATGTCAGCGACAGTTATGTCCGCGCCGATTCCCGTCTGGTGGTCGCAGTTGGCATGCACAATGCAGTTATTGTTGAAACAGCCGACGCGGTATTGGTGGCGGATAAAGATCAGGTGCAGGATGTCAAAAAAATCGTGCAGTGGCTGGAAGAACTGGGCAGGCCTGAAGCGGCGTTACACACCCTTGTTTATCGCCCCTGGGGCTCATACCAGTCTCTTGCAACTGGCCCAGGCTTTCAGGTCAAGCGCATCCGTGTGCGCCCGGGTGCGTCCCTGTCGCTGCAAATGCACCATAAAAGAGCGGAGCATTGGGTGGTGATTCAAGGTGTGGCAACAGTGACCTGCGATGAGAAGGTGTTCGATCTGCACGCCAATCAATCAACCTTTATTCCGCTAGGCAGTCGTCATCGCCTGCAGAACAACACAAGCGATTGGGTTGAGTTGGTTGAAGTACAGACAGGAACCTATCTCGGTGAAGATGATATTGTGCGGTTTGATGATGTGTATGGACGGGTCCCAACACCTGTCTGAATAAACAAAAGAATGGAGTTTCAAATGCAAGCAGGAGTAAGTGCGAGATGATCAGAAAGTGTCTTTTCCCCGCAGCCGGATACGGCACGCGGTTTCTTCCAGCCACCAAGTCCATGCCCAAAGAAATGCTGCCACTGGTCAACAAACCTTTGATTCAGTACGGCGTTGAAGAAGCGCTGGCGGCGGGTATGAGTGGAATGGCGATTGTGACGGGACGCGGTAAGCGAGCAATTGAGGATCATTTTGATATCAGTTATGAACTTGAACATCAGATAGCCGGAACCTCTAAGGAAGCCGCGCTGAAAGATATCCGGCATCTCATTAACACGTGCACGTTTTCCTACACGCGTCAGGTGGAGATGAAAGGCCTTGGGCACGCTATCCTCACGGGTGAAACGCTGATAGGTAACGAGCCATTTGGCGTGCTGCTCGCAGATGACTATTGCGTCACCGATGCGGGGGAAGATCCGGTGCTCTTGCAGATGGTCAAGTTGTACCAGAAGTATCGTTGCAGCATTGTGGCGATAGAGGAGGTGCCACGCGATGAGACTTCTAAATATGGTGTGATTGGCGGCGTGGAAGAGGCTCCCGGGGTCTACCGGGTGCGGCAGATGGTTGAAAAACCGGATCCTGCAGATGCGCCATCCAACCTGGCGATTATTGGTCGATACATTCTGACACCTGACATTTTTGACATTTTGCGTGTAACACCGCCAGGGCGTAACGGCGAGCTGCAAATCACAGATGCATTGATGACGCAGGCAACCTATGGTCGTGTGCTTGGATACAAATTCAAAGGCCGGCGGTTTGACTGCGGATCTGTTGAAGGGTTTATTGACGCGACTAATTATGCATTCGAGCATGTTTACAAACGCAAGTGAGCGTCCATCCATGATTATGCCAATTACCTGTTTCAAGGCCTACGACATCCGCGGTCGTGTTCCTGATCAACTCAATGAGCAGATTGCCTACCGCATCGGGCGAGCCACCGCAATGTATCTAAAACCGCAAACGATGGTAGTGGGACACGATATCCGGCTCAGTAGTCCGTCTCTTTGTGATGCGCTCAGCCGCGGTTTGATGGATGGCGGTGCTGATGTCATTGACATTGGTTTGTGTGGCACCGAGGAGGTTTACTTTGCCACCTCGCACCTCAAAGCCGACGGCGGCATTGTGGTGACCGCCAGTCACAACCCGCAGGACTACAACGGTATGAAGCTGGTGCGAGAGCAGTCACGTCCCATCAGCGGGGATACTGGACTCAATGATATCCGTGCCCTGGCTGAGGCAGGAGAGTTTCCGGCCAGCAAGCGGCAGGGAACTTTGCGCCATCAAGATACGCGACCGGCCTATATTCAGCACTTGCTGACCTATATCGACATCAGTGTGCTGAAACCCCTCAAGTTGGTCATCAATGCCGGTAATGGCGGCGCAGGCATGGTTGCTGATGCGCTTGCGGGCTGTTTGCCGTTTGAATTTATCAGAGTACATCATGAGGCTGATGGTCATTTCCCAAACGGTGTGCCTAATCCTTTACTTGCGGAAAACCGTGCCCCCAGCATTGAGGCTATCAAAGCCCATCACGCCGATATCGGTATTGCATGGGATGGTGATTTTGACCGTTGTTTCTTTTTTGATGAGACAGGCTATTTCATCGAAGGTTATTACATTGTTGGATTGCTGGCGCAGAGTTTCCTTGAGCGTAATCCAGGCGCGGCAATCATTCATGATCCACGCCTGACCTGGAATACTCAGGCCGTCTGTGAAGAGTTTGGCGGGCGCGCAATACAGTGCAAAACCGGACATGCCTTTATCAAGGAGCGCATGCGGCTGGAGGATGCTGTATACGGCGGTGAAATGAGTGCCCACCATTATTTCAGGGATTTTGCGTACTGTGACAGCGGCATGATTCCGTGGTTGCTGGTAGCGGAAATGATATGCAAGACAGGCAAGCCGTTGTCTGCATTGGTTGCCGAGCGTATGGCAGCGTTCCCGGCCAGTGGTGAAATCAACCGCACTGTGCAGGATGCTGCGGCACTGATCAAAAGTGTCGAGGTAATCTATAGTGATGATGCACTGCTGATTGATTACACCGACGGGCTGAGTATGGATTTCGAAAACTGGCGGTTTAATCTGCGAATGTCCAACACGGAACCGGTGGTGCGTCTGAATGTCGAATCGCGGGCGGATACAGCGCTGATGCAACAAAAAACTGCAGAGTTGTTATCGCTGTTCTGATTATCGGCCACGCCCCGCACGTTTAACGTGGCAAGGACATTTCGAAACGGAAACTGTCCTCGGCAATCACTTCAAACCCGAGACGTCGGTAAAACTCATGCGCCGGATTGTTGCGCAGCACGCTTAAACGGATTGGCATGTTCTGGGTTTCTGCCTGATTGATCAACAATTGCATGACCTGTGAACCAATGCCCTGACGCTGCATAGGTGTGCTGATTGATAGCATCTCCAGATAAACGTGATCAGTTCTGTTTTTGAGGCAATAACCGCCAACATCCTGTTGATCAAGCGTAATAATCACAAAACTCGAGGCTGGCAGATTGGCAAGAAAGCTGTGACGCTGAAAAAGTTCATTCCAGCCCCAGGTTTGGGCAATGTATTGCTGCAAGCCATCCTTGAACAACAGATAGGCCCAGTCCATTTCCGCGATCTCAGCTTTTCGGAAGCTGAGTTGTATGGTGCTTGTTCTTGGCATGGAATCATTCCGGTGCCGGTGTTTCAAAAAGAGTGTCAACTGGCGCTGCAAGGCGCCGCTTCCAACCCAGCTGCTTTTCAACCATGCTGATCAGCGCCCCGGCAAGATCTTTGCCGCTTACGTCTTCCATATCCCCGAGCGATGGAGAGCTGTTCACGTCCAGCAGCAAGGGGCCTTTGCGTGAACGGATGATATCAACACCGGCAACTTTAAGGCCCATCACTTTAACTGCACGCAAAGCAAGCTTGCGTTCATCAATTGTCAGTCTCACGGCGGTGATCTGGTTACCATCTTGTCGATTTCTGCGTAAGTGTCCAGGGGCCGCGTGCCTTTCCACAGCACTGACCACTTTGTTATCAACGATCAACAATCGCAGCGACCTGCCCTCAGCTTCTTTGATGAACTCCTGGACCAGCAGGTTCGCTTGAAGCGACCGGAATGCATTAATCAGACTTTCACCTGCGCTGCGGGATTCGGCCAGGACAACACCGCGATGATGAGGACCTTCCAGCAGTTTTACCACCAGAGGAGTGCCATTCACCATGTCAATCAGGTCGCCAGTGTCCAGAGGGCTGTCTGCAAAACCGCTCGTGGGAATCGGCAAACCATGTTGCAGCAGATGTTGCAGTGAAAACAGTTTGTCGCGCGACTGGCTGATGGCCTGTGAGCTGTTCAGAGAATAAATGCCCAGACTCTCGAATTGCCTGACCAGGGCACAGCCATAAAATGTCAGATCAGGTCGTATGCGCGGGATCACTGCGTCAAGATTATTCAGCAGTTTGCCGCCGCGATAGTGAATTTCCGGATGTTCAGCATCCAGTTTCATATAACACTGGCGCACATCATAAAAGCGGATGCGATGTCCGCGCTCCTCGCCGGCTTCCATGATGCGTTGATTGCTGACCAGTCCAGGGTTGCTGGCGAGCAGGCCAATTTTCAACCCCGCGCTTTCGCGGGTGTGTTGTTGATATAACTGATCAATTTGAGTGCTGCTGACCTTGCCGCCCATAAATGAGCACGAAGGATCAACCAACATGCGGCCATTCATCGCTTCACGCCCGAGCAACATCCGGTATCCCATGGAGTCACGATTGGTTAATGTCAGTTCGATGTCCCATTGCTGATCATGGTGACGAAGGGTTGTTTTGACGACGTAACGTTTTTCGCCGAGACCGCTGGAGCTTTTGACCACACGCTTGTCGATGATCTCGGCTTCGCAGCGCACAATGGTGCGGCGATTGCCTTGTAATGGGTGCACTTCAAAACTGACAAAATTTACACCAGCCCGTGAAAAAGCCCGGATGTTAAAAGCATGCAACGATGAGGTTTTTGCGCCAGAATCCACCCGGACTTTGATGGCAGGAATGCCGATCTGTGGCAATGAGCACCATTCTTCACTGCCAATGACTATTTTGTCGGGAGTTGTGGCGCGATCGATCATGAGAGTTTCAATGTTCCGCTGATTGCGTGTATATGTTGGATGATGTGCTGACTGGATTGATCAAGTGCACTGGCGGCAAGCTTATCGCCGCACAATGCTTCAAACATAGGCTCACTGAGCTGCTTGCCTATTTCAACACCCCATTGATCAAACGCATTCAGATTCCAGATCACGCTTTGAACAAACACTTTGTGCTCATAAAAAGCCAGCAATATTCCGAGTGAATGTGCATTCAGCGCCTGCAGAATAAACGTGCTGCTTGGCCGGTTACCCGGTACTTGCCGATGGTGAGCCAGTTGTCTGGCAGGCCCGGGCTCCACGCCTTTGCGGATGTTCTCTTCCAGCGCCTCGTCAAACGACTTCCCGAGCATTAAAGCGCGGCTTTGTGCGAGACAATTCGACAGCAGCTGCTGATGTTGTTTGAGGTCCTGTGGGTTATGACAGCTCGCCACCGCAATAAAATCTGCTGGAATCATCGTTGTGCCCTGATGCAACAATTGATGAAAGGAATGCTGACCGTTAGTGCCGGCACTGCCCCAGATGACCGTGCCGCTGCGGTGTGCCAGCGCCTGACCTTCACGATCCACAGATTTACCCAGGCTCTCCATCTCCAGTTGTTGCAAAAAGGCCGGCAGCAAATGCAGATCCTGTGCATATGGCAGAACCACTTGACTTTCACAGTGCCAGAAATTGCGATACCACACCGCCAGCAAACCCATGATGACGGGAATGTTGTTGCCCAGAGGCGTGTGCAAAAAATGCGAGTCGGCTTCGGCAGCGCCAGCGAGCAGTTGTTTAAACACCGGCATGGACGTTGCCAGCGCAATTGACAACCCTATCGCTGACCACAGCGAGTACCGGCCGCCAACCCAGTCCCACATCGGGAAAATATTTTCTGGCCTGATCCCGAAGTTTTCAGCCGCAGACACGTTACTGGAGACCGCGACAAAATGCCGGTGTATGTCCTGCTCTGATCCGCCCTCGCTCAGATACCATGCTTTTGCCAGGTTGGCATTGCTAAGGGTTTCCAGCGTGGTAAATGTTTTTGAAGCGATAATAAAGAGTGTTTTGTCAGGTTGCAGATCTTTTAGCACGCTGCGAATGTGCGCTGGATCAACGTTGGAAACAAAATAACAGCGAAGGTCCGGGTAGTGAAAGGGTCTGAGCGCTGCCGTGACCATGGCAGGTCCAAGATCCGACCCGCCGATACCAATGTTAACCACGGCGGTGATGCGCTGCTGTGAAAAACCTTTCCATGCACCGGACTGCACCTGGTCTACAAATACTGCAATTTTTTCAAGCGTGCTGGTAACCATGCCGGCTAATTCCGGCAATAGTGCCGGGGAGTGACCCCGCAGTGCCACGTGCAATGCTGGTCGGTGTTCGGTGTTGTTAACAGCTTTGCCGTCAAACATCGAGCGTATGGCGTCAGGCAGATTATGTTCATGCGCAAGTGTCAGCAACGCGTCTATGCTTTCCTGGTCAGCAAGATGTTTGGAAAAATCGACGGAAACCGGGCCACAACGCTTAGTCATGCTAGCGGCTCGTTGAGGATCCTGCGCAAACATATCTTTGAGGGTGGTGGCGGATGTGGACATCCTTGCCTGATGCGCCCAAAGCGCATGCCAACCAGTATTACCGACAGCCATAATCATTCCCGGCGTGTATCATGTTCCAATATCCAGTTTGCTCTGTTACAAACGCTGCGGGCTACGTTAACGTATTCGCAGGAGTCGTACAATTGTCAGCCGCGTGCAGTTCCTGGATGGTTTCGGTGTCTCTGAAGTTGAAAGATGTTCTCCTGTTTGCATCAGCATTTTTCAGTAAAAACTGCTTGCCGACATTTGGAAGCGCTGGTAGTATGCGCGGCCTGAATGTTCAGACGGCTTTATAATTTCGTCTGCTAGCAATCATGCCGATATAGCTCAGCTGGTAGAGCAACTGACTTGTAATCAGTAGGTCCCGGGTTCGACTCCTGGTGTCGGCACCACTTTTTGCCCCCCCTCCCTGTGTATTGCTTCTGCTTATGCGTATTTGCTGCATTTCTAAGTTATTTAGTGCCTGATTCGCGTCTTGATCGCAGTGATTTATTGCATTAATGAATCCATTCAGTAAAATCCTTGTCATATTCGCCATTACTGTAATTAATTGTAATCGCAATATGACGAATGGAAAAAAAGTAAGAGTAAGAGTCAGGAAGCTCAAACACTATCATTTGGGGAATACTATGAAATCAAACAAACTTGCACTTGCGATAGCAGGTGTTATGGGCATGGGGGCATTTACAGTGCTCCCATCGGCAGCGCTGGCACAACAGGCAGCTGAAACAATTGAAGAGGTCGTTGTTACCGGTTCGCGTATCCGTCGCGCAGACCTGGAAGGCTTTAACCCGGTCAGCGTCATCGACCGAAGCATGATTGATACACAGAGCCAGGTCAGTCTTGGGGACATTCTTCAGCGCATGCCTTATTCAGCAGGCGCTGCAGTAAACACGGGTGTTAACAACGGTGGCTCGGGTGCCGTCAACTTCTCACTGCGTGGTCTGGGTTCTGCCAGAACGCTGGTGCTGGTGAATGGTCGCCGTGTTGTAGCATCCGGTCTGGGCGCTGACTCCGTTGTTGATTTGAACAACATTCCGCCTGCCATGATCGAACGTGTTGAAATTCTGAAAGACGGCGCTTCCGCGGTTTACGGTTCTGATGCGGTAGCGGGCGTGGTCAACATCATCACTCGTCAGGATTACACGGGTGCGCAGGTCAATATCACCACCGGTCAGACCAGCGAAAAAGACGGTGAGCAAAGCACCGTTGACTTTAACCTGGGTACATCCGGGGAGCGTGGCAGTTTTGTGGTGTCAGGCTATTACACCGACCAGAAGCCAATCTGGGCAGGCGATCGTGCCTACTCCGAAGCTGAAATCAATTTCCACCCTTACTGGGATCCAACCGGCCAGGCGCGTGGTGGCTCTTCTGCAACCCCGTGGGGTCGCCACGTCAGCCCGGCATCTGTTGGTGGTGATGGTGTCAATTACACACGTGGTCCAGAATTTGGTGCCTGGCGCCCCTACAGCGGTGCTAACGACCCTTACAACTATGCGCCGGCTAACTATACCCAGACGCCCAATGAGCGTTGGGGTTTTAGCGCATTTGGCAACTACGAGCTGGGCGACATGGGCGCTCTGAAAAACGTAGAATTTAACAGCGAAATAATGTTCACGCACCGTGCATCTCAGCGTCTGATTGCGCCGGAACCTTTGGCGCCATTGGCGTTTTTTGGTACCGCAGCGCCTTACTCTCCGCTTAACTACTACAACATCACGCAAGGTCCAAAGCACAGAGTTACTGGCGCGACCATGACACTGACCGACTGGCGTCGTCGTATGGAAGAAACCGGTGGTCGTGATCAGGTGCATGAGACCAACACCCACCAGGTGACACTGGGTTTGACCGGTGACATCGGCAGCTGGTACTGGGACTTGTCAGCCTTTTATGGCGAGAACGATGCCAGCGTGACAGACATTGGTTACTTCCAGCTGGAGCGTGTTGCTGAGGCGGTAGGGCCAACTTTTAGAGACGCAGGTGGCAATCTGTTCTGTAGTACAGATGGCACTGCAGCGGGCATCATTAATGGCTGTGTGCCTCTGAACGTTTTCGGACAGCCTGGCACAGCTACCGCTGTTACTCCTGAGATGCTGCAGTACATCAGCGGCAACTATGTGTCGATGACACAGGGTGGCAACGATATGTCCGGACTGACCTTCAACGCAGCGGGCAACATTATGGAACTGCCAGCCGGCGATCTCGGCATGGCAGTGGGCCTCGAGCGCCGACAGCTTAACGGTTTCTCTCAGCCTGACTCCTTACAGTTGCTGGGTGTTTCAACCGCCGGTTCCTCATTGGCAACACGTGGTGGCTACGAAGTTGATGAAGCCTATGTGGAATTCGCAGTGCCTCTGCTCGAAAATCTGGAGTTGAGCCTGGCATCACGTTATTCCGATTACAGTACTTTTGGCAGCACTACTAACTCCAAGGCCGGCATCCGTTGGGCGCTGACTGAAGAGCTGACACTGCGTACAACAGTATCTGAAGCGTTCCGTGCACCGTCTATCCCAGAGCTTTATGCTGGTCGCAGCACGGGTTACCCGCAGGTATCGGACCCCTGTGCGACGAATCCTACGCCTTTCTGTGTTGCAGATGGTGTGCCGGCCCGGGGTTATGACAACGCCGGGTCGATCCAGTTGCCAACCTTGGGAGGTGGTAGTACGGCATTGTTGCCAGAGCAGGCAGATATCCTGACGGCAGGTTTTGTCTATGAGCCGGGCTTCCTGTCAGGTTTGTCTTTAACTGTTGATTACTGGGAGACGGAAATTGATGGCGCAGTATCTACACTCGGTGCTCAGCTGATTCTGGACAGCTGCCAGAAGACTGGTCAGTACTGTAATCTGGTTGACCGTTGGGCAGCCGGCAGTGGTGCGACCGTTGGTGATGTAAAAATGATCACCAACCTCAACATCAACGTGGGTGGCAACGAAGCATCAGGCGTGGATCTGTCAGCACGTTACAGTCTTGATAACACATCGTTTGGCACGTTCGACTTTGGTATTGATGCTATTCATCTGATGAATTACGACAAGCGTCTGGCTGATGGAACAGTCATTCCGCACGCAGGTCGTTTTGAAGACGGTCACGATGGTAACTTCCCTGAGTGGCGCTGGAACTTCACCACTGACTGGAGCCAGAACAACTGGAGTGCTAACTACACCGCCCGTTACATCGGCAAGGTCACCGAGCCATTGATCAAGTGGTTCAACGTGGGTGATGAAGAGCGTACCGTGGACAAGCAATTGGTCCATAACCTGCAGGGTTCTTATAACTTTGAAGCGTACAAAACGCGTCTGACGCTGGGTGTGGATAACATCACTGATCGTCAGCCACCGTTTGCCTATTCAGGGTTTAACGACAACACTGATCCACGTACCTACGAGACCCGTGGTCGTTACTACTACGGCAAGGTCACCTTCAGTTTCTGATTTTTGGTGAGCTGAATGGTTAACAAAAGGGTGAAGCGCAGGCTTCACCCTTTTTTATTTGCGCGTGATCAACCGGTTATGGTGTGATGCCCGCTACTTTAGAAATTCAACAATGGATTGACTGATTATGCTGGACCAACATCTGCAAGACCTTGACCGGTTGATTGCCGAGCGCAAACTGCAGGAGGCTGTGGCATGGGGTGAGCAGTTATGCCGGGATCATGCCGATTGTTTGCCTGCGCATCTTTCTCTGAGTGAAGCGTATCGTCAACAGGGTCGTTTTCAGGCTGCCATAGAACACGCTGCATCTGCTTACGATCTGAACCCTGATGATGAGTTTGCGCGCGCTCAATATGCCCGTACATTGATTCCATTTGCCGATCATCAGCAGATCATGTTGTTACTGGAACAGCAGCGTCAACATGTTAAACCCAATGAGTGGGCTGAAGACATGATGGCGGTAGCTGCTGCTTCCATCGATGAGTGGCAGCTGGCACTGTTCTTTTATGAACGTTTATTAAAAAATCAGCCTAAAATGCTTAATGCGCTGTATATGCGTGGTGTTGCGTTATCTGTGCTTGGTCGTCGTAGTGAGGCGATAGCAGCGTTTAGACTACTGTTGGACTGGTATCCTGACTATGGACGTGCCTGGTGGTCACTTGCTGATCTTGATCCTGACGCTGTGGATGAAAAGAAAGTGATCGATCTGCTGCGCGGCGCCAGTCTCGCTGATACGGAGAAAGTGTATCTTTGGCAGGTGCTTGGACAACTACAGCAGAGTAAGGCGGCCTACACCGATGCTTTTTTGTCCTGGGAAAATGCCAATAAAATCAGAAGATTGATGCAGCCATATCATCGTGACAGATGGGAGAAACTGGTATCCGCTTTGTTAGATAATGCTCAGCAGTTTGCCTCTACCGGTGCAGATGCGTACGCAGGACACGGCAATGATGCCAGTGGAAATGCAGAGGAAAGCCCGATCTTTATTGTTGGGCTGCCGCGTAGCGGCTCTACCTTGGTAGAACAAATGATCAGTAACTCTGGAGCTGTACAAGCGCTCGGTGAGTTGCGCGATATTGAAGTGTTGCTGCAGCGGGCGTTGGGTATTGATCCCTTGCCGTTACCCTTTGATGTGCCGTCTCTGGCAATGTTGTCGGCAACGTCAGGCGGTTTTGCTGAGAGTTACATAAATCGTGCCCGTAGCAGATGTCCTGGCGGAAGCTTCAGTGACAAGAATCCGTACAATTTTTTGTTCCTCGACATAGTCCTGAGAGCGTTTAAGAACGCGCGTGTTATTCATGTCTACAAGCACCCGCTTGATGCGTGTCTGGGTGCCTTTAAACATCAGTTTGCGGCGTCAGCTACGTGGTCTTACTCACTGCCGGAAATCGCACATTTTTATGGGTTGTATCATCGGGTCATGTGTACTTGGCAGCGCTTGTATCCGGGGCGAATCTGTCATGTGTCGTACGAGGCGCTGATGCAGAACACTGAGCAGGAAAGTCGACGGCTGTTTGAGTATTGTGATCTGCAGTGGAGTGAGCAAGTAATGGATTTGAAGTCCAGGTCTCGTGCGGTATTGTCCGCCAGTGCCAATCAGGTCAGGGAAGGTGTGCATTCACGCGCTCTTTTTGCGCACAAAAATTTTGAAGTGCAATTACAGCCTTTCAGCCAGGCTCTGCTAGGTAAAGGTCTTCAGCCGGATAGCATCTGGCCGTTTGAGGTGCAACATGATTGACAAGGTTTTTCAATGTCGTATGGCGGTGCGTGATTACGAATGTGACATGCAGGGCGTGGTTAACAATTCGGTGTATCAGAACTATCTGGAGCATGCTCGGCATGAGTTTCTGAAGCATAAAGGTCTGGATTTTGCTGATCTGACGCGTCGCGGCACTATTGTGGTTGTGGTGCGTGCGGAGTTGGATTATTTACTGTCGCTGCGCAGTGGAGATGTGTTTGATGTCAGTGTTGAGCCCGTGCGGATATCTGCGATTCGGCTGGGATTTCAGCAACAGATCATTCATGAAGGCAGTCGCAGGGTGATGCTTAAGGCGTTGATTGTTACCACCGCTGTTAACGAGCGCGGGCGTCCGTGGTTTCCTGCGGAGCTTGAGCAATTGTTGTCCTGATGTCTGATGCCAGAAAATTAGGCGACTATTTGGCAGGAGTGTCAGAGGCGCTTTAAGTAAAGATCAACACAGAAGAAAAGAACGGCTGATCGTTGAATTTAAAAAGGGTGGTGCAGCAAACGCTGCACCACCCTTTTAATATGACTACCGGTCAGGTTACACCTGACCCGGTGATCAGAAGCGTAAGTCGAAACCTACGAAGTAACGACGACCCAGTACGTCATACATAGATGGATCTGTGTTGGCCTGTACGTTCGGGCTGTACAGACGTGGCAACTGGTCGGTTACGTTGTTAACACCACCACGAATTGTGACGCCTTCCATGATTTCATATCGACCGGTCAGATCGTAGTACCAAGTCGCTTTCGCACCAGTATTGGTGAGTGGCGAGCCACCAGTGACTGTGTTGGCATGAACCATTTCGTCAATAAACCGAGCAGTAATTTGTGCTTGCGCAGGACCACGTGACCAGGTTGGTGTAACAGTATGGCGCCATTCTGGAGTGGAACCGCCGCTACCGATAGTACCCGCAAAGTCGTTGATGGGATCAACGATCGTTGTCTGTGACTCATCCTTCTCAAGCCATGTTGATACCATGGAAACGTCAACAGAACCCAACTCGTTGGGCAGGTCCATACCAACATTGCCGCTGAAGTCTACGCCACTGACGTTTCTGAATGATTGGTTGCGTGATAACTGCTTCAGGTTGATTACGCCACCATTGGTTGGTTCGCGCACAAACAATTGGCACCACTGGTTGGTTGGGCTATAAGTTGGGTTGGCATTGTCGCGGTTGAAGCATCGCTGAACGATAGTCGATGCACCTACCGAGCTTATTACGTCCTCAAGTTCAATTGACCAGTAGTCCACGGTGAACGTGCTGCGCTCCAACAGTCTGTGATCAAATCCATTGATGACTGCGCCTACGGTGAACGAGTCTGCTGTTTCTGGCATCAGGTCAGGGTTACCACCGGTGATACCCGTCGCCTGCGCTGCGGGCTGGAAATAAGTGGCAGTACCTGCCACGACAGACTGTGCATTACACAGCGCGGTTACTTGGGCACCATTCGGGCCTCCGCGGTAAGTTGCGACGATTGGGCCAGTTGTATTGCAAGGGTCCTGGTTTGTAAATGTCGGGAAGTTGTTTAGCTGTGGATTAAACAGCTCGCCAATACTTGGCGTACGGACTGAGTGCTGGAAGCCACCACGCGCTCGCACCATGTCATTGACATTCCAATCCAGAGTGGATTTCCAAGTTTCAGCTGAGCCTGATCGCTTGTTGTCAGTGACGCGGTATCCGCCGGTAAATGACAGAGAGTCTACCAATGGAAGATCGTTCAACAAGGGAACAATGACTTCACTGAAAATGTCCTTGAATTCCAGGGCGCCGTTGACAGGCAATTGCTCATTGAAACCTGCGACCAGTCCGGGCTGCAGACCGCCGTCTGGTTTAAAATCAAAATTCAGGTTACGTGCGCTGAGACCAAATGCAGCCTGTACCATGCCTGCCGGCACTTCAAACAGGTTGCCGGATACCGTGCCTTCAATGATCTCCTGCTCAATGGTTGTCAGGTTTTTAGCTTCCAGGCTGATACGTGCCTGACACGCGCTGCTGATTGCTGCACCACCGAACAGGTTGAGTCCGCCTTCACACTGTGATCGGCCGCCATCAGCCGCGTCTAACAGCGCCTGTGTGCGGTCACGACGGACGTTGCCACCCTGCACTTCGTTCAGGGTTGAACGACCGTAACTTGCATACACGTCGTAGTTCCATGAGCCGGTGATCAGACCACGTGTTCCCGTGGTGACCTGCATCACATCGTGCGTGTTAAAACCGGTACGGCCGCCCAGCGCGTTAAAGCGTTTTGCAAACGCAAATGGAGCTGTTGGTGCTGCGCGACTGGCCAACAAGGTCCTGATTTGTGGTGTCAGGAAGGGGTTGGTGACCGGTACGGTAAAGCCGGTTGTGCCAGCTGTGGGTGTTGGTGCCAGTTCTTGCAGTGCGTTGTAGTTGGTGAATGTGAAACGGCCATAGGGCTGGAAGTGTTCACTGATATCCACTTCGAAGCTGGAGTACATGTTCCAGCGCTCCATTGGTAGCACCAGAATGTTGGCAGGTTCAAAGTTGTAAGAGAAAAAGTCAGGGTAGAATCGTGTGGCGATATCGCTTTGCGGGCCAGTGTATCCAACCGCATTTCGAGTGGAGTTGCCCTGGACACCGGTACAGAACAGGCTGCCATCCGGGTTAAAACCAAAACCTGCCGCTCCGCCGTTAGCATTACATTTATCGGGTCCGAATATTGCGTCTACTGCCGCTTGGCTGGGTGTGGCAGCACCAGGTGTCCACGAGCCATTTGGGAAGGAGGACGTCGCACCGTCAGCCTGGGCTGAGAATGAGCGAGTGTCTTTATACATCGCATCACGTGTGAAAAAGCTGCCGTTGAATACCGCGCTGCCGCGACCTTCCATAAACGTGCCGCCCAAAGTAATGTCTGAACTCCACTCCACGCCATCGCCCTGAGCGGTTTCACGGTATTGGCTGTTGATGGCGATGCCTTCGAAGTCTTTCTTCATGATGAAGTTAACAACACCGGATACCGCATCAGGACCGTAGGTCGCACCTGCGCCACCGGTGATGATTTCCACGCGCTCGATCAGCGCGGAAGGGATGGTGTTGATGTCCACAGTGCCGGCGCTGGTCGAGCCCATGGCACGACGGCCATCCATCAATACCAGGTTGCGACCGGAACCCAGGCCACGCAGGTCAATTACCGCACGACCATTGCCGCTGGGGTTGTTGGACTGAGAGCTCAGGCCTGGGGTTACCTGTGGCAGTGTGTTCAGGTATTGCTCGATGGTGGTGTAACCGCTTTCCAGGAGCGCGCCCTGGTCAACCGTCAGAATCGGGCTTTCGGCGATGGCGTCACGACGCGCAATCAATGAGCCCGTTACGATTACTTCCTCGATCTCCGGCGTGTCCTGCGCAAACGAAGGCATTGAAACTGCCATACCGGCTGCGCCTGCGCTACCGCCGATAATGGCCAGTCGAACTGCTTTTGCCAAGCTGGAATGTCTATACATCCACGTACCCTCCTTAAGGGAACTTTTTTTTAGGTTACATCTCTAATGGGTTAACGCATCTGCAGGGCTTGATACTGGAAGAGAGGAAAGTCAAAGCGCAACAAACAAAAAAGACAGCAAGCACTTACAAAGACATACGGCTGTCATAAAACCGGCTCATACTCAGCCTGACTTAATTTTTTTGCTGTTACCGGGACTCCAACTTCCGGTAATACCCTCATGCACGCCCGCGAGAATACTCGGGTTGCCGTTAGACAGTCAACGGCGAGCGATTGCTATTTATCGATAATTGTCATTGAAAGCCTGAATTTGGGACAAATTCCTGAGAATTTCAGTGATCAGTGAGGGGGTGGTCTCACTGGCCCGCCCGTAGCGATGCTCGTCAAAAGTTGACCCGGTCGATTCAAGGTTCAGTTCTAGTGTATGTGCGCCGTAGTGCCGAGCAGTCTGATTAAAGCCCGCGGCCGGGTACACATTTCCCGATGTTCCTATCGCAACAAACAGATCGCAACTCATCAGCGATTGCTCAATTTCATGCATACCGAGCGGCATTTCGCCAAACCACACGACGTGCGGGCGCAGGTTGCCTGGCTGTCTGCAGCAGCGGCAGCATTGCTCAAGTGTCAAATCTTGCTGTATCTCAAAAATCAGACCCGTGACACAGCAGCGCATTTTTAGCAGTTCGCCATGCATATGGATCAGCTTTTTGCTGCCGGCGCGTTCATGCAGATTGTCGATGTTTTGTGTCACCAGCAGGTAACGTGTGTCAGGGTATGACTCAAGTTCATGTTCTAGTTTTGCTAAAGCAGAGTGGGCGCTGTTGGGTTTTATCTCAGTCTGCAGCAGATGACGTCTGCGTTGATTATAGAAATCATGCACTGCCACGGGATTTTTTTGAAAGCCTTCGGGGGTCGCGATATCCTCGATGCGGTGATTCTCCCAGAGACCGTCTGCTGCCCTGAAAGTCTGAATGCCTGATTCCGCGGAAATCCCTGCGCCGGTTAATACAACAATCGATTTGTATGGCGTGTTCACGGATGCGTCTCCAAGGGCATATTCCTGCGTTCAATTTCATTACTGCTTTCACTCATCATGCTCGCAAGCTTTGCAATTGGAGTTGGCTCAGATCATACAAAACATATGAAGTACACTGAACAATTACTATAATGAGGCGGCATTTAAAGGAGCCCAACTATGTCATTACCCACAATTGGTATCAGCGCCCCGCCGTTTTCACTGCGCAATCAGCAAGATGAGCTTGTGTCTTTGGATGGATTGAAAGGCAAAATTGTCGTGCTTTATTTCTACCCCAAAGCCATGACCCCCGGCTGTACTGTGCAGGCCTGCAGCCTTAGGGACAGCAAGGCCGAACTTGACCGGCTCGGAATTGTGGTGCTGGGAGTGAGCCCCGATCCGGTTAAAAAACTACAAAAATTTGTTGAAAAGGAAGCGCTAAATTTCACCCTACTGTCTGACGAAGACCATGCGGTTGCTGAACGCTATGGTGCCTGGGGCCTGAAAAAATTCATGGGCCGCGAATACATGGGCGTATTCCGACAGACTTATATCATTGATGCAGGCGGCACCTTGCGGCACGTGATGGATGATGTCAAAACCAAAACACATCATGACGATGTGTTGAGCTGGATCTCTGCAAACATCAGTGCGTGACTTGGCCAGGGCCAGTGATGAAGCTCAACTACAAGCAGTATTCCACAGCCGGTGAGCCCTTGCTGATTTTGCACGGTCTGTTCGGCAGCCTGCAAAATTGGACATGGCATGCGCGAAAGCTGTCAGAACACTTTGCAGTGCTTGCGTTGGATATGCGCAACCATGGTGCATCGCCGCACAGTGATGACATGAATTATCAGGTGATGGCCGACGATATCCTTGAGTTCATGAATGACCGGGGCATCGATAAAGCGCACATACTCGGGCACTCAATGGGCGGCAAAGCGGCCATGCAGTTTGCTTTGAAACACCCGCAGCGCATGCTGCGGCTGGTGGTTGCCGACGTGGCACCCGTTCAATACGGTGGAAATCGCGGCGAGCATGATGAAATTTTTGAAGGTTTATGCGCGCTGGAGCCATCATCGCTGGCCAGTCGCACGGACGCTGACTTGCAACTGTCGCACTATGTTGATGATGAAGTTGTGCGGCAGTTTCTGCTGAGCAATCTGCTGCGGCAGGAATCCGGCGGATTTTATTGGCGAATCAATCTGCCGGTTCTGAAGGCGTCTTACGCTGATCTGCGAAATGCCCCAATTGCAAACAGCGCCTATCCGGGTAAGGTGCTGTTTGTGCGCGGTGAGCTGTCAGACTACATTCTGCCAGCGCACAAGGAGCAGGTCTTGCGACTGTTTCCATACGCTACTTTGAAAACTATCACCCAGACCGGCCATTGGCTGCACGCTGAAAAGCCAGATACCTTTTACCGGCTTGTTTCCGATTTTCTGCAGGAAAAAATATGACACTGCTCAGTGTAAATGTGAATAAAATTGCACTGCTGCGTAATTCGCGTGGCACCAATTTCCCGGATCTGCAGGTATTTGTGCACCGCATTCTGGATCAAGGCGTGTGTGGCATCACCGTGCACCCGCGACCGGACGAACGTCATATCACCCGACGCGACGCGCATGAGTTGACCGCCCTGCTGCGTGACTACCCTGATGTTGAATTTAATATCGAAGGTTATCCATCGGACGATTTCATTGCGCTGATCGAGACCTTGCGGCCGGCGCAGTGCACGCTGGTGCCTGATGAACCGGGTCAGCTGACATCCGATCATGGCTGGGATGTTGTGGCCCATGAGCAGCGGCTAAAAAGCATCGTCGAAAAACTGCGCGTGTGGGGCGTGCGCAGCGCCTTGTTTCTTGATCCAGACCCATCGCAGATCAGCGCTGTCAGACGTGTCGGCGCTGATCGTATCGAACTGTACACCGAGGCGTATGCCCAGGCATACGCCAGCGGCGATCAGGCGCAATGCGCAGACGTGTTGTCCGGTTATCAGCAAACTGCCAGAGCCGCGGTTGAGGCGGGCATCGGCGTTAATGCGGGGCATGACCTGAACCTCAAAAATCTTGCAACATTCTTGGGGATTGGCAACATCATGGAGGTGTCGATCGGGCATGCTTTGATTGTTGAGTCGCTGGAAATGGGCATGGATGATGTGCTGGCTTTGTATCTGGCGATTACGGGTGCGTTCGCCGGTGATGAGCATGTCGGCTGAGCGGAAGATTTTTTACGGCTACTGGATTATTCTCGCGGCATTTTTTACTCAGTTTGCATCTATCGGCCTGCAAAATTACGTCATCGGACCTTTCACGATTCCGATGACCGACGAATTCGGCTGGACTCGCGCGGAGTTCACATCCGCTAGGTCTATTGGGCAAATGGTGGCGGCCTTTACCGGCTTTTTTATCGGCGCTGGCGTAGACCGATATGGTGGCCGGCCCTTCATTCTGGTGGGTATGGTGATCCTGTCCCTCTCGGTCTATGCCCTTGGTGCAGTGCAAACCCTGTCGCAGTGGATAGTGATCAATGGCTTTATTGTGACCATTGGCGCGGCCATGATTGGAAATCTGGTGGTGAATGTCACCCTCGGTAAATGGTTTGTGAACTACCGCGGGCGCGCTGTTGCGTTGGCGGCGATGGGCGTCTCACTGAGTGGTGTGCTGCTGCCCCCGCTCACAACCTGGCTGATTGATGTTTATGGCTGGCGCAGCGCCTGGCACACGCTGGGAATTGGGGCTGCTTTGCTGATCACACCGGCCGCCCTGGTGATTAGGCGCAGCCCTGAAGATTACAACATGAACCCGGATGGCCATTCAGCCGAACAGATGGCATCTGAAATGGGTGACCGGGCGCGACTCGATTATGCCAGTTCGATGACACGTCGGGAGGCGATGCGCACAGGTCGGTTTTATGCGCTGGTGCTGGCGTTTGGTCTGTTCCAGATTTCAATCACGGTCATGCTGTTGCAGACTGTGCCATTTATGACCGATGCCGGATATCCGCGACTGCTGGCAGCATCCATGATCTCACTGACCTCGATTCCTGCCCTGATCAGCAAACCATTCTGGGGCATGTTGATTGACCGTTACAGTGCGCGTCCGCTGGCGGCGATAGGCGCTGGCATTACTGGTTTTTCGCTGATCATCATCGTGCTTGCGGTGCAGGTGCAGAATAATGTGCTGGTTTACTCAGCTTTTTTCCTCATGGGCTTGGGGTGGGGAGGGCTTATTCCGTTGCAGGAAGTTATCTGGGCCAGCTACTTTGGCCGGCGCTATCTGGGGTCAGTTCGCGCAACGGCATTGCCGTTTACCTTTGCCATGACAGCACTGGGCCCGGTGTTGGCTGCCGCGCACTACGACCACTTTGGCAATTACGACAACGCCTTTCTGATGATGGCGGTGTGCAATCTTATGGCTGCCTTTATGTTGTTATTGATTTCGGATGCCCGGCCAGAGCCGCGGTTTTGAAGCAGCAGTCAGTGATCAGTGGCCATTAACTGGTTGAGGACCGGCCAGACTATCTCGACAATCAGGGGCTGTGCCTCTGCGGTCGGGTGAATGCCGTCGTCCTGCATGAACTCTGCATTTTCTGCGATGCCGTCCAGTAAAAATGGAATCAGTGCCAAACCGTATTGCTGCGCCAGTTCGGTGTATTGCGCATAAAAAGGTCCGGTGTAGCGTGGGCCGTAATTAGGTGGAATTTGAATGCCAGATAACAGCACACGTGCGCCTGCTCCCTGACTGAGTTCAATCATCTGTGCGAGATTCTCGCGAATGGTGGGAACAGGCAAGCCGCGAAGACCATCGTTGCCACCAAGTTCCAGAATGATGATGTCAGGGCTGGTGCTGGCCAGCATGGCAGGAAGGCGTGCCAGCCCACCTGCGGTGGTTTCGCCACTCACGCTACCGTTGATAACTCGCCAGTCATGGAGGCCTTCAGCTGTGAGTCTCTCCTGTAACAGCGCGACCCAGCCCTGGTGCTCGTCCATACCATAGCTGGCACTCAGGCTATCGCCCCACACCAAAATCACGGATGATGGCTGCTCGCTGGCCGATGGTGATGGCGCGCAAAACACCACTAATACCGTGACAAGTGCCACAGACAGTGCCCAGGACATTTGGAATCTGACAAGCTGTTGAAAAGATTTGTGAATCATAAGTCGATACAATGCCCTTCCCAGGCGACACCAAGACAGCTTGCGTAGATGTCAAAGTAGTCTACAAAATGTAAATTAAGGGTAATGTGTCTACGTAGTGACTGCAATCCCGGTTTTGTGTGAACTGCCCACTTGGGCAAGAGCGTACAACTTCGATAATTTATCTCTCATATTTCCAAGCGCCGGCTGACCGGCGTCAGACAACTGGCAGGAGCAAGCACGGCATGACAAGCATGGTTGAAGCACGGCATTTGTCCAAACGCGTAAACACCAGCGAGGGAGAGCTTGTTATTCTCAGGGATATCAATCTGAGCATTAGCGCTGCCGAGACGGTTGCAATTGTAGGGGCCTCAGGGTCAGGCAAATCAACACTGCTGGGATTGATGGCGGGGCTGGATGGGGCGAGCGGTGGCGATATGCTGCTGGACGGCCAGAATCTGAGCACGATGGACGAGGAGCAGCGCGCCAAATTGCGCGGACAGTCCGTCGGGTTTGTCTTTCAGTCCTTTCAGCTGTTGCCCAGTCTGACTGCGCTGGAAAATGTTATGTTGCCGATTGAGTTAAAAAATGATCGCAACGCACGTCAAAAGGCCGCTCTTCTGCTGCAGCGAGTAGGTCTGGAAGCGCGTGTCACTCATTACCCCAATCAACTGTCAGGTGGTGAGCAGCAGCGTGTGGCAATTGCCCGCGCCTTTGCATCCCAGGCAAAAATCCTGTTTGCAGACGAACCCACAGGGAATCTTGACACCACCACTGGCGCCAAGGTCATTGACCTGTTGTTCTCGCTGAACAAAGAGTACGGCACCACGCTGGTGCTGGTCACCCACGATGACCGGCTGGCGCAGCGCTGCGGCCGGTTAATCCGCCTGGTTGCCGGTGAAATCACGGAAGATGTCGTTGCAGGAGTAGTGGCTCATGTCTGAGCAGGGCAGTTCCGCGTTTAATACTGTCAGTGTCAGCACGCTTGTCCGCGTCGCGTTGCGGCTGTTGTGGCGTGACTGGCGCGGAGGAGAGCTGCGGCTGTTGCTGCTGGCGATGATCATGGCCGTCACGTCTGTGAGTGGGATTGCCTTGTTTACCGACCGTCTCGAACGGGCTTTGTTGCAGGAGTCTGCCAACATGCTGGCGGCAGATCGCGTGCTGGCTGCTCGGGAGCAGCCCCCACGGGAACTGTTGTCCGAGGCCGGGCAACGCGGGCTGGAGACAGCAGAATACATGGCCTTCGCTTCAATGGTGTTCTCCGATCAAGCCAACCTGCTGGTCGCCGCCAAAGCGGTGAGCGACTCCTATCCACTGCGAGGCAGTCTGCAAATAGCCGATCAAGCGTTTGGGCAAGCCTACCTTGCCGAGCAGGGTGGACCACCCAGGGGCGAGGTGTGGGTGGAATCGCGCGTTCTGCCCAGTCTGGCCATCGACGTGGGCGACAGCGTTTTCCTTGGCGATTCAGAACTGACGGTCAGTCGGGTGCTGGTGCAGGAGCCGGATCGACAGCAGGGTGGCATGATGGAGAACGCCGGCCCACGCCTGTTGATGCACATGGATGATGTGCCGGCTACCAATGTCATACAGCCGGGCAGTCGCGTAACCTACCGGTATCTGTTTGCCGGCGAGCAGTCCGCTCTCGAAGGGTATACAAGTTGGGTGGATGAACAGTTTGAGGGCCGCTACCGGCTGCGTGATGTTCGCGATGAAAGTGCCGAGGTCAGCGAAGCCTTGAACAGAGGAGAGAGTTTTCTGTTGCTGGGGAGTCTGTTTGCGGTATTGCTGGCAGGGGTCGCGATCGCGCTGACTGCCCGCCGTTACAGCGAGCGACACTTCGATTATGCAGCAATCTTAAAAACCCTTGGGTGTACCTCCAACCAGATTTCAGTGATCTACTTCTGTATTCTGCTGGCTGTTCTGCTACTGGCAGTTGTCATCGGATCGGTGGCGGGTTGGGGGCTGCACATGCTGATTCTTAATTTGTTGCAGTCCGTCATTCCAATCAGCCTGCCAGAAGCATCGGGTCTGCCATTTGTGGTGGGTGCGCTGACGGCATTGATCTGTCTGTTTGCATTTGCCCTGCCTCCTCTGTTGGCGCTGAAACATACCTCGCCCTTGCGAGTGCTGCGCAAGGATCTGGTTGACGCTCCGTTGAGTACAGCACTGCCTTACGTTTTTGGTATCGCTGGTGGCCTGTTGCTGGTGATCTGGTACAGCCAGGACTTGCTCATTACCGCCATCCTGGTGGCTGCAGTCGGCACTGTAGCGTTGGTTCTGAGCCTGCTGTCATATCTGTTGTTGCGCAGCGGAACCGCCGCTGGAATGCGCGCAGGCAGTGCATGGATGCTGGCAATGTCAGCCGTGCGCCGGCGCAGGCGACAAAGTGTTCTGCAGGTGCTGGTGTTCTCGCTCACTATTATGAGTCTGCTGACCTTGGGTTTGCTGCGCACCGATCTCATCGCTGACTGGCAGGCGCAATTGCCGGAAAACACGCCCAATCACTTTATGATGAACATCCGGAGTGATCAGGTAGCCGGCATGGAATCCTACCTGAGTGGCAATGACATTGAGCCTAACCCTTTTTACCCAATGATGAGTGCAGGATTGCTGCAGGTGAACGGCGAGCCCGCACCATTGCCTTGGGATAACGATGACGAAGGTGAGGGAGCAAGCAACAGCGTCACTGAGCGCAGCGCGGAGCAGACGCCTGATACCAGCGATGCGACTGAAAGCGATACTGGCGATGGCGAGCGCAGGGGTCGTGTGGAGAATCGTCAGGTAACCTACACGTCTCAGTTGCCGCCGGATAATGAACTGGTGGCGGGTTCCTGGTGGGGCGCTGAAACAAGGCCGGGTGAAGTCTCCGTAGAACAGGATTATGCCAACAGACTCGGGCTTGAGCTCGGTGATGAGCTGGTGTTCAGGCTGGGGCAGACAGAAGTAAGTGTTGCAGTGACCAGCTTCCGAACGGTCCGCTGGGACAATATGCAACCCAACTTCTTTTTCATTTTTTCACCAGGAACGCTGGATGCAATAGGTGCAACCTACCTGTCGACTCTCCTTCTGGAGGGTGAGCAAAAGGTATTATTGAACGATTTGCTGAGAACATACCCCACCATTGTTGTTCTGGAAGTAGACGCCCTGATCGAGCAAATTCAGACCATCATTGCTCAGGTGAGTTCTGCTGTGGAGTTGATTGCCGTGCTTGTGCTGGTGGCGGGAGCATTAGTATTGCTGTCATGTGTCAATGCTACGCTGGATGAACGCTTTCGCGAGAATGCCATTCTGCGGACTCTGGGCGCTGGCAGAAAACTGATCATGACTTCGCTTTTGATTGAGTTTGCATTCATAGGATTGCTTGCGGGCCTGATTGCTACCGTTGGTGCTGAAGTAAGCGTGTATTACCTGCAAGTGGAAGTGTTTCAGCAAGAGTTTTCTCCGCACTACTGGGTATGGATTGCTGGTCCACTGGCTGGCACTTTGATCATCGCGACACTGGGAGTTAATGCCACCCGGCGAGTAGTCAGCACCAGTCCCCTGGCGGTGTTAAGGAATTTATCGGCGTGAATAAGCGACGCACGGAGAGTCAACTATGAAGTCGACTATGCAATGGTTTCCGTTATTGTTTGCTGTAACGCTGGCTTTGGCGCCAGTATCCGGCATGGCGCAATCCACTATGATGAACCCGGCAGAAATTGGACGTAACTGCGTGTTCGGCGATTGCTTGAACGGATTCGGAATATTGGAGGTCCGCACTGACATGGGAAGCGATCGTTACGAAGGAGATTTCAAAGATGGCTCCTTTCATGGATCTGGTCGATTTGAGCAGATGATCAGCAGCACGGGTCGTTCATATTACGATGGCCAATGGAATATGGGTTCTCGAAATGGCAGAGGCACTTTCTGGAATGGTATTTCAAATTTGTACATTGGTCAGTGGCGTGACGATCTGCGGCATGGTCAGGGTTCTTATTTTTTTGGTCTGACCGACTGGGCGCCTAATCGCCATACGGAGAGTTGGTTGCGGGAAAATGTAGAAAACTACACCGGTGATTTTGTGGACGACCTTTATCAAGGCAATGGAGTTTTCCGTTGGCCGGATGGACAGAGGTACGTTGGTACTTTTTTTGCTAACGAGAAGCACGGCGCGGGTACTTTTTTTTATGTCAGTGGCACGCGGCGTGAACAAGTTTGGGAATACGGTCGTTTTGTACAGTAAGGAATAAGAGTGATGCATTTACAGGACATACGTCGTGACTTTCGCAAGGGCACGCTGACCCGGGAAGAGTTGCACAGCGACCCGATTGAGCAGTTTAATCTTTGGATGCAACAGGCTCTGACGACCGATATTGTTGATCCCACTGCAATGGTTCTGGCCACGGCTGCCCTTGACGGCCAGGTCAGTCAGCGCGTGGTGCTGCTAAAAGGTCTGGATGAACGCGGTTTTGTATTTTTTACGAACTATGAAAGTCGCAAATCGCGAGAAATTTCCATCAACTCCAAAGTCAGTCTGCACTTCCCGTGGCTTGCCATAGAACGTCAGGTGATGGTGTGTGGTGTTGCGGAAAAGGTGTCCGTTGAAGAGTCCCGAGCGTACTTTCAGAGTCGTCCGCGGGAAAGCCAGTTGGCTGCCTGGGCTTCTCCACAAAGTCGCGTATTGGGTTCGCGCGAGACGATGATGCAGCAATTGCACAATTTGCAAAAAAAATACGCAGACTCAGATGTACCTTTGCCCGAATTCTGGGGCGGGTTCCGGGTTCTGCCCAGTCAGATTGAATTCTGGCAGGGTGGTGCCAACAGATTACACGACCGTTTTATGTATTCGCTGCAAGCCGGTCAGTCTTGGCAGATAGAAAGGCTTGCACCCTGATGATCGTGCTACTCCTGCCACGCAGGAAGCTTTTTGGTGACCAGAGCACGTTTCAGTCTCGCGTATTGCGGCAAGCCATTTTTATAAGGCGGGTAGTCTTCCCCTGAAATCAGTGGCTGAAAGTATTCCCGCGCCTTAGCTGTGATACTGAATCCATCCTCTGAAATGAAGTCTCTTGGCATTGTTTTTTCGATGTTTGCCACATCAGACAACGCGACTTCGCCAACCGTCCATCGATAGTTTTTACCAGGCTTACGAACAATCGTTGGCATTACTGCATTCTTGCCGGCCAGGGCAAATTCAACGGCGGCTTTACCCATGGCATAAGCCTGCTCAACGTCAGTCGCCGAGGCGATATGCCTGGCCGCCCGTTGCAGGTAGTCGGCGACGGCCCAGTGATACTTGTATCCCAGTTGTTGTTTGATCATATTGGCCAGAAAGGGTGCCACTCCACCGAGCTGTGTATGCCCGAAAGCATCCTTGCCACCGGCGTCAGCCAGAAACTGGCCATTGGCATAATGGGCACCTTCTGAGACTACAATGGCACAGTAGCCAAAGCGTTTAACACATTCCTGTACTTTTTTGAGGAATGCGTTTTGATCAAAGGCTATTTCCGGGAACACAATAATGTGAGGCGCGTCACTTTCCTGTTCAGCGGCTAACCCGGCTGCGCCGGCAATCCACCCGGCGTGCCGACCCATGACTTCCATGACAAAGACTTTGGTCGAGCTCTCGCACATGGATGCAACATCCAGCCCGGCTTCGCGAATTGATACAGCAACGTATTTGGCGACTGAGCCAAATCCAGGGCAGTTGTCAGTTACTGGCAGATCATTGTCGACTGTTTTGGGAATGCCGATGCAGGTGATAGGGAAGCCTTCTTTCAGGCTCATCATGGAGACTTTATTGGCCGTATCCTGGGAATCGCCCCCACCGTTGTATAGGAAATAGCGGATATTGTGGGCCTTAAATACCTCCATCAGCCGTTGATACTCGGCGCGGTTATCCTCAAGACTCTTTAATTTGTATCGGCACGAACCAAAGGCCCCTGCGGGTGTATGG
This sequence comes from Rhodoferax sp. OV413, assembly GCA_943330915.2. Classification (GTDB taxonomy): domain Bacteria; phylum Pseudomonadota; class Gammaproteobacteria; order Pseudomonadales; family Pseudohongiellaceae; genus Pseudohongiella. The sequence continues at coordinate 25,588 of CALQJO020000010.1, read as the reverse complement.
CGCAATGCTGCGATGGTGCTGTCAGTCTCTTTGCTGGTGTCAATGAGTTCCTCTCTGAGAGCACCAATAATGCCATTGAGTCCTGCGTAGACTTTGCCAATCTTGTCGCCATGTGTTCTGGCTGTCTGGATCACACCGCAGGCGCTGGCGTTAATAACAGCGGTTACGCCGCCGGATTGTGCGTAAAAGAGATTTGCTTTGGCCATGAGGTAACCTGTGTGATCGAACCCGTGGCAAAATGCCTGACGAGATGCAATGGGGGGGCTTACAGGGGCATAATGTTACAAATTGCCAGTGTGCTTGGCAATCAGCCAGGCACCTCGCAATAATGAGCACTCTCGGAAAACACAGGAATCGTCAGAACAGTATGAAGAAGATCATTATAGGAATGTCAGGTGCCAGTGGCCTGATCTACGGAATACGGCTACTTGAGGTCCTAAAGGTTGATCCGCAGGTTGAGACTCATCTGGTAATGACAGCATCTGCCCGACTGAATATCAGTTTGGAGACCGATTGGCAGGCAGACGCTGTGATAGCTCTGGCCGATCACGTGCACTCCGTTAAAGATCTGGCTGCCAGCATCGCCAGCGGATCTTTCCGCACTGATGGCATGATTGTGGCCCCCTGTTCCATGAAAACGCTTTCAGCCATTGTGAATTCATATGCGGATAATCTGTTGACGCGCGCCGCTGACGTGATGCTCAAGGAGCGTCGGCGTCTGGTGCTGATGCCGCGTGAAACGCCCTTACATGCAGGGCACTGTGAGTTGCTGCTCAAAGCCTGTCAGATTGGCGCCATTGTTGCGCCGCCCATGCCGGCCTTGTATGCGCGGCCCAAAACTATCGATGACATGATTAATCACAATGTAGGACGGGTACTTGACCTGTTTGATATTGAGTCTGGTTTGGTAAAGCGTTGGCAGGGAGCCGCACACGCGGTACGTTTATAGAGAGTGGATGGTCTGATCGCGATACAACTGATAGCTAGCCTCAGCAATGCGGGAGATTAATGCGTTAACGTTTAATGCGTCCCTTTCAGCAGCGCTTTTGGATGTCTGACAATAGCGCTGCATGTTCTCCATGATACTGTCCTCTCTGAGATTTGTGTTTTTTGCGCGCAATACCTGTGATTCCGTCAGGTTCTGCAGCGCATCAAGCCAAAGTAGCTCTGCCGAAATCTCAATAGATTTGATGCGCTCGCGCAACGATTGCCATGCCTCTTCATTTGCCGCGATCATCATGGGTTTCTGTGAATCTGCGGGTAGTTTCATCCAGCGCCTGACCTGGCGGATGGGTTGGACAACATGCAATGAAAACGGGCGTGATCGTTCGATTACCTCGGCAAGTATTTTTTCGTCGATTTTGCCGCAGGTACAGGCAAACCAGGCGCTGAATAACAGCACCGGCACATCCAGTCCGAGTTCCTGCTGCAAGGCCAGGCAGGCATCGGCAACCTCGGGTTTGCGATAAACGGCGATGGCAAAAGTGTCGAGTGTCATCTTTAAATGAAGTCCGCAAATGTGTCTGAGTATTTGATAAAGTAGGGTCATAAGATGACAGGAAATAATATGCATATCCACATTCTTGGAATTTGCGGGACCTTCATGGGTAGTCTGGCGGTTCTCGCCAAAGAGCTGGGCTATACGGTCAGTGGTTCTGACGCCAATGTTTACCCACCAATGAGCACGCAGCTTGAGCAGCAGGGCATTGTGCTAAGCGAAGGGTTTGATCCTGCTCATCTGCAGCCGCATCCTGATCTTGTTGTGATTGGCAATGCGCTGTCACGCGGCAACCCTGCAGTCGAGTACGTTCTGGATCAAGGGCTGCCATACTGCTCAGGTCCTGAGTGGCTAGCCAGATACGTACTGCACAACAAGTGGGTGCTGGCAGTGGCCGGGACGCATGGCAAAACCACAACCAGTGCCATGCTGGCGTGGATACTTGAGTATGCGGGGCTGAAACCCGGATTTTTAATTGGAGGGGTACTGAAAAATTTCCCGTCTTCTGCGCGACTTGGGGAGAGCGACTTTTTTGTTGTGGAGGCCGATGAATACGACAGCGCATTTTTTGACAAGCGCTCCAAGTTTATTCATTACCGACCGCGCACACTGATCATGAATAATCTCGAATACGATCATGCGGATATTTTTCCGGATCTGGCGGCGATACAAAAACAATTCCACCATCTGGTTCGTACCGTGCCATCGTCAGGCCTGTTGCTGGTGCCAGGTAATGACCCTGTCCTGAATCAGGTTCTGGCACAGGGTTGTTGGACACCGGTACAGCATATGCAGTTAATAGAACACGAAAGTGTTCAGGATTCCGGCGCCACTTATGCGCCCTGGTGCGTGCGCATGCTCAGTGCAGATGGCCGTCAATGTGAGATCATCAGGCATGGCTCATCACATAGTTCAACGCGCGCAATAATTGGGTGGTCTCTGACGGGGCGGCATAACGCCATTAATGCTCTCGCTGCGGTCGCGGCGGCACATCATGTGGGTGTTGCAGTGGAAACCGCCTGCGAGGCCTTATCGCAGTTTGCCAGTGTCAAACGTCGCATGGAGTTGCTGGGAGAGGTTAATGGAATTCATGTTTATGATGACTTTGCTCACCACCCCACGGCAATTACTACAACACTGCACGGGATGCGTCAGCGTCTTGCGGAGTATCCTGGTGCCCGATTGATCGCGGTCATCGAGCCGCGATCAGCAACCATGAAGATGGGTGTGCATCAGGCGTCGCTGGCGGTCTCTTGTGTGGATGCTGACCAGGTTGTGTGGATGGCAGGTGGCGGGAACGGTCTGGATATCAAATCGGTCATCAAAGACAGTGCCATCCCTGCAGTTGGTTTTAACAGTGTTGATGAAATAGTGCAGTGGCTGGTTGAGCACTGCCACGCTGGAGATCATCTTGTGCTGATGAGTAACGGTGGGTTTGGCGGCATACATCAACGCTTATTGGCAGCGTTAAAAGCAAGGTTTTTATGACATGAACCAGGAAGACCCGATCCCGTTGTTTCCCTTACGCTCGGTGGTATTTCCGGGCGGCAGGCTTTCTTTGCAGATTTTTGAACAGCGCTATATTGATCTTGTCAGTCGTTGCATGAAAACCGATAGTGGATTTGGAGTCTGTCTGCTCCTGAAAGGCGATGAGCTGGCGCAGCCTGGCACTCAGCAGCAAGTCAGTCGTGTGGGTATGTATTGCAAGATTGTTGATTGGGACAAGCTGCCCAATGGCCTGCTGGGCATAACGGTAGAAGGTTTGCGCAAGTTTACGGTGATGGACAGCTGGATGAGTGACAACAAGCTGCTCATGGGGTCCGTGCGCTGGGAGCCTGAAGATTTTCTGGGGCAGCCAGCCCTGCCGATGTCACCCGATCAGGACGGGCTTGTTGATCTGCTCAGGGACCTGATGGCGCACCCGCTGATTGAAGAGCTTGGTGTTGTTATGGATTTTGCGGATCAACGGCAGTTGGGTTGGCGCTTGGCTGAATTATTGCCGATACCCGTTCACCAGAAACAGCAACTGCTGGAGATAAACGACACTTCCGAACGTTTGTATGAAATAGAAAATCTGGTGGTATCGGTTATGCAGCATAACAACGGCTGACAGTCTTCAGTCAGTTGTCATGGCAAGCGCCCGATGACTCTGCTGAAATCAACAAGGATGATCCGTTGATCGTCGGAGTTGAAAAGCCCGGTGATGGATTTTTTAGAGCCCCTGAAATCTTGAGAGCAATGCTTGATCCCGGGAGAAGGCGATTTGGCATGTGAATGCTGGCAAGGTGGTGGTTATCGCAGCAGCGAATGTTCATAATGAGGCCAAATTCAACTGGAGTAGTCAACCATGATGGACGTGTGGTTAAGTCCGGGTAACTGGACCCATGAGCAGTGGCTGGTGTTCAGTATTCTCGGTTTTATTGTAGTGGCTGTTATATTTGTAGCTTATCGCCTTGTAAAACTAATGCAGAGTGTCAGTGGCAAACGCGAGATGCCGGTACTTAGGCCCGGCAAACGTGCCGGGTCCAGACGCTGATTTGCGCATATAACTGCACTACGATCACGCTCTCTGAACCGTGGTATCAACGTTCGAGCAGTGTAAGATCCAGCACCGCAGCAGCAACAGCCAACAACACAACTATTGCTGCCAGCCAGCCAAGCAGTGCAAATATGCGGAATGGCTTACCTTCTTTGGGATACAGGCCGGACTTTTCGTACTCACGCTCGGGTGATTCAGTGGACTTGAGATTTTCCTGGCTCATAAAATTCTCCTGCTGCATCTGTCTGGAATTAAGAAATCTTTTAGGGTCTTGGGTAAGGAGTTACAAGTCGCTGTGAGTCCCGGGCAAACTTTTTTATGCAACAGCGCCGCTGTCAACTTGCGTAAAGCCATCCTGGCGTCAGGTCTGTTAGCCGCAATTTTATGCGTATTCCCAGTGCACGCCATCGTTTACAGGCATGATACCGGATACTCCGGATTTGTCGCCAGAGACTCTGATTATCCGGCAGTGTTTCCCTTACATACACAAAAAAACGGATTCAAGATATGTGCTGCGACACTTATCAACCGATGGTGGGCAATCACCGCTGCCCACTGTGCCGAGCAAACACCGTTGGCATCGTCCCTGCGCGGTGGCGAGCGCTTTGAGGTCACCATCGCCGGTCAGGTGTTTCAGGTCGACCGGCTAGTTCTGCATCCTTCCTGGCCCGGTAATCCAGGGTCTCGCTTTGACGCTTCTCAGGTTGATCTGGCGTTGATCAGGCTCGATTCGCCCGTCGACAGTGCTGATCCGCTATCTCTGTACGAAGCCGGCGATGAATTAGGTCAGGTGCTCACTTTCCTGGGTTGGGGACACAGTGGAACCGGGCGCACGGGTTTGTCGTTGAACGATGGCAGGTTGCGCTTTGCCAGAAACAAAGTGACCGAAGCGCTGGAGCAATTGCGATTTGTTTTTGATACGCCGGATGGCCCTGAGAGCCTTGCGGTTGCATATGAGGGTGTTCCGGGTCTTGGAGACAGCGGAGGGCCGGCGTTGGTGCGTCATAACAATACGTGGCGGATTGCCGGTGTTGCTGTTGGTGAGCTGGAGCAGGTGTCTGGGGGAGTGACTGGTTTGTACGGTGCGACCATCGTCTACGAAAGGGTCAGTCGGCATCTTGCATGGATCAGACAGGTAATAGCGGCTGACGCGTGATAATCGATGCGTTTGTTTGCTAAACTCGAAAACAGCTGAAGAAAGCGTTATTCCAATTCTTAATGTGGTAGTCAGAGGTGAGCAATGAGTATCAAAATCGGTGACAAAATTCCTGCAGTGACATTAAAGACTATGGGCAAAGAAGGCCCTGAAAACATTACCTCAGCGAGTGTTTTTGATGGCAAAAAGGTTGTGTTGTTTGCTGTACCTGGCGCCTTTACCCCGGGGTGTTCAGTGACGCATTTGCCCGGATATGTTGTTAACGCAGATAAAATCAAGGCAAAAGGCGTCGACACCATCGCATGCATGTCAGTTAACGATGCCTTTGTGATGGGAGCCTGGGGTAAATCACAGAACGCGGAAGAGTTGTTGATGCTGGCCGATGGCAACGGAGACTTAACTCAGGCACTGGGGTTGGAGCTTGATGCCAGCGGTTTTGGTATGGGCAAGCGCAGTCGTCGTTTTGCAATGATTGTCGAAAATGGTGTGGTGACCCATTTGGCTGTTGAGCCAGCGGGTGGTATCGATGTCAGTGCAGCCGATAAAATATTGGCGCTTCTGTAGACGTTGTTAGTATTCCCTACCCTATGTTCCGAAGACGTGATGGCTTAAGTGCGTGATTAACGCGCTTAAGCACACACGAATGCGTTCGGACCTGCGATCAGATAACTGCGGATCGCTCCGGTGGCATGTCAGTCGTCAGCGTAGTTGATCCAGTTGCACCGCAAGGTGACGGAGAATAACGGCGGTTGCCCCCCATATCCGGTATTGGCCGTGCTGGAGCTCCCAGAATTGGCGTTCTCTTCCGCGAAAAAGCATGTGGTTGAGCTGGTAGTTTCCAGGATTTAACACAATAGCCGCAGGCACGTAAAAAATTTCCGCAACTTCTTGCGGGCAAGCAATCAGTGTTATGCCGGGTGCAATTAATCCGACCACGGGTGTCACGTGGAAGGCCGAAGGCATGATCAAGGGTGGCAATCTGCCCAGTACAGTGACGTCGGCGGGGCGTAATCGGGTCTCTTCCTCTGCCTCTCGCAGCGCCGTATGGATAATGTCAGGGTCTTCAGGATTAGCACTGCCGCCGGGCAGACTGACCTGGCCTGCATGTCGGCGCAGGTGCGATGTTCGCAAGGTCAGCATGACATGGCTTTCATCCATGCCTGCGCAGGGCCGGGTGAGCGTCAACAGCACGGCGGCATGTCTGACTGCCGTGCCATCTACAAATTCTGCTGATTCCTGGCCCTGGTCCAGGGGGTCGGGTGGCACAATCAGCCCGCTTGGTGCGGGCGAAAGCCGGAAATAAGTTTCCAGCTTCTGCAGGATAGTGCTGCCGTTCATGCTGCCCACCTGGCCGCCAGTCAGTTAAAGCGCCAGTTCAGGCCAACAAATGCTCGTAGCGGCTCACCCGGGAAATAACGGTCTCCACCAAAAGCCGCCCAATCACCACGTTCTGCATATCGGGTATCGGTCAGATTCAGGATGTTGACTGACAGTGTCAGCGCTTCTGTGGCTTCCCATCGTGTCCGCAGATTAAGTACCTGGTGACCTTCGTATTGATTGAGGTTCTCTGGGTTGGTGTAGTACTCACCCATGCCGACCAGCTGAAGTTCTGTCAACAGATTGCCTGTGGGTCGCCATTGCAGTTGTAAGGTACCAAAGTTGCGTGGTGCAGATGACACATCGTTACCGTTGAGATTTACACCGCCAGATATCTGGTCATTTTCGTAACTGTGCAGGGCGTAATTGAATGCGCCGCTGATACGCCATTGGTCGTTCAGGTCAAATGCACCGCTGAACTCTGCGCCCTTGTGACGAGTGTGCATATTGTTCAGATTGATGCGATTGCTGTCGGTAATGATTTCATTGTCCTTATCCATGTAATACGCCACGGCTTCATAGGAAAATGCCCCTTCACCACCTGAGATTCCGAGTTCCAGACTGTCAATTTCAACGGCATCGAGATCAGCAACAGACTGGTTATTCTGCAGGCGATACAGTTCGGTTGCCTGTGGCGGTCTGAAGCCTCGAGTTACACGGAACTGGACATCATGGTTGTCATTAAGTGCATACCGTATGCCCAGTTTGGGTGCAAGATTGCCAAAGGTGTCTGAACGGTCTGCGGGGCGGTTATACCGGCATCCGCCAAAAGTACAGGGTACGCCGTTCTCCCGCGTGCGACCGGTCAGCATTTTGTTGTCATAGTCATAACCCATGCGCTCAAAACGCAGGCCGAGGGTTATATCAAAGCCATTACTCCAGAATTGCTGATACTGCATAAACGGAGCGATTTGTGTGGCATCCACGTCGTAGTCGTAGTTCTTGCCGACGGGTATCGTTGCGACAACCAGTGGCGAACCGGTGGCGGGTCGCTCTTGGCTTTGCAGCAGAGAGCCTTCTGTAAACTCCAGATCAAGTCCTGCTGCAAATTTGCGGTTTTCACCAAAGTCTTTATAGGTGGCAAACTGCATGCCAACGCTACTGTGCTGATTGAGTTCAGTGGGAGTGCCTGGCAAGAAGTGTTGTACGAAGTCGAGATCAGCCTTCCTGTAATACGGAGTAATAACGACATCCCAACCACTGTTGAGTGTGTAGCTAATGCTGGTCCAGGCGCGTGTGCTGCGGTTGTTGCGATATGCCTCCGGGTTGGCGTTCTGACGACGCAGTACATCATCCTTGTAGGAGTTTGCGCCAACCACAAAACCAGCGGTTTCCTGATTCAGGTTGGTGATGGTGATGCCGCCGTCAAGTTGCACGCCGTTATTAAGGCTGCTGGTATAGAGCCAGGACATTTTTTGTTGATCGTAGCCGCTCTCCGGCCGGAATCCTTGCTCGCTGATCCCGTTCAACAGCAGTGTGTGTTTGGTATTGCCGTTATCAAATCCAATTCGAGCATTGCTGCGCAAGGTGCCGCGTGGGCCTGCCTCGAGAGTTAATTCACGGCGGTCATCTGGCGTAGGCAGCACAACGTTGATCATGCCATGCACGGCATTTGATCCGTAAAAAGCAGTTCCTGGCCCGCGGATGACTTCGATTCGCTCCGCATTTTCCGAATGCGAATCAAACAGCTCATTAACATTACAGAAGCCGGCTGAACGCAGAGGGATGCCATTTTCTGCCAACAAAAAGGCTCCGCATGCACCACTACCACTGAGTACGGGTGAGCGAATTGAAGTCAGGCTTTCCTGACCATTGTTTCGGTTGATATTGACACCGGGCAAACGGTTGGCTGATTCCTGAATGTGAGTATGTGCCGTCAACTTGAGATCTTCTTCGGACAAAATGGCAATACTGCCATTGATGTCAGCTAACGCTTCGGGGCGACGCGAATACGATGTGACGGTGATTTCTTCAATGGCTGGTGTGCCGTCAGTTTGTGCGTGCGCCGCGGAAAAATTTCCAGCCATGATTGCCGCGCATGACACTACCAGCAGTCGCTGTGCAGTTTTGCATGCTGCGTTGGCAGATGTTTTTCCCGACGTCAAATGTGGGTTTGACTGGTTGCCTGTAATTGTCTTTTTCATTAAAACTCTCCCTTCGAGTTGTTGCCTTTTTAATCAGAATAACTCATGTCTACGTCTGTCTGGTCTATACCCGGCACGCTCTTTTATGAGCACAGAAACATAACACAGGTGTCAAAAAATTTATGCTTGCCGCCTGAACCTTGCGATAGCTATGCTTGGATGCAAGTTCAAATGAGGTGAGTGAAGTTCAGATGTTAATACTGCTGCCTCGCAACCGCTATAGATAAAATGCCTGAAGGCAGTGGAGCATAAGATGAAAATTAGGGACAAAGTTGTGGTAGTCACTGGTGGGGCCAGCGGTATCGGCAAATCATTGTGCGAGCGATTTGCTGCTGAAGGCGCGCGGGCAGTTGTTGTGGCCGATATCAACCAGGATGGTGTTGATCAGGTGGCTTCGCTTATAGCGGACAAAACCCGGGTGTTGGCAATCAGAACGGATGTCAGTCACGAAGCGGATGTCCAAGCGTTGGTTGCCACAACAATGGAGACATTTGGGCATATCGATTTGTTTTGCTCGAATGCCGGCATTTTCACCATGGGTGGTGAGGAGGTTGATAATGAAGCGTGGGATCGCATTTGGGATATCAACGTGATGGCGCACATTTTTGCAGCCAGAGCTGTCCTGCCGGGCATGCTGGCCCGTGGTGAAGGGTATCTGTTGAACACTGCGTCTGCGGCAGGCCTGTTAAGTCAAATCGGATCTGCTCCCTATGCCGTGACTAAGCATGCGGCGGTGGGATTCGCTGAATGGTTGTCTATTACTTATGGTAGCCGTGGAATAAAAGTTTCCGTTTTGTGCCCGCAGGCGGTGCGCACCCAAATGACAGCCAATACACGCGGAGGCGGTGTGGCGGGTGTTGATGGCATGCTTGAGCCCGAGGTGCTTGCACAGACCGTGATGGAAACGCTCGAAGAAGAGCGCTTTTTGTGTCTGCCGCACCCTCAAGTGTTAACGTACATGCAACGTAAAGCGGCCGATTACGATCGATGGTTGGGAGGCATGCGCAGGCTGCAGGATCAATACTCAGACCAATACAAGTGATAAAAAACTGCAGCCATTAGTGTTGCCCCGAGGAGACTTGAGGGCTGATAAATGATAGGGTGTCGGGGTTTTTTTTACTGAAGCCCTTAAAAATTCTACAGGAAACTAGTAATGACTTTGATGATCGGCAAAAACTCTGTCGTTGGAATTAACTACACGCTGACCAACGATGATGGTGATGTCATGGACTCTTCCGACGGGCGCGGTCCATTGGTATATCTGCACGGGGCACAGAATCTGATTCAAGGCCTGGAGAAACAACTTGCAGGAAAAATGGTGGGCGCCAGCTTCAAAGCTACCATTGCGGCAGCAGATGCTTATGGTGAGACAGACCCGTCTTTGATTCAGACTTTGTCACGAGACATGTTCCGTGGTGTGGACAACATAGAAGTAGGCATGGGTTTTACAGCTCAGGGACCTCAGGGGCAACAGCATATTGTTGTTACTGCCATGAACGGCAACGAAGTCACTGTAGATGGCAATCACCCGATGGCTGGCAAAACTCTGCACTTTGACGTTGAAGTAGTCAGTGTGCGAGACGCAACCGCAGAAGAGATCGACCACGGCCACGTGCATGATGGTAGCCATCACCACTAATCAGTCTGCAGTAGCTCCAGCCAATTGCCATCGGGATCTTTTACGATGGCAATCGACACGCCGGGGCGGATGGTTTTAATGGGTACAACAATCTTGTATCCACCCTGCTCAGATCCATCGACCACATCTTGCAAATTACTGATGTGCAGCGTGAAGTAACGGATCCCGGTAGCGGCAGGAATTCCGCCCGGAACTGCATCTGCTGCTGGTGGTTTGTCCAGCTGTACAATTTTTAATATCGATTCCCCCACCTTCAAACGATGCATGGTACCGCCGGATGGCATCGGAATCACAGACTCGAGCTTAAGGCCCAGCATCTCCTGATAAAACGCAAGCATAGTTGCGGCATCACGGGTAATGATGCCGAGATCCAACGCCGGCTTGGTGATTTTCGCGGTTGCCAAGGCGTTGATGTCCAGACTCATGCGTTGTATCCCATGATGGCCTTGATTTCCAGGAAGTCGTGGAAGCCTTCAGCACCCCATTCGCGCCCGTTTCCTGATTGTTTGTAGCCACCAAAAGGCGCGCTGAAATCAGGCCCCGCACCATTGATGTGAATCATGCCCGAGCGGATCTGACGGGCAATTGCGCGGGCGTGATCTGGAGCGCCGGAGACATACCCTGACAGGCCATAAACGGTATCGTTGGCAATGCGCACCGCATCGTTGTCATCTTTGTAGCCAATGATCGACAACACCGGTCCAAAAATCTCTTCGCGAGCGATTGTCATCTGGTTGGTAACGTTGCCAAACACGGTGGGCCTGACAAAGTATCCGATGTCCAGTCCTTCAGGTTTGCCAGTGCCGCCTGCCACCAACGTTGCCCCTTCGTCGATACCGGCTTGAATCAGCGACTGAATTTTGTCGTACTGCATCTGACTGACCACCGGTCCAAGGCGGGTGCTTTCATCCGCAGGATTGCCCGGCATGGCTTTGACAGCGGTTGCTCTGGCAATTTCGATTGCCTCGGCCATACGTGATTGGGGCACAAGCATACGGGTAGGAGCATTGCAAGATTGGCCGCAGTTGCCAAAACAGCCCATGACTCCACCTTTGACCGCGGCTGCCAGGTCGGCTGAGTCAAGAATGATATTGGCAGATTTACCGCCAAGCTCCTGACAAACGCGTTTGATGGTGTCTGCTGCAGCCTTGGCGACCTCGCGTCCTGCGCGCGTCGATCCTGTAAAGGACACCATATCGATCTCCGGATGTGCGGAGATGGCGGCTCCTACGCTGGGGCCATCGCCATTCACCAGATTAAACACGCCCGCCGGTACTCCGGCTTCGTGAATAATTTCGGCAAGGATCATGGCGCTGACAGGCGCAATTTCACTGGGCTTTAATACCATTGTGCAGCCGGTCGCCAACGCTGGCGCAACTTTACAAGTCAGTTGATTAAGCGGCCAGTTCCAGGGAGTGATCATGCCGCAAACGCCCACCGGCTCTTTGATAATCTGAGTGGTACCACGGGTTTCTTCAAATGCGTACGTGGACAGGATATGTCGGGCAGTTGCGAAATGCGCGATGCCGGTGCCTACCTGAGCGGTACGAGCGAAGCTGATGGGCGCCCCCATTTCTTGGGAAATAGCTTGCGCAAGATCTTCGGCGCGGGCTTTGATCCCCGCCAGTATCTTGTCAAGAATGGCCAGACGCTCTTCGCGGCTGGTTTGTGACCAGGCTGGGAAAGCGGCGCGCGCAGCCCGTGCGGCGGCGTCGACATCATCGGCAGTGCCCAGAGATATTTCTGTAAATGATTTTTCAGTCGCGGGATTAATGACCGGGAGCGTGGTGTGGTTCTCAGGCCTGACCCATTTGCCATTGATGTAAAAGGATAAGTAGTCTTTGTTCATATATTTCCCCGGTTGTGTATGGCAATGCACGTTTGAAAGTTCGTGTTAAGTCCATCTGATATCAATTCAGATTGTGGCTCGAGCAGATGGTCGATTATCTTTGAATTAGAATCTGAGTCAACCCGATCATCAACAAGAGCGCTGTATGGGCCGCGAATACTGCTGCAGACATTGCCTGCCTATGAACAAGGGGTATACTGCGGAGCGTGAACGGTCGATAGGCGCTGAGCGGTCTTGATCATACCCACTCAAAGGAATGTGGCCATGGTTTTGTCTTTACTTCGAATGCTGGTGCTGATGCTGACACTGATGTTATCGCCTGTCATTGCTCAGCAGGATAACGATCAGGCCGGCGATGAGGCTGCACTTGATGAGGCAGATGCGGCGGCGCTGCAGGTACTTCGCGACACTGCGGTCAGCCTCGAAACACAATTGAGCGCGTTGACGGAGCAAGTCGGAGCATTCGACGTTACCTTGACTGAAATCCAGCTTGATCTAGGGCGCATTTATCTTCAGCTTGAAGAGTTTGAGTCTGCCTCGGAAATTCTGACACAGGCTCTGCAGTTGCTGCGCATTAACGGTGGCCTCTACGATGCCCGGCAGATAAGGGTGCTTGAACAGCTGGTGAACGCCTACAAATTCAAATCCGAGTGGGATGAAGTGGATGATTATCAGCATCTGGTGTTCTCACTGCAAAGGCGTCACTACAAAGAGGATTCTCCAGAGTTTGCCGATGCGGCATTAACGATGGGCGAGTGGCAGTTGATGGCATCGCGCGCCAACGTGTCGGGCAGGCCAGGGACATTTAAAGCGTTACAATCCCTGGAGCACACTAAAGAGATGTACGCCGCAGCCATTGTCCATGCGCAGTCTCGAAGTGATGTGTCACGTCAGTGGCGGTTGACTTACGCCAGTGCATTGATTGATGTTGAAATGGCGCGTCATCTGCTTGATCCGGGCATGAGTGAGATGATGATTACGGCGCCACGTTATCTTACCCAGACTGTCTGCCGAACGGTTGCAGATGCCAGCGGCGGCGCCCAAAGAGTGTGTTGGCAGGAAACTGTGAACAATCCGGATTATTACTATCAGGCAAACAATCAGCGGCGCAATCAACTGGACCGGGCGCAACTGAATCTTCAACGCGCAGAGCAAGGGCTTAATGATTTGCTGGTGGCAAACCCTGCGTTTGCAACCGAGCAGTCTGCTCTTACGCAGGCTAACCTGAAATCATTGAGCGACGTCAGTGATGAGCTAATGCGGCAATCCCGTCGTACAAGCTTTGGAATGTGGTAGCCGCGCGATAAACTTTTAATCAATGGTCTTCAGTCATAAATCTCAGGAGAAATGATGTTAAAACAATTTGGAAAAACGCTGATACGTAGTGCTGGGATCAGCTTGTTGTCTGCAGCGACGATGATTCTGCCATCCTTGGCATCGGCCTTGGAAGTTGGTGATAAAGCGCCTGATTTCAGCCTGCAGGCGTCAAATGGTCAGACTTATTCCCTGGCAGATTTTGTTGGAAAACAGCCCGTAGTTCTGGCGTTTTTCCCGGCGGCTTTTACCGGTGGTTGCACGATTCAGTGTAAGGCTATTCGCGACAGCAGCGATGAAATCAAAAGTTATGATGTCGCTTATTTTATGGCCAGCGTTGATACAGTTGAAAAGAATACCGAGTTCGCCAAAGAGTATGAACTGGACTTCCCTGTTCTGGCCGATCCTGAAAAGACCATGACGGAGGCTTACGGCGTGCTCAGCGAGCGTGGTTTCGCAAATCGTTGGACCTATTACATCGACGCTCAAGGTATTGTTGTGAAGATTGACAAATCCACCAATCCTTCATCTGCAGGCAAAGATCTCGCTGACAGCATGTCGGCCCTTGGTTTTCCCCGTGTTGCACAATCTGCCGGACTTTAAGGTTGATAACAGTGCGAAGTATGGCCAGTTTCTGGCTTGAAGATGATATTTGTGGGCATTGTGATGATGCCCACAGCGTTGTCTTGCTCCGGTTAACAAGCGTGTGCAAGAATACGCCGCACTATGGCTCATAAAACTCTCGCAATAATTGCTGTTCTCTCCCTGGTAGGGGTCACTTTTCTCGTTTACCTCGCGATGACTTTTGAGTCGCCAGAGGCAACTCGAACGGTGACAATCGATACGACTCTGCCAGCGCCCGTCGAAAGGGTAATGCCTGCTGCTGCGCCTGTGGCCGCTGATACAACGCCTGCACAGCCCGCAGCGGAACTGGTCAGCATATCCGTTGCGCCGGCGGTTGAGCCTGAACTGGAAGAACCCTCCGAACCATTGCCGTCACTCAATACCAGTGATCCTTTTGTGGTTGCTCGCCTTGCAAGTATGGAAATGGGGGCAAGCCTCTTGCGAGTGCTGGCCCCCGAAGACCTGATCCGCAAATTCGTCGTGTTTGTCAGCAATGCCGCTGAAGGGGAACTTCCTTTGTTGGAATATCCCTTGCGACGCATCGATTCTGAATTCATCGCCAGCGAGATCGATACCAATCTTTTTGAAATGTCCCCCCTGACGCACCAACGTTTTGATTCGCTGGTGGATTTGTTGGTTGAACTTGATCCTCAGCAGGCCGTCAGTGTGTACAGGGCGTTACGGCCCTTGTTTCAGGAAGCCTACGCAGAAATTGGCTATCAGGGCAGTTTTGATGCAGTGCTGATACGGGCCATTGATCAGATCATGAACGCCCCCTCTGAAATCGGACCTTTTCAGCTCATCAAGCCGTCAGTTATGTTTTTATATGCCGAAAGCAGGATAGAAGACATGACCCCCGTGCAGAAACAACTGTTACGACTTGGGCCAGAAAACACGGCCAAGCTGCAGTCGGTTCTGCCTGCATATCGGGAGCGACTTCAGGCTGGGCGCTAAGATGGTGCAGGTGGTTTCTGTAGCATCTCACTCTCAGGATATTGATGCAGCGAGAAAAATTCTCAGAACCGTTTTTGGTTATGAAGATTTTCGCGGCGCACAGGCCGAAGTAATCGCTGAGATCATCGCCGGACGCAGCGCCTTGGTGCTCATGCCTACCGGTGGCGGAAAATCACTGTGTTATCAGATTCCCGCTTTGCTGAGACCCGGCGTAGGCGTGGTTATTTCCCCCTTGATTGCTTTGATGCAGGACCAGGTCGATGCCCTGCGCGCAGCAGGGGTGCGTGCAGGATTTATCAACTCTACACTCTCAAACGATGACTATCAGACTGTCATGCGAGCTCTTCGTCGTGGCGAGCTGGATTTATTGTATTTGGCGCCTGAGCGGTTAAGTCAGGCCGGAACGCTGGAGTTGTTGGCGGGGCTGGAGATTGCGCTTTTTGCCATTGATGAGGCGCATTGTGTTTCCCAGTGGGGTCATGACTTCCGCGCCGATTACCTTCTGCTCAGTATTCTGCACCAGCGTTTCCCACATATCCCCCGGATAGCGTTAACGGCGACAGCGGATGCGGCCACGCGCGAAGAGATCATCAATCGGCTCGAACTGCAGCATGCAAGACATTTTGTAACCGGCTTCGACCGGCCCAATATTCAATATCGCATCACCCAAAAGAAAAATCCCCGGCAACAGTTGCTCGACTTTCTGCGCCGAGAACATACCGGTGACGCTGGAATCATTTATTGCCTGTCGCGAAAAAAAACCGAGGAGACCGCCTATTGGCTTGAGCAGCAAGGCTTCACCGCCTTGCCTTATCATGCCGGCTTGAGTGCTGCAGACAGGTTACGCAATCAGCAGCGGTTTCTGCGGGAAGACAGCGTCATTGTGGTTGCTACCATCGCCTTTGGGATGGGCATAGACAAGCCAGATGTGCGATTTATTGTGCACCTGGATCTGCCCAAGAGCATCGAATCCTATTATCAAGAGACGGGGCGCGCCGGGCGAGATGGGGAACCTGCAACTGCCTGGATGGTCTATGGATTGCAGGACGTTATAAAACTGCGTCAGATGATGGATGAGTCTCAGGGGAATGAACAATTCAAACGGCTTGAGCGCATCAGGCTGGATGCCATGCTTGGGCTTTGTGAGATTACCAGTTGCCGCCGTCAGGCATTGCGACAGTATTTTGGTGAAGAGGCGCCCGATCGCTGCAATAACTGTGATGCCTGTCTCAATCCCGCCCCGACGTGGGATGGAACGGTTGCCAGTCAAAAAGCATTGTCGTGTGTGTACCGCACAGGTCAGCGCTTTGGTGTTGCATACCTGATTGAGGTGCTGTCCGGTTTGGAGAGCGAGCGTGTTCTCCAGAATGGTCATCACAATCTAAGTACATTTGGGATTGGCAGAGACCTAGACAAGTCTCAGTGGCAGTCAGTCTTCCGTCAATTGGTGGCAAGGGCGTATCTGGGTGTGGACCATAACAGTTTCGGGGGGCTTTACCTGACATCGCGCGCCCGGCCCGTTCTGAAAGGTGATGAGAATATCCGCCTGCGTGAGGATGTGCAGGAAGTCAGTAGTAAGGGCGTACGACAGCGCCAGTCTGATCAGGCCATGCTGCCTGAAGACAGACGCCTGTTTGAGGCGCTCAGGGCCTGTCGCAAACAGTTGGCAGAGCAGTTTGATGTGCCGCCCTATGTCATTTTTCATGATGTAACCCTGCTGGAACTGGTTCAGTTGAGACCCCTAAACTCGCAGCAGATGCTGTCAGTTAATGGTGTCGGTCAAGGAAAATTGACCAAATATGGTCAGGCGTTCTTGCGCATAATCAATGAGCATGAACTTGATCTGGTATAAAATGCGCGCGTTTTGACCAGCGCCGGTTTTACGTTCCGGTGAGCAGATTGGAGAGTATTGCAGATGAACAAGCCCGTTGTGGTGGCAGCGATGTATCGCTTTGTCCGCCTTGAAGACTATCAAGCGTTGCGCGCGCCCTTCCACAAGATATTGGTGGACAACGCTGTCAGGGGAACCCTGCTGCTTGCGAGGGAAGGAATCAACGGTACCATCGCAGGCTCGCGAGACGGCATTGATGCAGTGATACGCTGGATTCGAGCCGATGAACGTCTTGCACCGATTGAAATCAAAGAATCCGTGACCGATGAAAATCCATTCTATCGGACCAAGGTCAAGCTCAAAAGCGAGATTGTTACCATGGGTGTTGAGGATATTGATCCCTGTCATATCGTAGGTACCTACATTAAGCCACAGGATTGGAATGCACTGATTTCTGATCCGGAAGTGTTGCTGATTGATACCCGAAATCATTACGAGTTTGAAATTGGCAGTTTTGAACGCGCAATCAACCCTGAGACCGATGCGTTTCGCGAATTTCCTGATTTTGTACAGCAAAACCTTGATCCGGCTCGTCATAAAAAGGTGGCGATGTTCTGCACGGGTGGAATCCGATGTGAAAAATCGACCGCTTTCCTGAAGCAGAGCGGATTTTCTGAGGTTTATCATTTACAGGGTGGCATCCTCAAATATCTTGAGGAAGTGCCTGAGGAACAATCCCTCTGGCGCGGTGAATGTTTTGTGTTTGATAACCGCGTGACCGTCAATCATCGCCTCGAACGAGGCACCTATGATCAATGCCACGCTTGTCGTATGCCAATCACAGATGAGGAAAAAACATCACAACACTTTAAACCGGGCGTCAGTTGTCCACACTGTTTCGATCGCCACACCCAGGAAAAGGTTGAGCGCTTTGCTGAGCGTGAGCGGCAGATGCAGTTGTCCCGGGAGCGTGGTGAAACCCATATTGGAGAGCCAATGTCGCTGGTCATGCAGGAGCGGAGACGCGAAAAAATTGCTGCCAAGAACGCACAGCGCAAGGCGTCGTCTACCACTAGTCCTTGACGTCAATGTTATCAATGTCAGCGCCTGGGTGAGTGCCCACATACTCAAATCTGGGCACTGATCTGCCGTTATGGATTACCTGTTCGGTGAACATATCCAGCGGACGCACCCACAGCCCGCGCTCGCCATACTGCGGGCGATAAACCACCAGCCACTCCTCTGTTTCGCTATGGCGAGCCAATCCCAGTACATCGTAAAGAGGTCCTTTATAGTGACGGTATGTGCCATTGACTGGTTTTGTCATATTGATTTTCCTTCTTCAATTGTCTTGCACGAAACAACGCTTACATCAGAATCAGCTGCCCGATTTTATCGGCTAGCATGGAGCCGCGTCGATTTAAAGCATGCGAAAAACTGTTTGCTGCATTACACTTCAATCAGACGTTCAAACCACCCATAAAAAAGGAGAAAAGTTATGCGTAATCTGCAGTTAGTTGGAACATTACTGGTGTCATTGTTTTTGGTTTCATGCGCATCAACTCCTGAGCCTACAAAGGCTGAGATGATTATCGGTGCCTGGTCAGCAGAGATTCAAGGTCAAGCCATGACGCTTGTTTATGGTGAAACCGATGTCACTGTTCGCGAGTTTGGAATGAGTTTCCCTTACGAATGGGTAGATGCGGATAACATTCGTTTGAACGCAATGGGACAGGAGGTTGTCAGTCGTGTAGAGTTTGACTCGCCTGAGCAAATGCGCCAGATGGCCGATGGTCAGGAGCAGGTGTTCCAGCGAGTACAGTAATCGTGCTGATGTGCCGGGAGCAGGCCGGCACATCATGACGGCCGCGAGGCTAAAAATTTTGTCAGAATCTCCTGGTGTTGCGCGGGGGTAAGCCTGGGGCCGAATTCCGATACAACGGTGGCGGATGCCAGACTGGCAAGATCACCGGCGTTCTGGAATGACATGCCTTGGGTTACACCAAACATAAATGCGCCTGAAAACATGTCGCCAGCGCCGTTGGTATCAACAGCAATAACTTTGTGCGGCGCGATGTTGATGTAGCGTTCACCATCAAACAACAAGGCGCCCTGAGCACCGCGTGTGATCGCAAATTGCTTGGCGATGGTACCGATTTTTTTGCAGGCCGCATCAAAATCTTCTTCGCCAGACCAGATTTTTGCCTCTTTTTCATTGCAGAATAACAGATCAACCCCGCCCCCGATCAGTTGATTTATCCCGTCAGCAAAGTACTCCACCATTGCAGGGTCGGAAAATGTCAGTGCGGTTTTGACATTTGTCCGCTCGGCATGTTGTTTCAGTTTAATGCCGGCAATTCTTGATGTCTCCGAAGTAACCAGATATCCCTCAATGTATACATACTGAGCTTTGGCGGCGGCGTCCAGATTCAGGTCATCAACAGATACATACTGTGAAATACCGAGATGGGTGAGCATTGTGCGCTCCGCATCGGGAGTAACCATGACGATGCAGCGTCCGGTGTGACCGCTTTCGCGCTCCGCACTCAGGTTGGTCTGAATATTATGGTTGCCAAGCTCTGAGACATAAAAGTCGCCAGTTTCATCGTTGGCAACTTTACAGGTATAAAACGCTTTGCCTCCGAATTGGCTCAACGCGTATAAAGAGTTAGCTGCGGAGCCCCCGCCCGCGCGCTTTTTTATCGGGTATCTTCGACTAAGCAGGGACAGTAACTGTTCTTGTTGTGATTGATCGATTAGGGTCATGAAGCCTTTTTGGATGCCTGCTTCTGCAAAAAAGGCATCCTCTACTTCAAATTCCTTATCGACCAGTGCGTTTCCGATTCCGTAAACGTCCAGCTTTGTCATTGGCAATAATTCCGATCTTCGGGGTTGGTAGAGTCGTTGGATAAATGGCTTTTATAGGCTGCTAAAGGCTTTGTCAGCGGCGGCAAGTGTCTGGGCAATTTCTGCCTGCCCGTGCGCTGCTGAGACAAAACCTGCCTCAAATGCCGAGGGTGCCAGGTATACGTTATTCCTCAACATTAAATGGAAGTAACGTTTAAACTGAGGGACATTACATGCCATCACCTGATCAAATGTTGTCACTTTCTTCTCTGTTGTGAAGAAGCAGCCGAACATTCCACCTACCTGATTTGTCGAAAACGGGATGCCGGCATGGTTGGCACGTTCTTGCAAGCCGGCAAGCATTTGAGAGGTATGAGCCGTTAACGATTCATAAAATCCTGGTTTCTGTATCTCATTGAGCATCGCCAGGCCGGCGGCAACAGCAAGCGGACTGCCTGCCAGAGTACCAGCCTGATAGACCGATCCGAGTGGTGCGATACAGTTCATGATATCCGCACGGCCACCGAAAGCGCCAACAGGCAAGCCGCCTCCAATCACTTTACCCAACGTGGTCAGGTCGGGCATCACCCCATAAACTGATTGCGCACCGCCAAGGGCGGTACGAAATCCGGTCATCACTTCATCGAATATCAAAACGCTGCCATGCTGTGTGCACAGATCACGCATTGTTTCGAGAAATCCGGGTACAGGTGGTACAAGATTCATATTGCCGGCAACCGGTTCGACAATAATACAGGCGATACTGTCTCCCTCTTTGGCAAACAGTGCCTTTAATGCATCTATGTCGTTAAATGGCAGTACATAGGTCAGATCGGTGTAGGCTTTGGGGACCCCCAGTGAATCGGGCTCTCCCAGTGTCAGCGCGCCAGATCCTGCTTTGACCAGCAGTCCGTCGACATGACCGTGATAGCAGCCTTCAAACTTGATGACTTTGTCTCTGCGGGTAAACCCGCGCGCCAGTCGAATTGCGCTCATGGTAGCCTCTGTTCCTGAGGTAACCAGCCGGACCTTTTCTATCGAAGGCACAAGCTTGCATATCGTTTTGGCAATTTCGACTTCAGCGGCAGTGGACGCACCATATCCAAGTCCTTTGCTCAACTGTGTCTGCAGTGCGCTGATGACTGCAGGATGACAATGGCCTAGTATCAATGGGCCCCAGGCTCCAACATAGTCCACATATCGATTGTTATCTTCGTCAATCAACCAGGCGCCCTCGCCGTGGTTAAAAAACAAAGGTGTTCCGCCTACGCCACGAAACGCTCTGACTGGTGAGTTGACGCCGCCTGGGATATACAGTTGCGCCTCCTCAAAAAGCGCAGCAGATCTGTTCGTGCTCATTTTCGGGTGCTGTTCTGACACAATAACTAATTCCTCTTCTGGGCAAAAAGTGATGACAGTATGCTGGCACGCGCCGCGATCTCATCGCTTGAAAAAATGTAGTAAATTGCCGCGATCATGTTGGCCCCGGCGTCGATCAACAACTTCGCGTTGTCAGCAGTCACGCCGCCAATTGCCACAATGGGCAATTCAGTTTGTTGCCTTATACGTATCAAATCTTCAATATGGGCTTTAGTTGCACCGGGTTTTGTTTTTGAATGAAAAAAGCGCCCAAGTGCGACATAGTCGGCCCCATCTCTCTCAGCAGCCGCAACCAATTGATCGTTGTTGTGGCAGGTCACACCGATAATTGCTTCGCGTCCAAGCCTGTGTCTTGCTTCTGAAATATGCAAATCTTGCTGCCCTAGATGCACTCCATCGGCATCGGCCGCCTGGCACAAATCCAGATCGTCATTAATTATCAGCAATGCATCGAACCGGTGGCATAACTCCCGCAGCCTGACAGCAGTTTGCCTGCGCTTCGCAAACGCAGATGGCTGATCAAAGATGGTCTTGCTTCGATATTGCAAGACACTGGCGCCACCTATCAACGCCTGCTCACACGCTGACAACAAATCTTGCTCTGGGATTAAGACATCGTCTGTGATGACATAAAGGCCGGCCAACAATTTCTGCTTCACCACATCAAGTCCTGCGTAAAATCCAGATTTTTCGAGCGACTATTCTAGCAGAGGCCGCGCTTAAGAAGGCTGATTGATTGCTTTTGATTGACGCCGATCAGGCAGACTTTGTCCAAGTCTGCGCGGTATCGATTTGTTCAATGCATCCCATGTAAATTGTTGGGCGGCAAGGGCTGCTGTTTGAACATCTAGGCCTTGCGCCACGCCAGCCGCCACTGCGCTCGCGAGCGTGCACCCTGAACCGTGATACTCATACGTAAGGCGCGGCCAAGACCATGTCTTGTCTAATTTCGCGTTATTGCTACTAAATAGCCTGTTAGAGACATCATCACTATGGCGATGCGTTCCAGTGAGCAATACGTACCTGCAACCTAGCTTACAGAGTTCCTCAAGAGCTTCATCCTCAGTGCTCGCGAGAGGCCGGAGTCGTGACATTTCCTGGATGTTAGGGGTCAGAACAAGACATCTGGGCAGAATATGTTGAATATAATCGTCAATCATTTGTTGATTAACAAACTCATAGCCCCCGCCCGCTTTAAGGACAGGGTCAGCAATCACGGGAATCTGACAGTGTTGTATCAGTATCTCTGCAATACCCATGAGCGTCTGCGAGCTGTCAATTAACCCCAACTTTATCGCGCTGATTTCAAGACCCGATTCAATCAGCGCATCAAATTGCCGTCGTAGCAGATCCGGGTCAACAGGATGCGTCTCCAGAACGTTGCTCGTTGTTTGCACCGTCAAAGAGCTGATGATTGGAAGAGCATAACAATCCATAGCAGCCAGTGTTTCTATATCTGCCTGTATTCCTGCTCCGCCAGTAGGATCGAGGCCTGAGAAGCACACCACCATTGGTTTGATTCGATTCTGCACACATTCTCCGCCACGAAAAATTCAACATCAGAAAGGCTTTACAACGACCAGAATTACGATGGCTATCAGCGCTATGACGGGTACTTCATTGTAGTACCTGAAGAATACGTGGCTATGCGTGTTGCGCCCATCGCGAAATCTTGCCCAGAACCATCCGCAACTGAGATGGTAGATAATCAACAAAAACACCAAGCTAAGTTTGGCGTGCAACCAGCCCTGTCGCAGATAAAAATCAGGTGCCGATGCAACAAGCCAGGCACCAAAAATCACCGTGGCGATGGCAGAAGGAGTCATGATGCCACGGTACAATTTTCTTTCCATGATCACAAATCTGTCTTTGCTGACTTGATCCTCGCTCATGGCGTGATAAACGAAAAGTCTGGGTAAGTAGAATATTCCTGCGAACCAGCAGATCACAGAGATAATGTGCAACGCTTCAATCCAGGCCATGGTTTATCACCTCGTGGTATTACTTCCAGAGGGCTTGGATTATGCCGTTGTACATCGAAACCGTACAGCGAAAATCGACTTATACAAGATTGGCAATGATAGAATGCCAAGGAATTTATGATATGGCGCGAAGCTAATTGTATTGGAGAGCAATGTGATCAAGGTCGGTATTGTAGGGGCAACCGGATATACAGGAGTGGAGCTGCTGAGACTGCTGGCACTTCGAGATGACGTCAGCATTGATGTTGTAACCTCGCGCGAAATGGAGGGTACGGCGGTTTCAGCGCTGTTCCCTAATCTCAGGGGATACGTCGATCTGCCGTTTACTGCGCCGGACGATGAAGTTCTTGCGCGCTGTGATGTGGTCTTTTTTGCAACTCCTCACAATGTCGCCATGCGGTCAGCTCGTAGCCTGATGGAAAGAGGAGTCCGCATTGTCGACCTTTCCGCCGACTTTCGGCTGAAGGACCGCGCTGAATGGGAGCATTGGTACAAGGAGCCGCATGAAAGCCCAGAGTTGATTGAAAAGGCCGTTTATGGTCTGCCAGAGGTCAATCGTGACAAAATTCGCCATGCACAACTGGTTGCTGTTCCCGGATGTTACCCAACTGCTGTTCAGCTGGGTTTTATTCCGTTGCTTGAAGCGGGTTTGATTGACCCGATGCGCTTGATTGCCGATGCAAAGTCAGGTGTCAGCGGTGCGGGTCGTAAGGCTGCAGTTGGTAGCTTGCTAGCAGAGGCATCAGAGTCTTTTAGCGCGTATGGTGTTGCTGGCCACCGGCATCTTCCCGAGATATCTCAAGGTTTGAAGTTGGCCGCGGGTAGTGATATAGGTCTGACTTTTATTCCGCATCTGGCACCAATGATCAGAGGTATTAATGCAACGTTGTATGCTGCACCTGCGGGCCATGTTTCTGCTGATGACCTCCAGGCATTATACGAGCGTCGCTACCGGGATGAGCCGTTTGTTGATGTTTTGCCTAAGGGTGGTTTGCCGGCAACCCGCAATGTGAAAGGTTCAAATATCTGCCAATTGGCCGTTCACTATCTCAGTGCAAGTAATACCATTGTGGTGCTCTCTGTCATTGATAATCTGGTAAAGGGCGCTTCGGGTCAGGCTGTTCAGAATATGAATATTATGTTTGGATGTGTCGAGACAGCAGGGCTTCACTCAATAGCGCTGATGCCATGACGTTTGCAAATCCAATGATTGCCTATGTTTAGAATGCAAAATGGCCTAGTTCAGTTTGGATCTTAATAGTTGACCAAATTACTAGGGTAAGATCATAATCACCACTCGATTATTGATAGAGCAACTGGGGCAAATTTTCAGACATGACAAGCGTCCAAACATTTGAACCAGTCATCATATCGTTAACAGACAATGCTGCTTCAAAAGTAAAATTGCTGGTCGACGAGGAAGGTAAGCCTGAGCTTAAATTGCGTGTCTTTGTGACGGGCGGCGGTTGTTCAGGTTTTCAATATGGGTTCAGCTTTGAGAGTGCTGTCTCTGAGGAAGATACAGTGGTGGAGAATAAAGGCGCTACATTGCTCGTTGATCCTTTGAGTTATCAATATCTGGTCGGTGCCAGGGTCGATTACGTCGAGAACCTTGAGGGCGCTCGGTTTGTGGTAAACAACCCCATGGCATCCACTACATGTGGCTGTGGATCATCATTTTCCATATAGTACATTGATATTTCAGCTGAAATAGACGCCGCCCAGCACTACTGGTTCTCGAGAGCCTGTCAGTAATCTGGTATCTACTCTTTCTCTATTAACTGTTTTGGATGCCAGCCATGCAAAGGTACAGGCTTCGATCCAATCAGGCGGCATGCCGTGTGATGCAGTGCTGCTGACTCTTGAGTCGGGAAGTAACTCCTGTAATCGGCACATCAGTGTTTTGTTGTAAGCCCCGCCACCGCAGACCAATAATTCAACTTCAGTGCTGCCCTTATCCGGCCGCGTTTCTAACAGCGCATCCGCAACAGTACGAGCTGTCAACTCAAGTAACGTCCTCTGAACATCCGCGGGTTCAATGGTATGTAGTCCTTTAAGGCATTCCTCCAGCCATCTGTGGTTAAACAACTCGCGACCTGTGCTTTTAGGCGCGGGTCTTCGGAAATAGTCCTCAGCCAGAAGTCTATCAAGCAGGACCTTATCGACTTCACCACTTGCCGCCCATGCCCCATCGGCGTCATAAGGAAGCTGGAGCCATTGTGTAACCCAAAGATCCATCAACGCATTTCCGGGTCCAGTGTCAAAACCTACAGGCGTCGAAAGTTCTTCAATATTAATCCAGGTAATATTGCTAATACCGCCTATATTTAGTACGCATCGGCTGCCTTGTGGATGATAAAAATAGAATTGATGGAAAAGCGGTGCGAGTGGCGCACCCTGGCCCCCGGCAGCCACATCTCTTTGTCTGAAATCTGCAACAGTAGTTATTCCTGT
>CALQJO020000009.1 GCA_943330915.2 Rhodoferax sp. OV413 | reverse complement strand
GTTTTCCTAGAAATAAAAAAAACGGCCAATCATCATTGGCCGTTTTTTTTGCGTGTATGTCAGAACAGAGTATCAGTACATACATCGGGCTGTCGGCTGTTTTTTAAGCATCAATGGCGCCCCGCTCCACAGGTGCTGGAAGAAACTGATAGTTTTTCAACGGCAGTTCTCGCACTCGTTGGCCTGTCAGCGCATACAGGGCGTTGCTGACTGCAGCTGAAATTGGCGGCGTTGCGGGCTCCCCAAGACCACCGACCGAGGCGCCGTCAGACTCCAGCAGAACCACTTCAATTTCGGGAGATTCGGCAAGACGTAGCATCTCATAGTCGTGGAAATTACTTTCCTTGACGCGCCCTTGTTCAATGCTGATCTGACCGTAAAGTGCTGCAGTCAGACCGTAGATAATACCGCTCTCAACTTGCGATGCGGCATTATCCGGGTGTACGACACGGCCACAATCGATGGCACAGGTCACTTTTTCCACACGCACACGTCCTTCTGCAGTCAGTGAAACCTCTGCTACTTCAGCGACGATGCTGCCAAAACTTTCCTGCAATGCAATTCCACGCGCGCGGCCTTCTGGCGCAGGTGTTCCCCAGCCGGCGCGGGTTGCTGCTTCGCGCAGCACACGTGCGTGCCGGGGTTTGTCAGCCAGCATGGACAGTCTGAACTGCAGAGGATCCTGCTGACGATTCCACGCTAGCTCGTCGGTAAATGATTCTAGGAAAAAGGTGTGCTGTGAGTGAGCAACACTGCGCCATGCACCAAAGGGCACATGGGTCGGGCTGTCAACGTAATCAATCTTCTGATTGGGGACGCTGTAAGCAAGGTGTGCCGCTTCCAGAGGTTCGTTCTGACCGATATAGGCATTTTCCCACGCGACCAGCGTGCCATTGCTGTCAAAACCTGCGCGGAATCGACTGCTGACCGCCGGGCGATAATAATCCTGGCGCGTGTCTTCTTCGCGACTCCACAAGGTCTGTACGGGCACATCAAACTGCTGGGCAATTAGGGTCGCCTGGTCGATAGTGTTGGTCGACATAGGCAGCCGACGGCCAAAGCCGCCACCCAGATAAAATGGATGAACCATCACATCGTTTTCATCAAGGCCAGCGACAGACGCCACCCGGCCGCGTATGCCCAGATTGTCTTGTGTGCCAGTCCAGACGTCACAGCGACCGTCGCGGAACAGCACCGTGCAGTTCATCGGTTCCATGGCTGCGTGAGCGAGAAAGGGTACGCGGTAGTTTGCACTGACCACTTCCGCTGCATTAGCCAATGCCTGCTCAGAATTACCCAGCAACACATCTTGGTTACGCTCACCGTTATCCAGCGCAGCATCGTAGTCGGCAAAAATGTCGCTGCTGCTGCGGTTGTCTGCATCAGTGCTGGTGAACACTGGCTGCAACATCGCCAGCGCTTTGTTGGCCCGCCAGTAGTTATCAGCGACTACTGCAACAGCATCAGTCAGCTCAACAATCCGCACAACGCCGCGTTGTTGCAGAGCAGCATCTACGTTGCCAACGCTTTGCAATTGTCCGCCAAATACCGGTGATGTGGTGACGGCTGCGTAAAGCATGCCCTCAGGCATGGCATCAATACCAAACATGGCGGTGCCGTCCACTTTGGCCGGGATATCCACGCGCGGGACTGATGTGCCCATCAGTGTGAACTGATCCGGGCGTTTCAGAACTGGTGTGCGGGAAGGTTCAAACTGGGCTGCTGCAGTAGCCAGCTCTCCATAACTCAGGCTTCGACTGCTGGCCTCATGGTACACACGGCTGCTGCGTGTCGAAATTTCCGAGGCGGGCACGTCCCACTGCTCGGCGGCTGCTTTTACCAGCATTTCCCGGGCAGCGGCACCTGCTGCGCGCATACCCAATTCACCGGTAAATCGCACTGAACTGCTGCCGCCGGTGATTTGCATATTGAGAATTTCTGCCGCTTTTAAGGTGACAAAATCCATGGTTCGGTTCAGAAAAGCCGGGGCGGTAAAGCCCAGTGATGCGGCAAAGCCTTTGACAAGAACACCGTTGGCATAGAGGTCCGTAGCTGGTGCCTGCTCAACACGCACGTTCGCCCAATCGGCATCAAGCTCATCAGCAGCCATCATTGGCAGTGAGGTTAAAACACCCTGGCCCATTTCTGAATGTGGCACGATGACGGTAACGATGTTGTCAGGATCAATGCGCAGCCAAGTGGTCAGGAACGTCTGGCCTTGCTCAGCGTAATCGCGATTGGCAATGCTCTGTCGGCTGGGGCGTGTGCTGGCATAACCGAGAAGCAATCCGCCGCCTGCGACCGCCGCGCCTAATAAAAAACGTCTGCGTGATATGCTCATACGTTAGTCTCCACTGTGGCGTCGACAAAGGGGGTTGCTGGACGGGTTGCGATCAGTTCTGCGATGGCTTTGCTGATGCGCGGATATGTTCCACAGCGGCACACATTGCTGATGCTGCTTGCAACCGCCTGCTCGTCGGGGTTCGGATTGCTGTCCAGCAACGCGCTCACTGCCATGATCATGCCGGACTGGCAATAACCGCATTGTGGGATCTGGTGGGCAATCCACGCTTTTTGTACCGGTGTAAGACCACCGGCCGAGAGTCCTTCTATTGTTGTGATTTGCGTATTCTGCACAGCGCTCACCGGCGTTACACAGCTGCGCACCGCCTGTCCATTCACATGCACCGTGCATGCCCCGCAGGCCGCGATTCCGCATCCGAACTTGGTGCCAACCAGGCCCAATTCATTACGTAATGCCCACAGTAAGGGCATCTCCGGTTCAATATCGAGTTGCCTCGTCTCTCCGTTGATTTCAAGTTCGATCATAGTACGCCTCTTGTCGGCTAGAGTTTTAATAAAGCTGTTGGCACTGTGCAGGTGGTCTGGATTTGCGCTGTCGTCTTTGTAGCACAGCATTAAATGCAGACATAGATGCTTTGCCGAAAACTGATAGGCCATTGGTCACTATTTTTGGTGCAACTGCCGAAAATGCGTTGACCCAATGTTGTTTCAATATCACAGTACCCGCTGCATTTTAAGCGAGTGGTTTTCCAGGAATTTAACAATGCAGTGTTAAACGAAACGGCATTTGCCTTGGTTCCTGTGCGGACACGTGCTGTGTCGTGACAATTTAAAGTTCTGAATAACATTTGAATACCAAAAAATCTTTTAAGGGGATTTCGCAATGAAGACAAGATTTGGATCATTGGTGATGGGATTTGCTGTAGCGATTCTGCTGGCAGCATGTGCTGGCACTTCCGCTCCTCACCCGCTGGTCGGCGGCTGGGCAATTACCATTGATACACCGGTTGGCTCCATGGCTGGCAATCTGAACATCAACCCTGACATGACCGGGGAGATGAGTTCAACTGAGTTGGGTTCTGCTGCGCTTACCGGGATCACAGTAGATGGTGAAGCAGTGCAGTTCAGCACAACAATCGATGCACAGGGTCAGAGCATCACGCTGGCGTTTAATGGCACGGTGACAGGCGACCAGCTGGCTGGTCAGTTTAATACTGATTTCGGACCGATCGCTGTCAGTGGTGTACGTCAGTAAAAGTCGTACGCAACAAGCTATAAGAGAGAGGGCGGTTAACCGCCCTCAATCGATGGAATAAACACAACTTCGCTGAGTTCATCCAAAGGTTCCGTCAGCGCATCACTGTAGATGTCGCCGTCTATAGCAACCGATGACGTTGTTAAGGTCGGGCCGCACCCCGGATACAGTTTCTCGAGCGCCCTGATCAGGGCCACTACCGAGTTGGCCTCGACTTCCATCCATTTGCCGGACGGAAGATTTTTTCCGCTAACAGACACTGCTTCTCGCAGCAGGCTGTTGATTGTCAGCTTTGCCATAATTCTCCGAAAATAATCCTTTGTGACTGGTTGCCACGTCTTCGCGGCGAAGTATCGCATATTTCTTCCACTGTGTTACTGTCCCTGTTAATCTTTGCCCACTTCGCAACATGCCCATTCGGGAGAATAATAATGCAACTCAAGCACTTGAGCGCCTTGCGAGGCGCAATACCTTACTCATTTGTTCCAGGGCTGTTTAAAAGCCTGGGCACAGCCCTACTGGGAATTTCAATCACAGGCGCCAGCAGCACGGTTTATGCGCAGAGCTCAGAGCCGCAATTGCCCGAACAAATGGCATGGACGGCGTACAATCTTGGAACAACAGGTTATAACCAGTCCGTTGCCATCGGCGCCATGTTGCGCGAAAAATATGACGTCACACTCCGGGTCATCCCCGGTCAGAATGATGTTTCAAGGCTTTTGCCGCTGAAAACCGGGCGGGTGCAGTTTTCTGCTAATGGCGTGGCCACCTATTTTGCCCAGGAAGGTGTATACCAGTTTGCTGATCCGGAGTGGGGCCCCCAGCCATTAAGAATGGTGATGAGTTCCAGCGGGCTGAGTAATCAGGCGGTGGCCGTCGCCGCTGATATTGGCGTTTCCAGCTTTGCGGAGTTACGTGGCCGGCGCGTGCCGTTTGTACGTGCAGCGCCCGCCCTGAATATCTCAATGGAAGCCTATCTGGCCTGTGGT
Organism: Rhodoferax sp. OV413; assembly: GCA_943330915.2. Taxonomy (GTDB): domain Bacteria; phylum Pseudomonadota; class Gammaproteobacteria; order Pseudomonadales; family Pseudohongiellaceae; genus Pseudohongiella. The sequence goes on along the minus strand of CALQJO020000009.1, from coordinate 57,237 downwards.
GGATTGACCTGGGATGATGTTGTGCGGGTCGATTTCCCGGGATATGACGCTTCTTGGGAAGGAATTATCAACGGTGATGTTGATGTCGCTTTTGGCACCACGGTGTCAGGACCAACCCGCCGTCTTGAGGCATCACCGCGTGGTATTGCGTGGTTACCTGCACCTCACGATGATGAAGGCTGTTGGGAGCGATTGCTAAGTGTAGCTCCTTACTTCACCAAGTATAACGCCACGCGCGGCGCGGGTATCAGTGACGAAAATCCTCAGGAAGCTGGCACATACCCTTACCCGATACTGATAACGCAGGCAGATCAGGATGAAAACACCGTGTACTGGCTGACACGAGTGATGCATGAGAATTACGACACCTACAAAGATGCTGACCCGGGGGCAATTGGTTGGGCACTGGAGTTCCAGGTGTTTGATTGGGTCGTGCCGTATCACGAAGGCGCAGTCCGCTACTGGAAAGAAATCGGCGTGTGGACGGATGCCTACGAGGCCCATAATGTCGAATTGGTTCGGCGGCAGGAAGTACTGGCAGGGGCCTGGGCCGACGTTACCGGCCAACGCATTGGCGATCAGCAGGAGTTTCTGGCTGCCTGGCATCAGCTTCGTGCAGAGCGCCTGCGCGCCGCTGGATTTGAACCGATATGGGAAACAACTGAGCCGTGAGTGATATCCATACTGAGAATAATGTGGCCGTGTCTCGTCCGGTAAGATCTTCTGCAAGTATGCCTGTGCCGCTGCGATGGCTGGTCGCTATCGCTGCCGTATTGAGCGTTTTTCTGGCCATGGACTCGTTGCGACTGTTCTCTGAACGGCCGCTGATGGAGTTTGTCATAACCGTACAGAACCACTATTACTATGCGCTTTTGGCCTTGCTACTGCCGTTCAGTTTTCTGATTTATCCGCCTTTTAAAAATGCCACCCGCTACTGGTATGACATTGTCCTTGGCCTCGCAACCTTCTGTGTCTGCATGTACTTTTTTGTTAACTCTGAAACCATGCTGGATTATGGTTGGGAGTTTTCTGCACCCGATACTGCGGTGATGATGAGCTATCTGTTGTGGGCGCTTGCCTTGGAAGCTATTCGCCGCTGCGGTGGTGCAACGCTATTCTGGATGGTACTGCTATTTTCGATTTATCCGATTTTTGCGGATCAAATGCCTGGCCCGATCTCGGGTATGGCCTCGACGGCAGCTGAAACGGCTTCTTATCATGTCATGAGTATCGAGAGCATCCTCGGGTTGCCATTCCGTGCGTTTGCTCAGTTGGTGATAGGTTTTCTTATCTTTGGAGTTGCTCTTCAGCACACAGGAGGCGGGCGCTTTTTTATCAACCTCGCGTTTGCCGGCTTTGGTCATGTGCGCGGCGGATCCGCAAAAGTGGCTATTGTGTCCAGTGGTTTGATGGGATCAATGAGTGGCAGTGTGATCACCAACGTGCTGTCGACCGGTCCGTTAACAATTCCTGCGATGAGAAAGACCGGGTTTTCCCGTGAATACGCGGCCGGTGTGGAGGCGTGTGCGTCAACGGGAGGTGTGTTGTTGCCGCCCATCATGGGATCAACCGCGTTTGTCATGGCGACCTTTCTGAATGTGCCGTATTCAGATGTGGCGATTGCAGCCACTATTCCTGCATTGTTGTATTTCTTTGGTCTGTTTGTGCAGATTGATGCCTATGCGGCTCGAAATGGTCTGCAAGGGACGCCGCGCGAAGAACTACCCCGGTTAAGCGATACCATTCGCGAGGGCTGGTTCTATATGGCCTCGTTTGTAGTATTGATTTTTCTGCTGGTGTTTTTACAGCGCGAGGCCGTAGCACCGTTTTATGCCACGGGCATACTGTTGGTACTGAACCAGTTATCACCTAAAAATCGCTGGAATTTGAGTCAGACCGGTGATTTTTTGGTGGCATGCGGCAAGTTGCTGGTTGAATTGCTGGCGATTATGGCGGGTGTCGGTTTAATTGTGGGTGCTCTCTCAGTCACCGGATTATCCGGGACACTAGTCAATGACCTGTTGTTTATCGCCGGTGACTCCGTCCTGATGTTGCTACTGATGGGGGCGTTTACCAGTTTTATTCTGGGTATTGGTATGACCGTCACTGCCGCCTACATTTTTCTGGCGATCGTGCTGGCACCCGCACTGGTGCAGGGTGGACTGGACCCGATGAGTGTGCATTTGTTTATCCTGTACTGGGGCATGTTGTCATTTATAACGCCGCCAGTGGCGCTGGGTGCATTTGCGGCCGCCAGTATTGCCGGCGCCTCTGCGCTGAAAACCGGCTTCAAAGCCATGCAATTAGGCAGTGTGATTTACTTCATCCCGTTCTTTTTTGTTCTTGAGCCCGCGTTGATCATGCAGGGATCCGTCGCGCAAATACTGCTGACAACATCAATAGTGGTGCTGGGAATAACGCTTATTGCCGGGGGGCTTCAAGCCTATATGCCGTTGTTGGGCATGCTTGACAGGCCGGGATTGCTGGCAGCCATCGGCCGCGCACTGATTGTGGTGGGTGGCATTCTGGTTGCTTTGCCGGGTCTTGATTCGATTGGTATTCCTGTGGGTGATCTGCTGTTGTTTGTCTCGGGCTTTACCCTGAGCCTGCTTGGCATCCTTGCCAGTCGTCGACGTCACAGTCCTGCGCAGGTTTCAGGGTCTGTATAAGTTCACTGGTGATGGGCCAAACGATAACCAGGTTGAATTGCTGCTCTGGGATTGACCTGGTTGCGACCAGTCGCACACGCCTTGCGGAAAGATTGCCTCAAGGCGTTGCTTTTCCTCAGCAGTAAACTCAACGCGATAATCATCATAGTCGATGGGCTTCAGCGCGCATTTCATAATGTCATTGCTGAGTGGGGCACCGGCGACCAATCTCAAACCCGCATGCGGGGGATACAGTTGGTTGCAGCGCCCCTGATCAGCGTCTGCCTGCGTGTTGTTCAGAATGCGCTCCACATCAAATACCGCTGGCTCCTCAATGCGCTGCCCTTCAGGCGTAAAGCAGTCATCTGCCAGTTCCGTTGGGCGCGCGCCGGCAATACGGTCCAGCACAGGGCGATTGCTGTTGTCGGCCTTGATAGCATCCAGCCAGCGATTCATCAGCATCAGATTTTCGTCGGCCAGAGACAGGCTGCTCTGGTGGCGGCGGATCACATAATTGTCAGCATGGCCGTTATCTCGCTCCAGTCTGGCGCGGGTAACAAATGAGTAGACACTGGCGTGGAAGTTGCCTTCATGATCCAGATAGGGGCGGTCATCAATAATGGGCACTTGCGACAATCCTGCGCTGCCATTGGTAATGCGTCCGGTTTCATAGGCGATCCGCACGGCATTACTGTCGGCCTGAGTGCGCTCTGAGGTCGGCTGATAATCGATATCCCAGCCACCGAACTTTTCATTGATATCCAGAAAGAGTGTTTTATCGATGAGACCCTGATTCATGGCCAGCAAGCCGTACTGTACGCCTACATTGTCATGCGGGCTGACCGCAAAAGCATGTTCAGTGCTGATCCCTGGGAACAGCTTTTCGCCAAACACGTTACGCATGCCGTCATAGATGGAGCAACGCGCGCCACCCGGATTGGTTTGTGGGTGGTAGTGCAGCATGGCAGGGATTTCAGCAGAGCAATCGAACGGCGAAATCCGGTCGGGGCGCGAACCCAATGACTGGTCGCATAAATACCAGTTTGGCCAGCCGCCAAGCAGCGTGCGGGTTGCTTCGTCCAGGCCATTGGCAGTATCGTTGGCATATCGCCGCCAAGGACCGCTGCATTCCTGAGAATCGGTAAAGTAGGTCACCGCGTCCGGAAACGTCATACTGATCAGCAAACCATCCAGAATGCCAGGATAAGCGCCGGCAATTAGCAGTTGCTGCATGGCGCCGCCGGATCCGCCGGTTCCAATGGTGTGTACTGGCAGCCCATAGTTTTCAATAAAGTGCTCTTTCACCATCATCGTGGTCTCGGCCGACAACACGTCGTTGCAACCACCCTGGGCGTTCACATTCAAGGTAGAGGATGCGACCGCGTAACCCGCCGCCAACGTCGATTCTCTCAATACCCCGCCCGTTGTTGTGCCTTGAAAGTAACCGGCCTCGCAGCCTCCGCCGTAGCTGTAGACCAGTCGTCCGTTCCAGGCGGCAGATAATCCTGATGGCGCTTGCGGGTCGAAGAGCGTAGCGATCTGATAAATCGCCCGATTGATGGTGCCGGTTTCCAGTTTGACAATAAAGGGAATCTGCTGCCCCGTTGCGTTGGTAATGCTGGCAACGTCAGCCGGCAATTGCTCCGGGTTTTCAAGAGCAACAAATTCTTCGCTGTCTTGTGCGCGATACACATAATCAAAGCGTGTTGGTAGTGAGCAATCGGATGATTGACCACTGACATCAATAAACTCTCCGTTACCGATGTCAAAACGGCGTGCATTGCCCTGCCGGTCGGGTGCCAGGTCTTTAAGGCACACGTAAGGCGTCTGCTGCTCTCCGGAGATGACGGGCCCGGTCTTCGGATAATTAACCAACGTAATTTGGGTTTCGGAGCCGTCCAGCGTTGCGCTGAGAGTGTTTTCTCCCGGCGCAAGTCCGCTTACCCGCGTAGTGACGATCCACGCCCCCTCCTGCTGCATGACCTGAGAGTGGTTGCTCAGGTCGGTCGCGGTGGCTGAGCCGTTTAAGATCAATTCAGGGCCATCAGGTCCACTGGTCCGATATCGAACCTCGATCATGGCATCGCCGCCAGTCACCAGATGCGGTGCACTGGACAGCACGGCGAGGCTGAGTTCAACGGGGGTATTCTGTGTGGCGTCCTGACAGGCTCCCAGGGCTAAGCTGAGTAGGATTACCGGAGTTGTTTTAATTGTCATGGTTGGCTCCCGAGGTCATTTTCTGCAAGACTTGACAGGTGATGAGGTTGAAATCCATATCAGCTTACACCAAACTGCAAATCCGGCACATTAAACCCTGGCATACCATGTTGAGAGCAACGTTCAGAACAGCACTGACGACCCTTCTGTTTAAAGTGCTTGCGCCTTTGTGCCTGCTAATCCAGCCCATTGTTGCCCCTTCCCTGCTGGCTCAGCCGTTTATGACTCTGCCACCAGCCAACACTTCGGTTGCTGTGGAGGAAGAGGATATTGCCGGGGAATTCGCGTTCGCACGCGTGCAGTACAATTCTTATTATCAGGGCGGATTTGGTTATGGCCCCTGGTCTGTGGATTTTCCGGATGCCGACCGCAATTTTCTTCGCGGGGTGGCGCGCCTTAGCAATGTCAGGGTGATGCCTGAGCCTATCGTGCTGAGTCTTGAGGACGAACAGATATATGAGTATCCATTTCTCTATATGCTGGAAGTCGGGCGTAACGGTGGCCCGTACTTTACGCCGACAGAACTGGAAAATCTGCGAGAGTATCTTCTGCGTGGCGGTTTCTTACTGATAGACGACTTCTGGGGTACCCGCGAGTGGCAGGCGTTCGAAAATTCTTTTTCAGCCGTATTCCCGGATAGGGAGATTGTCAGGTTGCCGGCTGATCATGAAATTTTCCGTGTCTACTACGATCTTGAAGGGCCGCAAATGATCCCGGCATTGGGTAATGAAAACGCGCAGCCTGAGAGGGATGTAGGCGAAGCTTCCCTTCATGCCATTCTGGATAATGATGGCCGAATTATGGTGTTGATCAACTGGAACACCGACATGGGTGATGGCTGGGAGCATACCTACCACCCACGTTATCCAACCCGTTATGCAAACCTCGCTTATCAGATGGGATTGAACTACCTCATCTACTCAATGACGCACTGATACATTCTGTACGTCCGCAGTTTCACTGCGTCATGTCTGCACAATAGTCATCGCCACGAATGGCGGGCGTAAACCAGATAAAGTCGTAAACAAAATCGCCCGCCGCGTCGGCAAGATAGTCAGAGACCTGTGCACCTGCAGGATCAACTTCAATAAATGCAACAGCTACCGCGGGCACAGCATCCGCTGGCAGATAGTTGGGTACGCCCAAATCGTGTCTGACATGAAAGTTGCCGGCCAGCAGAATCCGTTGAGCCACATCACCAGGTGTTGTCAGTGCATTCGCCATGTGTTGATCGCGTGCCTGTTGAACGCGAACCATGGGCGGGATCTGCGCTGCAGGCAACATGCCGCAATGGCTGACATCAATTTCCTCAGTAAGTCGCTGCATCTGTGCGTCATTCAGCGTGGTCTGCTGCTGATCTTCTGGCTCAGCGCGGTATACCTGCATCATCGTTTCTGCGCCAATATTGCCGGCGACAAGGTTGGCGTTGGCCATAAAGCCCAGGGACAGTGAGGGCTCATAAAATTCCCAAGTCCAGCCGTCATCCCAGGACAGGATTTCCTGCCATTGTTCATTCGGCGGCAAAGTCTCCATGGCTGACAGCGAATCCAGCGCGGGCTGTTGTGCTTCTGTCAGCATCTCCATGGCCAGTAACACGGGTTGTGTGGTTTTTATCAGGTGATCAAGTATTGTCAGACGCAATCGGTGATGGTCGGGATTATCGTGCTTTTCTCCCAGTAGCAGCAGTTCGGTATTTGAGAGTTGCTCCAGCAGTGTGTCCTCAGAGATAAAGGCATTTTCGCTGCGGCTCCAGATCTGTCCGCTCAGCGGATGATCGCGGTGCAGGTTGCTCTGCCATTGCATGGGCTCATCGGCAGCCTGCAAAAGTTGACCTGTAGCACCCAAAAATATCGCAAGATTCGTTGCCCAAATCATCGGGCCTGATAATGCCAATCCGGGAAAAACTCGCCTGGTCATTCTTGTTGCTGTCACTCTGACTGCTCCTTTATGCGTCCTTTTTGGGTTTGTCCAGTTTGGGATAATCGAGCACTTTGAGCGAAGCCTGACCAAAGTCGATCGTGGCCCAGTCATCCGCTGCAAAAGTGAGTTCGGCAACACAACAGGTGGGCATGTTGTCCAGTCGTACGGTTGTGCATAATTCGTTCAACAAGTCAGTGAGTGCAGGGTTGTGCCCAACCAGCATGACACAATCAATCGTACTTTCTTGTTGCCGTACCAGATGTAGCAGGTGAACAGGCCCGGTCAGGTAAATTTGTCGCTCGAGTTGAATCAGTTCGCGAGGCATTTGCAGGCGGCTTGCAAAAATTTCTGCGGTGCTGACCGTGCGCAATGCCGGGCTGCATAACACCCGTTGCGGGTTGGTGCGGCGCGCAGCCATGCGATCGGCCATCATTGGCGCGTCGTGTTGTCCGCGCTCGTTCAGAGGTCTGTCAATATCGCGCTGGGCAGGATCGTTCCAGCTGGATTTTGCGTGTCTGACCAATATCAAGGTTTTCATTGTTGCTCCGTGCGTTTGTGCGAGCCAGCCATTTTTGGCGCAAATTTAGGCTCTTTTTATTCTCTGAATTGCGAAGCCTTCCCCATTGTAACGACTGTTTACCGGAAAAAATACCTGAGTCCGATTCGGCGAGCAGACTGGACTTTGGAGCTTGAAATGCTCAGAATTCCTCTGAAATCAGGCAAGTGGTTTTTTGCAATTACCTTTTCAGCAGCAGGAACTGTGATCATGGAATACTGTGCGCCAGTGACATTGGCCGAGGTTTGTGCGGCGCTGGGTGCTGCATCTGGCACGGTTAAGGTATTTGCGGGTGGCACAGATCTGTTACCTCGTTTTGTGGCCGGTGTTAACCCACCGGCCCTGTTGATCGACATAAAACACGTGCCCGAAACACGTGAGATCAGGCGCCTTGCAGAGGGTGGATTTGTGATTGGATCCGCTTGCTCGGGTGGTCAGATCAGTGCTCATACCGAACTTGTGCGCAGTTGGCCGGGCCTCACAGAAGCCATGGATCTTATCGGCTCAGTGCAGATACAGTCGCGTGCTACTTTAGGTGGTAACTTGTGTAATGCATCTCCCGCGGCAGACTCTGTGCCGGCACTGATTGCGTCACGGGCACGCTGCCGCATTGCTGGCAGTGATGGGGAACGTGAATTGCCGGTGGAAGACATCATTGTGTCACCGGGGCGCACCTGCCTGCGGCAGGACGAGTTTATTGTCAGTTTTTTTCTCCCCGCACGGAATCCGCGCAGTGCCGATGCCTATTTACGTATGACCCCCAGAACTGAAATGGATATAGCCATCGCCAGTGCGGCGGTGAATCTGACAGTGGATGAGCAGGGTGTTGTTAATGAATGTCACGTGGTACTGGGCGCTGTTGGTCCGGTGCCGGTGTATGCGCTACCAGCGGCCCGCATCTTGCTAGGCTCCAGACTGGACGAAGAGGTTCGACAGCGATTTCGTCGCCAGATCAGTGCCTTGTGCCGGCCTATCAGCGACAAGCGTGGGTCCGCAGAGTACCGTACCGATGTCACCGCCGTTCTGGCAGATCGCGCTGCTATGACAGCGTATAACAGGGCACTATTATGACTATCAGTATTCATGCTTCGGTTAACGGTGAACCGTGTCAGTTTCAGTGTGGGACAACGGATACCTTGCTGAAGGTATTGCGCGAGAATCTGCAGTTGACGGGCACCAAGCAGGGTTGTGGGACAGGAGACTGCGGTGCCTGCAGTGTCATCATGAACGGTGAACTGGTTTGCGCCTGTCTGGTATTGGCCGTCGAGTGCGGTCAGGCGGATATTCGCACGGTGGAAGGCCTGTCCAGCGCCGGCCAGTTGCACTCGTTGCAACAGGCATTCCTCGATAACGCCGCTTTGCAATGCGGAATCTGCACGCCGGGCCTATTGATGGCCTCCAAAGCCTTGCTGGACAAACATCCTCAGCCAGATGAGACACAGATTCGCTACTGGATTGCGGGCAACCTTTGCCGCTGCACCGGGTACGACAAGATTGTTCGCGCAATTATGGGGTGTGTATCGTGAACGAAGAGCCCACAAATTACGGCGACGTGGCTGAAGTAGCCGCGGGTAACAAACCTTCCGCTGCAGTCGTTGGTACCCGTCCGGTGCGTCCTGACGGCGTCGATAAAGTGACCGGTCGCGCGCGTTTTGGTGCGGACATGCAATTGCCGGGCAGTTTGGTGGGGATGGTTTTCAGGAGTCCGCACGCGCATGCGCGACTGCTCAAGGTTGATGTGTCGGCGGCGTTGGCGCTGCCGGGCGTTAAAGCCATAGTCACCGCTGCCGATCTGCCGGAGATTCCGGATGATCAGGCAATGGACAAAGGGCAGCCGCCAGACTTCCGGGATATGTCAGCCAATATTCTGGCTCGTGAAAAGGTCTTGTATGAGGGGCATGCCATCGCGGCCGTTGCAGCTATTGATGAATTGACTGCGAGGCACGCGATGACATTGATTGATGTCGACTATGCTGTGCTGCCTCACGTCATCGATTTGCATCAGGCGATGGAGCCGGATGCCCCGCTACTAAACGATCACAATTTCACCAAGGGCATCAAACCGGTCCCCAAAAAGCCTTCCAATATCGCCAGCCGATACGAACAGATACACGGTGATGTGGTCGCAGGATTTGCGCAGGCTGACGTTATCATTGAAGAGGAGTTCAGCACCCAGCCGGTGCATCAGGGTTACATTGAGCCCCACGCTTGTCTGGTGAATGTCAGGCCTTCCGGGCGAACAGATATCTGGTGCAGTACGCAGGGCCAGTTTATGGTTCGGGCATACTGCGCACGGCTGTTGCAGATACCACTGGCCGATCTCCGTGTTTTTCCGATGGAAATCGGTGGCGGATTTGGCGGCAAAACCACGGTCTACCTCGAACCATTGGCAATTCTGTTGTCCAAAAAGAGCGGCAAACCGGTGCGAATGGAGATGTCGCGCGCCGACGTTTTTAAGGCTACCGGTCCAACGTCCGGTAGTTATATACGCATGAAAATCGGTGCGCGAAATGACGGTACTATTGTCGCGGCTGAAGGTGTTCTGTGTTATCAGGCCGGTGCGTATCCCGGATCGCCGGTGCGCTTGGGCTGTATGACGGCATTTGCTCCGTACAATATCCCCAACATCAAATTGATTGGTTATGACGTTCTCGTCAACAGGCCCAAAAGTGCGGCTTACCGTGCACCCGGGGCGCCCATGGCATCATTTGCGGCTGAGTCGCTGATGGACATACTGGCGCAGCAACTGGACATTGATCCGCTGGAGTTGCGTCTGCGCAATGCCGCTGATAATGGCACGCAGACCGCATACGGTGTCACCTTCAAGAACATTGGTTATCGTCAGACTCTGGAGGCCGCGCGGGCCCATCCGCATTACAACGCGCCACTTGGGCCCGATCAGGGGCGCGGGGTTGCCTCAGGTTTCTGGTTCAATATTGGTGGACAGTCCAGCGCGGCAGTTGATATCAACCAGGATGGGAGTGTGCTGGTGACTACCGGCACGCCTGATATTGGTGGGTCGCGCGCGTCGATGGCGATGATGGCCGCTGATGTGCTGGGTGTTGGCTACGAGCAGATTCAGGTCCGTATTGCAGATACCGGATCAATCGCGCACAGCGATCTGACCGGTGGCAGCCGGGTCACCTTTGCCGTGGGGATGGCGGTGTCTCAGGCGGCATCGGCTATGGTTGAGGAGTTACGCCGCCGCGCCGCATTGCTGTGGAGGGTTGAAGTGGATCAGGTCAGTTGGATGGGCGGAGTTGCCCGATTGATGGCCTCTGGCGGGTCATCAAGTCTGAGTCTGACACAAATTGCTGCCAGCAGCGCCGAGACCGGTGGGCCGATCGCAGTTGAAATCTCTCTGAACGCCCAAGGCGCAGGGCCCGGCTTTGCGACTCACATCTGTGATGTTCAGTTGGATAAAGAGACCGGTCGGGTGACTGTTGTGCGCTACACAGCCATTCAGGATGTTGGTAAAGCCATTCATCCGTCCTACGTCGAGGGTCAGATGCAGGGTGGTGCTGTCCAGGGCATAGGTTGGGCATTAAACGAAGCCTATTTGTACGATGAGAATGGCAGGCTGCTGAATCCGGGTTTTCTGGATTACCGCGTGCCCGTGGCATCTGATGTGCCCATGATTGATACCGTGCTGATCGAAGTGCCTAATCCGCGCCATCCCTTCGGCGTAAAGGGAGTTGGTGAGGTTCCGATTGTGCCGCCTCTGGGCGCTGTCGCTAATGCCGTCTCCAGAGCTGCCGGAACCCGGCTTTATGATCTGCCCATGTCCCCAACGGCCATCCACAAGGCGCTCAAGCGCGCGGCGCGGCGACGGAGCTGACTAATGCCGCTGACTGATGCGCAGCAGGTCGATTGACAACATGCAGTCAGCCTGAGACGATCATCGACCGGTGTGAATCATGCATCGGGCACGATTCCGGCGTTTAATCTGGCAGAGCACTCAATCTCATGGCTCATTCTCCCAAACGAAAACTTTTTCTGGATCTGGTGCGCGCCGTTTTCCGGATCAATGGCTTGTTGCTTGCTGACGGCGATCGCATGGCAGAAGGTGTTGGTTTAACCAGCGCGCGCTGGAAGGTGATTGGAGTTATCGCGCTGTCCAATTCCGGCATGACTGTGCCTGGTATTGCCCGCGCGCTGGGGCAGTCTAGGCAGGCAGTACAGCGCATCACCGATGTAATGGAAGTTGATGGTCTGGTCAGTTATGCCAACAACCCGCGCCACAAACGCTCTGTGCTGGTGCAATTGACCGACCAGGGGCAGCAGGTTTATCACGCGCTGCGAACCGTTCAGGATCCGTGGGCCATTGGCTTGACCGACGATGTGCCGGTTGAGGAGTTGGCGGGTGCCCTGCGACTGCTGCAACGGCTGATTTTCCGGATGGAAAAACCTTGAGTTGACCATGATCCCACTTCACACCAGTGAACAGACTCGTCAGATTGAACAGCAGGCTATCAACAGTGGCATCAGCGGATACGCGCTGATGCAAAGAGCTGCCAGCGCGGCGCTGAGGGTGATTAGGCAGCGCTGGCCGCAACGCCTGGAACTGATAGTGTTCTGTGGCAGCGGCAACAATGGCGGCGACGGATATGAGATAGCCCGACAGGCGCATGCAGATGGCCTGTCCGTGCAGATGTTTTCGCTGACATCCCCAGATGCATTGCAGGGGGATGCCGCTTTGGCGGCCCAAGCAGCGATGGCAGCAGAAGTGCCCTGGAAGGTATTTGACCTGTCCGACGCCACGCACTGGATATCGTGCGGCCGTCTGCAACACACCGTGCTGGTTGATGCATTATTGGGCATTGGTTGTCAGGGCGAACTTCGCCCCTTGGTGTCCCAAGCCGTAGATCTTATCAACCAACTTGAAGCGCCCGTGTTTTCCATCGATGTGCCGACCGGTATATGCGCGGATACGGGGCATGCAGAGCAACAGGCAGTCATGGCTGATATCTGTCTGATGGTGGTAGCCCGCAAGCAGGGTTTGTATACCGGCATGGCGCCTGCCTTTGCCGACGAATTGCTGTTTGATGACCTCGGTGTTGCACAAGGTGTTGCACAAATGGTGCCGATATCTGCCCGTGGTATAGATAGCCGGATATTGCTGACCCCTGCACTGCTGCGCTCGCCTGCAGCCCATAAGGGGCATTCAGGTCATGTGTTGGTTGTGGGCGGAGATTCAGGATTTGGTGGCGCAGCACTGATGGCTGCACAGGCGGCTGCCCGCTCCGGCGCGGGCACTGTCAGTCTTCTTACCCGCTCAGCGCACACAGGGGCAATGCTGACCAGGTGCCCGGAGGTCATGGCACATGGTGTTGATGACTGGCAGGGTGATGCCGCAGAGCGAGCGCTGCAGTTGATACAGCGTGCCAGTGTTATTGTGCTCGGACCCGGACTTGGTCGGTCTGCGTGGTCTCATGCCTTGCTGCAGACGGTCGTTGCGCGTGCGGTGCAGTGGCGTATTCCCATGGTGCTGGACGCCGACGCCTTGAATCTGCTGGCCGCTCAGCAAACTGTCTGGGAAGAGCTGGCGCCGGCAGCACAGCGTGCACAGTGGATTCTGACACCACATCCGGGCGAAGCCGCCAGGCTGCTCCAGTGTGACACTGCGCAAGTGAACACCGATCGCTTTCAGGCCGTCACAAATATGCAGAAACTTTCTGGCTGTGTGGTGATATTAAAAGGAGCCGGGAGTTTGCTGGCGTTTCCGCACGGGGAAGCGCTGATCGATATCTGTCTGGAAGGTAATCCCGGTATGGCCTCAGGCGGTATGGGCGATGTCTTGTCCGGCATTTGCGGGGCAATGCTGGCGCTGGGGCGCAGTGCAACGGTTCGCTTTGATGCGGCGGATGCTGCGCGGTTTGCAGTGTGTGCTCACGGTGAGGCGGGCGATCGTGCGGCAGCCAAGATCGGTCAACGTGGGCTGCTGGCGACGGATCTATTGGAATTTCTGCCCGGGCTTCTGTCAGGTTTCCGGCTGTCACACGCAGGCAGTCTGGCATGACGCGCTTATCTGAATGTTATCTGGCTGATGAATCCATGACGGAGTATGCGGGCGCCCGCATAGCACTATCGTTGCCTGCGAATGGCGCCGTCATTTACCTGGAGGGCGACCTTGGGGCCGGCAAAACCACGCTTTCCAGAGGGCTGATCAGAGCGCTGGGACATCAAGGCGCAGTCAAGAGTCCGACTTATACCCTGGTAGAACCTTATGAAGATTTTGAGTTTCCTCTCTATCACTTTGATCTGTATAGACTATCGCATCCCGAGGAGGTAGAATTCCTTGGCGTGCATGACTATTTCAAACCGCCTGCTGTGTGTTTGATTGAATGGCCTGGCCGGGGCAAGGGTTTTTTACCCTCCGCAGACATTCATTTTTTTCTGGCAGACGAGGGTGATGGCAGGCGTTTAAGCTGGCAGGCAGGCACCGTTAAAGGAGCCGAAATAGCACATAATCTCAATAAGTTACTGGTATTTCAGGGCAGCAATGACAGTCAGGAGAGTGTTCAGTGATAGTACGATCCGGAGGCGCTTGGTGACGCGCCAGGCGGCGCCCTGCCCGCCTGTCTGGTGCTCATTGTTGGTCAGTATCCTGTGCGTGCTGCCTGCCTCCGTGTTTGCTGCGGATATTGAATCTCTGGATATCTGGCGCTCCCCAGACTTTACCCGCGTTGTTATTGATGTCAGCAAGCGCCCCGAATACAGCGTGTTTGTCCTGGAGGATCCGCACAGAGTTGTCATCGACATACGTGATTCACGAATGAATGCTGCGTTACAAGGTCTGGATATGGAAGGCAGTCCAGTCACCGCGGTGCGCAGCGGATCGCGCAATCAAACAGACACCCGCATCGTATTGGATCTCAACAGTCCGATAAATCCCAGCAGTTACTCGCTGCCACCCAATGCCGAGCATGGTGAGCGTCTGATAATCGACTTGTATGATGCCGGGACGCAGGCTCCGGCCCTGGCGCCGGCAACCATGTCCGGTGAGCAGGATGCCAGTGTCGCAACCGTTGAACCGGTGATTGCAGAATCCGCCTCCCGTCGCAATATTGTGGTTGCTATTGATGCCGGGCATGGTGGCAGTGATCCGGGGGCAATCGCAAAAGACGGCCATATGCAGGAAAAAGATATTGCCCTGGCCATCTCCAGGGCAGTAGCCGAGCGAATCAGAGCAATGCCGGGTTTTGAACCGGTGATGATTCGCGATGGTGATTACTACGTACAGTTGCAGCAAAGACCTCAGTTAGCGCGTCAGAAACGTGCCGATATCTTCCTGTCAATTCATGCGGACTCGCATACCACTTCCCGCGCTGAAGGCATGACCATTTACGCATTGTCCCAAAGCACGGCTGAGGACGAGAATATCCGGCGTGTCACAGAGAAGGAAAACTCCTCAGATTTGCTGGGAGGCAATTCCGGTGATACCAGTCTGCGTAACGTTGATGATGATCTGGCGCTGACCTTGCTGGACCTGTCGATGGCATGGAGCATCGAACAGAGTATGGCTGCAGGCAGTTACATTCTGAACGCGACCGGAAATGTCGCCAGACTGCGTCGTGATGTCCCGCAACAAGGCAATTTCTGGGTGTTGCGTTCACCGGATATCCCATCGTTATTGATCGAAACCGGCTACCTTTCAAATCCCGCAGAGGCGCGCAGGCTCGCCAGCGCTGATTACCAGCGCAAGCTGGCGGATTCAATTGTGCAAGGTGTGATGAATTATTTTTACGAGAGGCCCCCGGAAGGGACGCTGATTGCATGGCAGAAAGCCAATAATCAGGGGCCGGACCGCCAATACGTCGTGACCCGTGGCGACAGTCTTTCCCTGATTGCGCAGCGTCACAACGTCAGCCTTTCTCAGTTGCGCTCAGCCAATAGCCTGCGCGGTGACACCATTCATGTCGGGCAGACCTTGAGTATTCCAGGATCTGGACCGACGCTGATCGCTTTCGTTGCACCGCCACAGGTTTCCGAGCACACCATTGCCCGCGGTGAAACATTGTCGGGTATCGCCGCACGCTACGGCATCAGCCTGTCGAGCTTGCGGGAAGCTAACAGCCTGCGTAATGATACGATCCGTGTGGGCCAGGTATTGGTCATTCCCGCCTCCTGAACGGCTCGCTTGCGGATTTTCATGAAACGTATCGCTCTTCTCAGCCAGAGACTGGCTAACCAGATTGCCGCCGGCGAAGTTGTCGAAAGACCGGCGTCTGTGGTTAAGGAATTACTGGAAAACAGCCTTGATGCAGGGGCTATGCGCATTGATGTTGATATCGAGCAGGGCGGAAGCAAACTGATCCGCCTCCGTGATGATGGGCAAGGCATCAATAAGGATGATCTGGCATTGGCGCTAAGCCGGCATGCCACCAGTAAAATCGCTGATCTGGATGATCTTGAGAATATCGCCAGCCTGGGATTTCGCGGTGAAGCGCTGGCCAGTATCAGTTCAGTGTCGCGCCTGCAGTTGATTTCCCGCGCCGCCGATGCGGTTGATGCCGGCGGTTGGCTGGTGGAAGCGGAAGGCCAGTCGATGACCGCAACACTGCGCCCGGCACCGCATACTCAAGGCACCAGTGTTGAAGTGCGTGACCTGTTCTTTAACACGCCGGCCCGCAAAAAATTCCTACGCACAGAAAACACTGAGTTTGCACGCATAGACGAAGTGATCAAAAGACTGGCGCTCAGTCGGTTTGATGTGGCGTTTAGCTTGCGTCATAACCAGCGCACCATCCATCAGCTGCAGTCTGCGCGCAGTGTGCAGGAGCGTCAGCGACGCATAGGTCTGGTCTGTGGCCCCGCGTTTCTGGAGCACGCGGTGTATGTTGATATCGAGGCCTCCGGATTGCGTTTGTGGGGATGGGTATGTCTGCCAACCTTCTCCCGTAGTCAGCCTGATCTGCAGTATTTTTATGTGAACGGCCGTGTGATTCGCGACAAACTGGTTTCACATGCTGTCAAGCAGGCATACCGGGATGTATTGTTTGGTGGCCGACATCCTGCATTTGTGTTGTATCTGGAGCTGCAGCCGGCGCTGGTGGATGTCAACGTTCACCCAACCAAGCATGAGGTGCGCTTTCGTGATCAGCGTTTAGTGCACGACTTTCTGTTCCGCTCCCTGCATCAGGCGCTGGCGGATGTGCGCCCGGACGATCACTTACATGGACAGCAGCAAGCGGGTGCAATGATGACGGGTGCTGCCATGGCAGGTCTTGAGAGCACAGGTTCCTCAAATGCGCTGCATGAACAGTCTGCACTTGGCTTTAATGTTGATCCCGGTACTGGTGAAGTATTGCCTTGGCCGGCAACATTATGGGGAGCGCAAACGCCGACAGAGACCGGCCGTGCGCTAAATGTTGGAGCGACCACTGGTTTCAGGCAGTACCCGCAGGCGCCTGTGTCGACCCAGACCATGGCAGAGCAGTCTGCTATCTATCAGCAGCTTGCCAGCGACGCAGAAATTCCGCCCCTGGGATTTGCGATTGCTCAGTTGCACGGCATTTACATCCTTGCCCAGAATCAACATGGTTTGATTATTGTCGACATGCATGCGGCACATGAGCGTATCACTTACGAATATATGAAGGCTGCCTGTGATAACCAGAGTGTCAAGGCGCAACCACTGTTGGTGCCGGTGTCCTTGTCAGTAAGCGAGGCAGAAGCCGACTGCGCCGAGCAACAGGCTGCTGCGCTGGCCGAGCTTGGTTTTGCCATCGAGCGAGTGGCAGCGGAATCTTTGGTAGTGCGGCAGGTGCCGGTGATTCTGGCGCGTTCCAATATTGAGCAATTGGTCAGGGATGTTCTGTCTGATGTGCGTGAACACGGTCAGAGTGAGCGGATCAGCGCGTATCGTGACGAGTTACTGGCAACCATGGCATGCCATGGTGCGGTGCGTGCAAATCGTCAGCTGGGTGTGGCTGAGATGAATGCATTGTTGCGCGATATGGAGCGTACTGAGCGCAGCGGGCAATGCAATCATGGTCGTCCGACCTGGGTCTATCAGTCGTTGGCAGATCTGGATAAGTTGTTCTTGCGTGGCCGGTGAGCAGCCTCATGCGCCTTGATCCGCAAAATTCTCCGGCCATTTGCCTTATGGGCCCGACCGCGTCCGGCAAGACAGCGCTGGCGATAGAGTTGGTGCAACGATTACCACTGGAAATTATCAGCGTAGATTCTGCCCAGATCTACAAAACCATGGATATTGGTACCGGAAAGCCGGACGCAAAAACGCTGACACTGGCGCCACATCGGCTGATTGACTTTCTGGATCCGTTGGAAAGTTACTCGGCTGCGAGATTTTGTGAGGATGCCAGGCGTGAGATGACGGATATCAGGGGGTCTGGCAAAGTGCCTTTGCTAGTGGGTGGCACCATGCTCTACTTCAAAGCATTGCGGGATGGTCTTGCGTCGATGCCCGCTGCAGATGAGCGGGTCAGGGCAGATATTCTGAATCAGGCGAGCACCGAGGGATGGGCGGCGATTCATTCAGAGCTTGCTGCTGTTGATCCGATCGCGGCATCGAGAATTCATCCGAATGACCCACAAAGATTGCAGCGAGCTCTTGAAGTGTTTCGCGTATCAGGCCGGTCTCTAAGTGACTGGCAAGCGATGCAATCGCCCTTGCCGGATAGCGGTGACGCATTTGTGTTTTTGTCAATCCAGCCGGTAGACCGAAGCGTATTACATCAGAGAATCGAGCGACGCTTCCGACAAATGCTGGAGGATGGTCTGGTCGGGGAAGTCGAAGCGCTGTACGCGCGCGGCGACCTTGGACCTGGATTGCCCTCTGTCAGGAGTGTCGGCTACCGACAGGTGTGGCAGTATCTGAGCCAGGAGATCGGCTTTGATGGCATGGTGGAAAAAGGTATCATTGCCACTAGGCAGCTTGCAAAGCGGCAGATTACCTGGCTCCGCGGTTGGCCATCGCTGCAGAATTTTGACAGCGATGATAAAAACCTGATTGATGGTGTCATAAGATCGATAGAGACTTGAATTAATTCATCACCGTCCCCAGATACAAGGTCGTGATAGTCGGAACAAAGACATCGTTGCGGTTGTTAACATGTTTGCTGGACGGACCCATACTGCTGCTCATCACATTTTTTTAGCTGAATTTTATAAGGAGAATATAAATGTCAAAAGGGCATTCCCTACAAGACCCTTTCCTGAATGTGCTGCGCAAGGAGCGTATTCCGGTTTCAATCTATCTGGTCAGTGGCATCAAGCTGCAGGGACAGATAGAATCATTTGACCAATTTGTGATATTGCTTAAAAACGCAGTAAACCAAATGGTTTACAAACATGCGATTTCCACCGTCGTTCCGGCGCGAACCGTAAAAATCCCGTCTCAGGGCGGGGAGTTCGGTCCAGACGAAGATGACTCAGCTACAGGTAATATGGCCTGAATCGAGGGCTTGATTGTTCTTTGAGCGTCCTGAAGGCGGAGACATCTCCGTCCTTGTTCATATCGAGTTTAGTTCACTTCGCGAGCAAGAAGATCCTGTTGAATTCGAAGAGTTGGCAAGGTCGTCAGGTGCCGAGGCGGTATGCTTTATTAAAGGCAGCCGTAAATCACCTGACGCCCGGATCTTTGTCGGCTTGGGGAAGCTTGAAGAGATTGCTGCAGCAGTGCAGGAGCATCATGCGAACCTGGTGTTGTTCAATCACACGCTGTCCCCTAGTCAGGAGCGTAACCTCGAAAAAGAGCTTAAATGCCGGGTCAGGGATAGGACGGGGTTGATCCTTGATATCTTTGGCCAGCGTGCAATTACTTACGAAGGCAAGTTGCAGGTTGAGCTTGCGCAGCTTCAGCACTCGGTGACACGACTTAAACGCGGGTGGACTCACCTCGACCGCCAAAAGGGCGGTGTTAACCTGCGCGGTGCAGGAGAGACGCAGCTGGAACTTGACCAGCGGATGATCCGTCAGCGCATAAAAAACATCAATAAAAGCCTTGAAAAGGTTCGTGCCCAGCGCGAGCAGGGTCGTCGCGCTCGTAAGCGTGCTGAAATTCCAGTGATTTCGCTGGTGGGTTACACCAACGCCGGTAAATCATCGGTGTTTAATTCGATCACTCATGCTGGTGCATATGCGGCAGATCAGCTTTTTGCCACTCTGGATTCCACCCTGAGGCAAATTCAGCTCCCGTCGTTTGGTGAGGCGGTGCTGGTTGATACCGTAGGCTTTATTAGCCATTTGCCGCACAAACTGGTTGAGGCTTTCCGTGCCACGCTGGAAGAAACCGTTCAGGCAGATCTGCTTTTGCACGTGGTTGATATCGCCAATGAAGCTCATGATTACTATATTGAGCAGGTGTACGAAGTGTTAACAGAGATTGGCGCGGAAGGAATTCCCTGTATTCAGGTTCTTAACAAGATCGACCTCATGCCTGGGTTTGAGCCGCATATCGATCTTGGCGAGGACGGCAAGCCATCCAGGGTCTGGGTGTCTGCAAAAACCGGTGCTGGCATTGACTTGTTGCTGGCCGCAATAAGCGAAGTGGTCACCAGTGATGTGGTTGTGCGAGATCTGGTGCTGACGCCGGCACAGGGGCGACTGCGGGCACGGTTGTATGCGCGTGGTGCTGTCAGTGGCGAGACAATAAACGAACAGGGCCAGACCGTGCTGAGTATCAAGTTGCCGCGCCAGGACTTCGAGCGGTTGCTGTTGGAAGACGGCAGTTCATGATCGTCCTGTTCATGAACTACCGGTGCATGTGCCAATGTTTTTGAACAGTCTTTATGGATTCAGCTGAAAGGCTGTGTTTACACATCATAATTAGCTAAAATCGCCCCCGAATCGGATGGGTATGGAGTAGACGATGGCCTGGAATGAACCCGGAAATAAAGGAAATGGTAACGATCCCTGGGGTGGTGGAAATGGCAGTGGTGGAAACGGGGGCGGCCGTCGAGGCAACGACCAAGGGCCACCAGACCTCGATGAAATGATTCGTAAACTCAGCAAAACCGTTAACGGTTTGCTGGGCGGTAAAGGTGGCAGCGGGTCTGGCGGCACTGGCTCTGGCGGTAGTGGCGGTGGCTCAGTTAGCGGAGGCGCTTCTGTCGGACTTCTTGGCGGTTTTGTTGTGTTGGCGGCTGTGGTTTGGGCGGCGCTGGGATTTTACACTGTCGACGAAGCGGAGCGGGCTGTTGTTCTGCGGTTCGGTGAAATTCGCGACGAAGTGGTTCTGCCTGGACTGCGTTGGAATCCTCCGCTGATCGATCAGGTAGAAAAGGTCAACATATCCCGCGTCAATACCCGATCGTATGCCAGCGACATGCTGACTACCGATGAAAACATCGTCACCGTTTCCATTTCGGTCCAGTTTATTGTCGCAGACCCTATGAATTACGTGGTGATGGTGCGCGATCCTCAGCTGGGTCTTGACCAGGCTGTAGAGTCTGCAGTGCGTCACGTAGTGGGCAGTACCACCATGGATCGCGTACTGACCCAGGGTCGTGCGGATGTCGCTGCTGAAGTGCGGGCCCGCGCCCAAAGCTACATGGAAGCTTACAGCACCGGCATCATGATCACGCAGGTCAACGTCGAGAATGCTCAGCCACCGATGGCCGTGCAAGCGGCGTTTGATGACGTGATACGCGCCCGTGAAGACGAACAGCGCGCTCAGAACCAGGCTCTTGCCTACGCAAACCGGGTAATCCCCGAAGCGCGCGGAGAGGCTCAGCGGATTATAGAGCAGGCCAATGCTTACCGTGACCAGGTAATCGCCCGTGCGGAAGGTGAGGCGTCTCGTTTTGAGCAGTTGCTGACCGAGTACGAGCGTGCGCCGGAGGTGACCCGCGAGCGTCTGTATATCGATGCTATCCAGGAAGTTCTCAGCAATACCAGCAAAGTACTGGTGGATGTTGAGGGTGGGAACAACATGATGTTTTTGCCGCTGGATCGCATGATGCAGGGTGTCACGGATATCACCGATTCAACATCGCGCTTGCAACTCAATGCGCAGCAGATTCGCGAACTGGCTGATCAGGTGGGTCGCGAACTCTCATCCCAGTCCACTACCGACGATCGTGCCCGTGTGCAAACCGTTCCAGCAAGAGGACCACGTTAATGAAAAATACAGTGTTTGGAATTGTGTTGTTTCTCTTTGTGACCATTGCGTCTAACTCGATGTTTGTAGTCAGTCAGACCGAGCGCGCAGTGATGCTGCAGTTCGGAGATATGGTGCGGACTGATATTCCACCGGGTCTGCACTTCAAGATTCCGTACGTCAATACCGTACGCAAATTTGACGCTCGAGTACTCACTGTTGACGCTACTCCGCAGCGATACCTGACTCTTGAGCAGAAAGCGCTGCTGGTTGACTCGTACGCCATGTGGAGAATTGTCGATGTGGAGCGGTTTTACACGGCAACGTCCGGTGACGAGTCCAGAGCAAATTCGCTGTTGGCCCAGCGTGTGAACGACGGTCTGCGAAACAAATTTGGTGAACGCGATCTCCAGGAAGTTGTTTCAGGCCAGCGTGACTCGCTGATGCAGCAACTGACTGAAGAGCTCAACACCTACACAGCTCAGGAATATGGCATCGAAGTCATCGACGTGCGGGTTAAGCGTATCGATTTGCCTGATGATGTGCGCTCCTCTGTATACGAGCGGATGACGTCTGAGCGTCAGCGTGAAGCGCAGCAGCTGCGCTCACGTGGTAACGAGCTTGCTATTGGTATTGAAGCAGATGCTGATCGCCAGGAAGCCGTTCTGCTGGTGGAGGCTTACCGCGATTCTGAACTTGTGCGAGGTGAGGGCGATGCCCAGGCATCTTCAATCTATGCCAGCGCCTTTACCAAGGATCCAGAGTTCTACTCGTTTACGCGCAGCCTGAATTCTTACCGGGACACATTCAACTCCAAAAGCGATGTTTTGTTGATGCAACCGGATAGCGATTACTTCAAGTATCTGCGCAGTGATGCAATGCCTTAAGCAATCGATAGAGCAGGCTGACTGCTGGCCGGGAACGGCTGTGCAGTTTAGCCTGGCCGCCAGCCGGAACTCGCTCTGAGGGCCTGGTGTGAAGACCTCAAGGAAGACAAGATCAACAGACAGGGTCGGGAAACTGCGCAGGAAAACATTATGACACGTGCTGACCGCTGGCTATTGCCAGAGGGCGTTGAGGAGGTGTTGCCTCCACAGGCGCTGATGCTGGAAACACTGCGTCGCGATATCCTCGATCTTTATCAAAGCTGGGGTTATGAACTTGTCATAACACCGCTGATCGAATTTCTGGATTCTCTTCTGGTCGGTTCTTCTCACGACCTTGATATACATACCTTCAAAATTACAGACCAGCTCAGCGGGCGCATGATGGGCGTGCGGGCGGACATTACGCCGCAAGTTGCGCGAATTGACGCCCGTAATCTGCATCGTAATGGCCCGGTACGTCTGTGTTACGCAGACAGTGTCTTGCATACACTGCCCCGTGGATTACTGAGTTCCAGAGCCCCAATACGCATTGGCGCAGAATTATTCGGGCATCCGGGCGTTGCCTGCGATGTTGAACTGATTGTTCTGATGGCAGAAACCTTGCGCCTTGCCGGTATAAGCCACGTGCATATTGTGCTGGGACACGTGGGCATTTTCAGGAACCTGCTGGCAGCCGCAGCGCTTGATAAAGACGCAGAAAGTGAGCTCTTTGATCTGGTGCAACGCAAAGCCTACAGCAAAGTGGATAGCCTGCTGGAACAACAATTGACCGATCAGGCCTTGAGCGGCATGCTCAGGTCATTGTCGCGACTCAGTGGTGATGCCAGTGTTCTGGCCAGTGCCAAGGACATTTTTGCTAATGCGCCTGCGTCTGTGCGCACCGCCTTGTCTGAGCTCAGTCAGATCGCGGAGCGGGTAAAACTGCGTTTGCCGGAGGTAACATTAGGTTTTGACCTGTCGGAACTGCGTGGGTATCAGTATCACACGGGCATCGTGTTCGCGGCGTACAATCCCGCTCACGGCAGCGAGATAGCCAAAGGTGGTCGTTATGATGATATTGGCGAGGTGTTTGGCCGTGCTCGACCGGCATCCGGTTTTGATGCTGATTTAAAAACACTGGCGCGACTTAGCAACAGGGAGTATCCGCGACGCTGTGCTATTCTAGCCCCCGATCTGGATGATCCCGGGTTGCTCGCTCTGGTATCAACGCTCAGAGCCGATGGCCATGTGGTCGTCAGCAATCTGGGCGATGGTATGCCGGATTCGACCTTGATCAATGAATTAAATGCTACGCGAACTATCGTGTCAGACTCATCGGGGGGCTGGCAGGTGGTTGAACTTAAGCCTGCTTGAGATACAATCCGCGCCGCTCTGGCGACAGGGTGATTTGAGCGCTTCTCACAGATTACAAACAGAGTACGGGGAATATGGGCAAGAGCGTTGTTGTTTTAGGTACCCAGTGGGGCGATGAAGGCAAAGGCAAGATCGTTGATTTGCTGACAGAACAGGCAGCGGTGGTTACCCGTTTTCAGGGTGGACACAACGCAGGGCATACGTTGGTCATTGGTGGCAAAAAGACGGTACTGCACCTGATCCCCTCGGGCGTGCTGCGCGCCGGTGTTACCTGTGTGATCGGTAATGGTGTGGTGATAAGCCTGGAAGCCTTGCTCAAAGAAATAGGTGAACTGGAGGCTCAGGGCATCCCCGTCCGTGAGCGACTGAAAATCAGTGGTGCCAGTCCGGTCATTCTGCCATCCCACGTTGCGCTGGATCAGGCCCGTGAACAACGTCTGGGGGCTGGGAAAATCGGCACGACTGGTCGCGGCATCGGTCCTGCTTACGAAGATAAGGTCGCCCGTCGAGGCATACGCATGGGCGAATTGTTTAATGCTGAACATTTTGCCAGCCGCCTGCGTGAAGTGATGGATTACCACAACTTTATGCTGACGCACTACTATCAGGTTGCGCCGGTAGATTATGAATCAACACTGGCCGACTGCCTCGCTTACGCTGAGCAGGTCAAGCCGATGCTCGCCGACACCGTTGAGTTAATCCATGCGCACCGCAAGGCGGGCGATAACCTGATGTTCGAAGGGGCACAAGGGTCGTTGCTGGATATCGATCATGGTACGTATCCTTTTGTCACGTCTTCAAATACCACAGCCGGTGGTACGGCAACCGGCAGCGGTTATGGACCGCTTTACCTGGACTACGTGCTGGGTATCACTAAAGCCTACACCACACGAGTGGGTTCAGGGCCATTTCCTACGGAATTGTTCGACGACGTTGGCACCCACCTGTCCACGGTAGGGATGGAGCGCGGTGCTACCACCGGTCGGGCGCGGCGCTGTGGCTGGTTTGATGCAGCGGCGGTGAAACTTGCCATACGCATCAACAGTGTATCGGGTATCTGCCTAACCAAGCTGGACGTGCTGGACGGTTTGAAATCCATCAAAGTCTGTGTCGCCTATGAGAGCGAGGGCGAGGATATTGGCAGCGCCAGCATGACCGTTGACCGCTATGAAAAACTGAAGCCGGTGTATGTCGAGTTGCCAGGCTGGAGCGAATCAACCGTGGGAGCTCGCTCTCTGGCCGAGTTGCCTGAAAACGCGCGTGCCTATATCCGGTTTATTGAGCAACAGATTGATGCACCCGTGGATATCATTTCCACTGGCCCTGACCGCGACGAGACGATTATTCTTCGTCACCCGTTCAGTGACTGAGCAGTCACTGAATCAGGGGCGATTACCGGTTCTGCGGTAAACAGACCACGCTAACCCTCGTAAAGGGCAATCGAATGGATCTCCTGACCATGAACTCACTGTTCCTGATCGGCTCACTGCTGGTCGGTTTCAGTGTATTGGTCAGCGCCGTCTCTTCGAGGTTTGGCATTCCGATTCTGTTGATCTTCCTCGGCGTTGGCATGCTGGCCGGCGAGGATGGTATTGGCGGTATTTTGTTTGATGACTATTCACTCTCGTTTGTAGTGAGCAATCTGGCTTTGGCAGTTATTCTGTTTGACGGAGGGCTGCGTACCAAAACAGCCACCTTCAAAGTAGCTTTGGGCCCGGCGTTGTCGCTCGCTAGCATAGGCGTGATTGTGACAGCGGTGCTTACCGGTGGCTTGGCTAGCTGGTTGTTCGATGTTAATCTGCTGCAAGGGCTGTTAATCGGCGCGATTGTCGGTTCAACTGATGCGGCTGCGGTATTCTCGCTGTTGGGTGGCCGTAATATCAATGAACGGGTGCGAGCGACCTTGGAAATTGAGTCGGGCAGCAATGACCCAATGGCCATCTTTCTGACCATTGCACTGATTGAGATTGTCGCAAAAACTATCAGCGCTGAGCCGGTATCAGCCTGGTCCTTTCTGGTGATGCTGGTACAACAATTTGGTTTGGGTGTCATGCTCGGAGGTGCAGGCGGCTATCTGCTGATGCAACTCATCAATCGTTCAACCCTGGCAAATGGCCTGTATCCACTGTTGGCAATCAGTGGAGGTTTATTCATTTTTGCTTTAACCGCCAATGTCGGCGGCAGTGGGTTCCTGGCGATTTACATCGCAGGGTTGTACCTTGGCAACAGACCGCTGCGCAGCCGCCCATCGATCCTCAGTGTCATGGATGGAATGGCGTGGTTAAGTCAGATCAGCATGTTCCTGATACTGGGGTTGTTGATAACCCCGTCCGATTTATTACCGATTGCTATTCCGGGCTTACTGCTGGCTTTGTGGATGATTTTTGTGGCGCGGCCTCTGGCAGTGTTTCTCAGTCTGCTACCCTTCAGTCGATTCAAGACCCGTGAACGTTGGTATATTTCATGGTTGGGCCTGCGCGGCGCTGTGCCGATAATCCTGGCGGTTTACCCGATTATGGCCGGATTACCCAATGCCCAGTTGTACTTCAATCTGGCATTTTTTGTGGTGTTGGTATCTCTGTTGTTGCAAGGCAGTTCAATCCCTCTGGCAACTCGCCTTGCCAAAGTACAGGTTCCCTCACAACCCAAGCCGATTTCTAGAGCGGGCCTGGAGATTCATCCGACCAGTGAATGGGAGTTGTTTGTTTACCGGCTTGGCGCCGAAAAGTGGTGCATTGGCAAAGAGCTGCGCGGTTTGCGGATGCCAGAGGGGACGCGTATCGCTGCATTGTTCCGTGGCAGGGAGTTGCTGCACCCCACTGGCAGTACACGATTGCTGGCCGACGATATTCTCTGTATTGTCGGGCACGAACATGACTTGCTGGCGCTGGGCAAGCTGTTCAGCGTAGCCCCGGAAAAAGGCCTGGACGACAGGTTCTTTGGTGATTTTATTCTGGACGCCGCTGCCAATATCAGGGATCTGGCTCCCATCTATGGCTTGCAGCCCGATCCGTTGATCGCGTCTCTGTCGATCGGAGACTTTCTGACCGCTAGAATGGGAGGAAAGCCTGTGCTGGGTGATCAGGCCGAATGGCAGGGGTTTGTGTGGACGATTGCCGATATAGAAGACGGCAGGGTAAAACGTATAGGTTTGAAAATTGCGTGATTGACTCAAGTGACAAAAAAAATCAAAGAGGACTCCGATATGTCTAGAACGTTGTTTATGCTGAAATCAGTCAGCGCATGGGTGCTTGCGGCGGGTTTATCTCTGTCAGCGGGCAGTGTTTTGGCCCAAGGTGGCACTCCTCCAAGTGAGCCGCCCGCTGATTGGGGCCCCATCTCTTCAACCATGGATGAAATACCTTATCCCCACCCGGTGCATTTTCTGCCGGTTACCCATTTTGGCAAACGCGGCAACATGGCCTATATGGATGTTGCCCCTGTTGGGCAGGCAAATGGCCAGACCGCCATGCTGTTTCACGGCATGAATTTTGGCGGCATCGGTTTTGGTCCTACGATTACGGCGCTGACCGAAGCGGGTTTCCGCGTGGTAGTGCCGGATCGTATTGGTTACGGCAAGTCTTCCAAAATGGATATTCCGTACAACCTGCATATATTTGCAACCGATTCCAAGCGTCTGCTGGATCATCTGGGTATCGAAAAGGCGGCGATTGTCGGCCATTCCATGGGCGGTATGCTGGCGGCACGGTTCACCATGACCTATCCGGACAACGTTTCGCACATGGTGCTGGTTAACCAGATTGGTATGACAGACCAGCGCCAGGGTCGCCCTTGGGGTGATATTGAAGAGGCTGCTATCCGGACTGAGTCCAGCACCACCTATCAGTCCATTCTGGCCAATCACATGCGTTACTACAACACCGATATCAAGCCTGAATACCTTGAGTTTGTCAGAATGCAATATGGTCAGACACTGAGCGCTGACTGGCCATTGCTGGCTAAAATTCGTGCCTGGCAGCAGGCCATCCTGTTCATTGACCCCGTGGTTTATGATTGGCAACACATCGGTACAAAATCACTGGTACTGGGCGGCGCTGACGATCGACTGACACCGGATTTTGCTGGTCAGGCGCGTATGGTGGCTGAAACGCTGCAGAATGCCGAGCTCACCTTGTACCCGGGCATTGGCCATAATCCGCATTTTGAATATCCGGAACAATACCATGCCGACCTGATCGCTTTTTTGCGTTCAGATCCTGAGCAGCCTGCCCGCACAGGCTGGTGATCAGGCCTGCCGGCTGATCTCTACCGCGATAAATAGCAGGACATACACCCCTTGTTGTGTATGTCCTGCTTCTCTCTGAATACAAAATTACACAGGCGGCGATAGGATAATGTCTTTATACGCCACACCGCGTGTCACTCCGGAAAATTGAAGTTTGACCACACAACACTGACGGTAGGCATCACCAGTCTGTTCGACCGGGAAGCCTAGCGGCTGCCGCAGGCCGGTACTGCTGCTAGTAGTGCGGCAACACTCAAGGTCGCTCCACTATCGCAGCAACCCCCATGCCTCCGGCCGTACAGACGGAAATCAATCCACGACCCTGGCCTTTTTCCTCCAGGATTGCTGCCAGTGTCCCCAGGATGCGCGCTCCGGTTGCCGCAAACGGATGCCCAAACGCCAATGAGCCACCTTTGATGTTCATGCGGCTGCGGTCGATTGCGCCCAGTGCGGTGTCACGTCCCAGTTTTTCGCGGCAGAAATTTTCATCTTCCCAGGCCTTGAGTGTGCATAAGGCTTGCGCCGCAAAAGCTTCATGAATTTCATAACAGTCAAAGTCCTGCAGCGCCAGGCCGTTCATCTGCAGCAGTTCACTGACGGCAACGGTGGGCGCCATCAGCAGGCCTTCACCATCAACAAAATTAACCGCACTGCTGCGGCCGCAGACCAGGAAGGCGCGAATCGGGATGTTGTTGGACACGGCCCACTCTTCACTGCACAACAGCACGGCGGCTGCGCCATCGGTCAGCGGCGTACTGTTGCCGGCGGTTAAGGTGCCGTGTTTTTTGTCGAACGCAGGTTTCAGGCTGGCGAGTTTTGCCAACGAGCTGTCAGCGCGGATATTGTTGTCCCGGCTGACACCCTGGTAAGGACTGACCAGTCCATCAAAAAAACCGGCTTCATAGGCAGCGGCGGCTTTTAGGTGGCTTTCGAGTGCAAGTTGATCCTGATCGGCACGGCTGATGCCCCACTCGCGCGCCATCAATTCACAATGTTCACCCATCGCGAGACCGGTGCGTGGCTCGCCGTTGGCTGGAGGTCGTGGTGCTAACTCGGACAGGCGGAAACCTTTAAATGCATGCAGGCGCTGCTTCAGGCTGCGCGCTTGCCCGAGCTTGATCAGGCGTTGTGCAAATTTGCGCTGGAATACAATGGGCACATCACTGGTGGTGTCAGTGCCAGCAGCAATGGCGCTGTCGATCTCGCCCGTTGCGATACGTGCTGCCAGCATCAACGCGGCTTGCAGGGAAGTGCCACAGGCCATCTGCAAGGTAGTGCCAGGTGTCGCTGGCGACAGATCTGTGCTCAGCACGGCTTCACGCGCCAGGTTCCAGTCCTTGCTGTGGCTGGTGACCGCACCCGCAAGCACCTCATCAATCTTTTTTCCTGCCAGGTTAAACTCAGTGCTGAGTTGTTGAAGCGTGTCTGCCAGCATGTCCAGATTGCTCAGGTCAGCGTACACCGTGTTTGATCTGCAAAACGGCAATCGTGCCCCGCCGGCGATGACAACCCGGCGTAAGGTCTGTGGGTTTTTGTCTGAATTAAACACGGGTCTCAGTCTCCTGTTCAGCGTCTGCATGGTCAGCGCGCTGTGGTGATGTATCGGGTTCCGGCGCTTTTACCTTATCGCTGACGAGCGGTTGCTGGTCCTTGTGCGCCAGGTAGTAGAGCGGGCCGCCACGGAAAGGCGCGAAACCGGTGCCAAAAATCATACCGGCGTCCAGCAGATCTTCATCGGCAACAACACCTTCCTGCAGTGCGGCAATACATTCGCGGGTATAGGCTTCGATCAGTTGCTCAGCGATGTCTGCCAGATTAAAGGTGTCAGCAACACCGGGTTTTTTGACTGCTTTGCCATTTTTCCAGGTGTATAGACCAGATCCGGACTTCTTGCCAAGCTTGCCGGCACTGACCAGCGCCTGAATAAACTTCTTTTCGGCAGTCCCTGCGGATACGGAGTCACTTTGATCTGATTGCAGGACACCTGTCACCATCAGGCAGACATCCAGCCCCACCGTGTCCGCCAGTTCCACCGGGCCCATGGGCATGCCAAATGCCTCTGCGGCTGCGTCGAGTGCTTCCGCGGGAATGCCCTCACCATGCAGTTTTAACGCCGTCATCATGTAGGGCGCCAGTACACGGTTGACCAGAAATCCCGGGCTGCTTTTAACGGGTAACGGGAAACGGCTGATCTGCTGACAAAAGGCTGCTCCTTTGCGTCGCTCGGCGTCGTCAGTGTTTACGCCGTAAACAACTTCCACCAAGGGCATTTGCGGAACCGGGTTAAAAAAATGCAGACCAATCAAACGTGCCGGGTTGCTCAGTACGGATGCCAGTGTTTCCAGCGGAATGGCGGAGGTATTGGTGGCGAGGATTGCGCCGGGCTTCATGCGCGGTTCAAGATCACGGAACAGCGCCTGCTTGGCGTCCACATTCTCGTAAATGGCTTCGATCACAACGTCAGCGCGGGGTACGTATCGCGCGTCGGGATCCGGGCGCAAACGCTCCAGCGCTGCTTTGACTTTGGCGGGGTCGCGCAATTTCTTTTTGAAGAGTATTTCAGCGCGCTTCAGCGCTGGGCTAATAAACTTCATCTCGCGGTCTTGCAGGCTGACATCCAGTCCGCGCAAGACACACCATGCCGCGATATCGCCGCCCATCACGCCGGCGCCGATGACGTGTACGTGACGTGCTCGGAAATCACTGCTTTTGCCTTCGGATTTCAGACGGTCCATCAGACGGAAAACCCGGCGCAGACTTTCAGCCGTTGATGAGACCATCAACCTGCCGACGGCGCGGGCTTCTTCCTGCATCATCTTGGATGTGTTGCCGCCAAATTTTTCCCAGGTATCGATGAGGCTATAAGGTGCCGGATAGTGCTCGGCCCTCGCTTTGCGTTGTGTTTGTTTGCGCATCTGACCGGCGAGTAGTGTACGCGCTGGCAGGGTATTGCTCAGGCGGCCGATGATGCCCGGGCCACGGCTTTTTTTGCCGCTGAGCACAGCTTTACGCGCAGCCCACACCAGTTCTTCATGGCGTCCGATCACCTGATCAACCAAGCCCAGCGCTTTGGCGGGGCGGGCTTTGAGTTGGCGCGCGGTCAGCATCAGTTCCATGGCCTTCAGGCCTCCCATCACCTTAACCGAGCGGGCGGAGCCACCAAAGCCGGGGAAAATGCCCAATTGCATTTCCGGAAAACCCAGGCGCGTCTCAGGTACATCCTTGGCTATGCGGTATTTGCATGCCAGCGCCATCTCCAGTCCGCCACCCAGGCAGTAACCCTCAATGGCCGCAACGGTGATGCAATCCAGTCTTTCCAGTCGATTAAACATCTCGTGAACACGGTTGATTTCAGCGGTAACCGCCTCTGCAGAGGTGAAACCATCAAATTCGCGGACATCGGCGCCGAAGACAAAGCCGGTGCTCTTGCCTGACATCAACACCAGTCCACGCGGCGCCTCGCGCTCAACCAGACTGATCAGGCGGTCAAATTCTTCCAGTACTTCGCGGGACAGCGCATTAACACGCTCACCCGCGCGATCCAGGCGCGCGTACAGGATGTTGTCTCGATCGTGGGTGAGTCGCCAATGTCTGAAATGTTGAACAGGAAACTGCGCCCGATCAGGCAGATTAGAAGGGTTGGAAGTTGCGCTCATAAAAACCTCTGTGCTCAGGCTGAATGCATTCATTCTGCCTGAGCAGGCAGGGTTTTACAAAGACAGGGCTTTACTAGGACAGACACCAACCAAACCCTTCAAACGCGTCAGTTACCAGCCAAAAGCATGGCGCATCACGTGGTAGATATAGTGTTGCTCGTGTGTGCTGTGAAACAGATGTGACCACGGCCCGCGCGCATAAATGCCAACATCTTCGCCCGCATGGCCTTCAGACTGCAGCGGCACCAGCGCTTCCTGATGGAAATCAGGGTGAGTAGGATCAACGTTACTGAGGTCGTGCCGGCCAGGTGCTGCTGGCACTGTGTAACGCACGTCACCACCCACATCTTCAGCAAAGCCCGGGCCATCACGGTAACCGAGTGTTGTATAAGGCATGTTGTCGAGAGCAAGGCTGCGCTCGTCATTGGCATGCCCGTGGTCGTCATTGGTGACAGCCGCGCCCAGGATAGGGTTGCCACGCGTGGAGTAACCACCGATTGTTAATGAGTGGCTGTGATCAGCAGTAACAATGATCAAGGTGTCCTGTTCGCTGGTCAGTGCCATCGCCGTTTCTACGGCATCAGACAGCTCCTGAGTGTCATAGAGTGCACGGAAAGCGTTGCCGGCATGGTGAGCGTGATCAATACGACCTGCTTCTACCATCAGGAAAAAGCCGTTGTCGCCAGACTGAGCCTGTAACAGTTTGATGGCAGTTTCTGTCATCGACGGCAGATCGGGTTGTGCGTTGGTGGCATCGGTGCGGTCGTAGGCGTAATTCATTTGTGAACGACTGAACAGCCCAAGAAGATGGCGCGTATTGTTTACGTCAACCGCGGCCAGCTGTTCCTTGTTCCAGATAAAGGCACTGTTATCGTAGCGATCTGTCCACTCAAGCGTCAGGTCTCTTTCATCGGTTCTCAGGCCTTCGCGCCCGGTCACCGGGTCGTTTTTGCCGACGGGCATGAACTGCTCGATGCCGCCCCCCAGCGCAACGTTGATACCGTTGCCGTACGAGAATTCAATCAGTTGCTGCGCAATATCCTTGCAGCCGTATTGCACGGCTTCTTCTGGCAACGCAGAGTTATTTTCCCAATCGCGCTCAGGGGTGTGCGCATAAGTAGCTGCTGGTGTGGCATGAGTGATGCGGGTAGTGGTGACAAATCCGGTCGCCAGACCGCGCTCTGCAGCCTGTTGCATCAGACTGGGCACTTCAGTGCCTAACGAGGACTGACAATTTGCCCGGTCGGCGATCTGATTGACACCAATCACGCCGGCACGCGTTTTGATGCCCGCCATCATCGCGGTCGCTGTTCCCGCGGAGTCGGAGGTCTGCTGATTGGTATTGTAGGTTTTGGAAAAAGCCACCGCCGGAAAGCGTTCAAAGGACAATGAGTTCTCTTCGCCGGCACTGCCTTGCAGCTGGCCGGCAAAAATTCTGGCGGCAGTCACGGTTGAAATACCCATGCCGTCACCCACAAACAGAATAATATTCTTGGCCTGATTGGTGTTTTGCGTGCGCTGCAGAGCGCGTTCAAGCTCTGCCTGACCTGATTCAAACCATGACTCGGGTGTTTCGCTGGCTGGAGCAGGATAAAAGGTCTGAGCTTGCGCGCCACTGGTCACTGCCGCGGCCAGCATCATCCATGCGAGTGTCAGCCTGGGTTTGAGACGTTCATGATCGGCAACGCGAATGGTGTTGGCTGCAGATTTCATAAAAATACCTTTTTTAATAAATGACAATGACTTGGAAGTCTATTAAGGACGTGTCAACAACGTGTACTTCGATCTGGCGACAGATGAATATTGTAAAAATGAATCTATTCAGTAATATGTCGTCTCTCGCCATGTCACAGGATTTAACACACATTTTTACCCCTGTTGTGACAGACCCGGCATGGTGAGGTCAGCTGTTGTCGATTGATAAGCCCTGCGGATTATTATCACGCTGATCAGTCAACTATCCAGAATTTTTTACCAGAGGATTTCCCATGTTTGCAGCCATTATGAGATTTATGCGGGATAACAACGTGCTGCCGCGTATCTCTGATACCGAGAGACAGGCGCTCGAAGCGGGTACGGTATGGATTGATGGTCAGATTTTTTCCGGTAACCCGGATTTTGCAAAAATGCTGGCCGAACCCTACAACCAGCATTCCACCGAGGAACAGGCGTTTCTGGATGGTCCAACTGAAGACTTATGCCGGATGATTGATCGTTACCAGATTGGTATTACCCGCAAAGTGCCCGATGCAGTTCTTGATGCCATCAAACAGCAGGGTTTTATGGGTTTGTTGATACCCAAGCAATACGGTGGCAAAGAATTTTCTACCTTGGCTATTTCGTCCATCATGGCCAAGGTCAATCCTTATTGCCCCACAGCCGGCACCTTTGTGGTGATCCCCAACTCGCTGGGTGCGGCAGAACTACTAAAGCATTACGGAACAGACGAACAGAAAAATGCCTATCTTCCCAAGCTGGCCAGCGGCGAATATGTGCCGTGTTTTGGGCTGACGGAATTGACGGCGGGGTCGGATGCCGCGTCCATTAAAGCAGAAGGCGTTGTGTTTAGGGATGAGCAGGGCGAGACCAGAATCCGCCTGAACTTCCGCAAGCGATACATCACGCTGGCGCCGGCTGCTAACCTGATTTCACTGGCGTTTCAGATGCACGATCCGGACAATCTGCTGGGCAAAGGTGAGTACCCCGGCATTACTGTGATCATGTTGCACAAAGGCACGCCGGGTCTGCATAACGGTGATCATCATCTGCCGATTGGTCTGAGTTTCTACAACGGCCCCATCATTGGGGAAAATGTGATTGCATCGCCTGAGCAGATTATCGGTGGTCCGGATTACGCCGGTCAGGGCTGGCGCATGTTGATGGAGCAGTTGGCTGGCGGGCGCGCGGTGTCCTTGCCGGCAGGTGCGATTGGTGGCATGAAACTCATTGCCGCTGCCACGGGCGCGTACTCGGTGATTCGCCATCAGTTCGGCATTCCTATCGGATTAATGGAAGGTGTGCAGGAAAAAGTCGCCCGCATTGCGGCTTTCACGTACATGTTTGAAGGTGCGCGGGTTTACTCTTGCTCTGCACTGGATAATGGCGAGCAGCCACCGGTGATCTCTGCGCTGCTCAAGTCCAGCAGTACGGAGTACACACAAAAAGCCATTGTCGACGGTATGGATGTGTTCTCAGGTTCTGGCGTGATGCAGGGGCCTAACAATATCCTGGGCGGCGGCTACAGCAGTGCTCCGGTCAGCATCACCGTCGAAGGTGCCAACATAATGACTCGCACGCTGATCACGTTCGGCCAGGGTGCAACCCGCTGTCATCCCTACGCGCTGCCGCTGGTCAAAGCGGTTGAAAACAACGATGCGGCCGAGTTCCGCAAAAAACTCCTGGGCTGGTTATGGCATACCACCAGTAATTTCTTTCGTGCCAAGGTGCGCGGACTGACACGCGGTTTCAGCGCCGGCAGTCCCGAATCAGGCGCCGTTGCCACGTATTATCGTCGTCTGGCATGGGCATCAAGCCGCTATGCCTTGCTTGCTGATCTGGCGTTGTATCTCATTGGCAGCAAGCTAAAAGCCAAGGGCAGTCTTGGCGGGCGCTTTGCAGACGCATTGACCTACCAGGTGTTGGCATTATCAGCGCTGCGACGCTTCAAGGCTGAAGGCAGCCGCCCGGAAGATCTGCCACTGGTTGCTTATTGTTGCGAGTACGCACTGGCGAAAATTCAGGACGCCTTTGAAGGTATCCAGGCTAACTTTGATGTGCCGTTTGTGGGCTGGTGGTTGCGCGGTCCCTCGTCCTTGCTCCTGCGCCTGAACCCGCTGTCTCGCGGGCCGTCCGATAAGCTGATTCCCAAGGTTGCCGGTTCACTGCAATTGATGAACGAGCAGTACAAGCGCTTGACTGACGGTATCGCACCGGTGGACGAGAATGCACCTGGCATGGGACGACTGATGAAGGCATTCCGCCTGCATACCGAGGTCGAGCCTATCAAGAAGAAGATAAGCAAGGCGCAGCGGGCACGTGAGTTACCCCGCGGCATGGCCTATGATCTGGTTGATCTGGCGCTGAGCTCAAAAGTCATTACCCAGTCCGAGGCAACACAGTTAAAGGACGCAAATGCAGCGGCGATGGCCGCGATTGAAGTTGATGTGTTTAAACCAGAGGACTATTTTCTCAATGTCAGCAGTTGATGATGCCGGCGGTAAATGACTTGCAACTAATTGCTGTGACTTTAATTGACGGGTTTACACCTGCGTGGTACTAACAAGCTTCAACAATAACGGCAGGCAGGCGCTTTTGCGTCTGCCTTTCATAATAACAACCCATAAAGTGATGCCATGAACTCATCCATTGTTTTCCGTAATGCCGTACGCCGCTCTTCGCCATTCTGGTCAGCTGCTGTTCTGTCTGCCGGATTGTTGTCCGCTTCCCCGGTCATGGGCGCCGATGCGCCAGCGGCCACGGCGCCCACCACCTGGCCGGTCACCAGTTGGGGCGTGCCGGATCTGCAAGGTATCTTTGATTATTCCTCCCGCACCGGCGTTGAAAGGCAGCCACAGTTTGAGGGCCGTCTGACCATCAGTCAGGAAGACGCTGAGCGACTGGTGCCAAGTCTGCAGCAATACACCGATGCCCTGGAAGAGCGCGGCGCTGAAGCGCCCGGCCCGCACAATGTCGGGGGCTACAACGCGTTCTGGATCAATCCGGGTGACTGGCTGGCGGTGATTGATGGTGAGCTGCGAACCTCGTTCATCATTGAGCCGGAAGATGGTCGTATCCCCTGGAATGAGGGTGGAAGGGAAGTGCGTGCTGCCCAACGCGCTGCCATGTCGTACGCGGATCTGGATGAGAATGATGGTCCTGAAGGGCGTTCACTGGCGGAACGTTGCCTGATCAGTTTTGCATCGATTGTTCCGAGTCTGCCCTCGCTGTACAACAACACTATCCAGATTGTGCAAAGCCCGACTCACGTCATGATTCTGGCAGAGATGGCGCACGATGCGCGCATCGTCAAGATTGGTGGCAAACATAATGCCGCCGGCATACGGCAGTGGCACGGGGACTCTATCGGCTGGTATGAGGGAAATACACTGGTTGTTGAAACCATTAACTTTCATCCCGAGCAGGTGGCCCGCGCAGGCGGTTACACATCAACCAATGCCAAGATTACCGAGCGCTTCTACCGTGTTAACGAACGCGAAATCCGTTATCAGTTCACGGTAGAAGATCCTGATTTATACAGTGCTCCGTGGACCGGCGAAATGCCGATGTTTGCGGCCCCTAACCTGTACGAATACGCCTGCCATGAAGGCAATCACTCCATGCCAGGCATTCTGATGGGGGCCCGTGTTCTGGAACAACTGGAAACCGCAGAGCAGGACTAAAAGACTGCTCTGCTTAGCTTAACTGCAATCCCCGGGCATCTGCCGAATCCACGCGTTGACCAGGTCAAGGCCTTCCTGATGCACCAGGCTGCGACCCACCTCTGGCATCAGCACACCCACCTCATCACTGAAAATGCGGTAGCTGAGGATAGACTGCTCCGGGTGGCCAGGCTCAATCGAAAAGCGCAATCCACCGGTGCCGCGTCCGGCGGCAACCGGCGGTTTACACTGGCCCAGACGTGTGAGTTCAGTCTCTGCGGCATTCAGAAACAGACCTGATGTGTCGCCACTGCCGCCGCGCTGATGGCAGTGCGCACAATTCACTGCCAGATAAGTACGGGCGCGTTGCTCAAGATTGTGTTCCGCGCTGAGTGGCTGATCGGGCGCCCACAGTGCCGCCATGGGTCGTTGGCCGCGAGCAGGCAGTCCATCCAGCCATTGTTTTGCCTCCCAGACTTCCAGCTGGTTGGCGGGACCGTCAGGGTAAAAACTGATCAGCCGGTTCAGATTCAGCGCGGATGGACCAATTGGCGACAGTCCTTCGCTGTTCTGATCCAGTTGGTGACAGGAGGCACACTCATTGCGGTTGGGCACCACGTAGGCAAATGCTTGCTCAGTTCCCTCCCGGTGCAGCGTCAGACGCTTGAGATCGCCGGTTATCTGCAGTGTCGCCTCAGTTTGTTCATCATTCCAGACATACGGTAACGCCTGCCAGCCGCTTTGCTGATGTACCAGCAGACGCGTTTCAATCAGTCGCACCTGCGACAGATCGAGGGACTCGCCATCAAACCCAATGAGTGTGTCCTGCGTCCATTGCACGGCGCTGAGGTCATCAGGCGCAGATGCCGTGCGTGGGTAATAAAAGGTTTTACTGATGATGGTGCCGACCGGAAAATCAACACTGCCGGACGCGGTGTAACTGGCGCTGGTGCCTTCGGGCAGCCATACGGTTCGCAGTTTCAGTGCGTAGTCACTGAACAGCGGCGTCGCCAGATCGTAGGCAAGCACCGCCGGGTTGAGATTCAAAACGCTGGCCGCGGAATCCACCTGCATTAACTGCCATTGCGACAGGTCGGCGGGTGGGGTGTCTGCACTAAAAAGCTGGGGAGCACTGTTGTCAGCGCAGGCCGACAACAGCAATACCAGCACAACTGCGATCAAAGGATCTGTGGTCTTCATCTAGCACTGCCTCAGCTATTACACGCCCATCTCAGCAGGCAAACTGACTGGGGTGAGCCTGTTGTGCTGGCAGGCATGCGGTTCAGTCTCAACTCGCGGATTGGCATTGCTGTTGGCGGCGTCGATATTCAGCACCTGTGCCTCACCGTTCTGTACACAAATGGCATATTCCATAGACTGGCGTTCAGGATGAACGATGCCGTCCCAGAGAATATCCGGGAAACTGCCATCCGCACCAAACAAGGCCTGCCTGAGCATATCCAGTTCCGGGAAGCCGGGCGCATTGCCGCCGGCACCAAACTTGTTGTCGTAAATGAAAATAGTTTCCGGGTAGGGGTCAAAGTCAGCCGCCATCTGCCGGTCATTGTAACCGGCACTGAAATAGCTGGAGATGATGATGTTGGCAGTCTGGTTAGCGCCAAAGCGGTTGTTAAAAATTTCGACGTTGTCGTTGGAGTTGATCAGCAGGCCTGAACCGGCAGGTACGCTGGACACTGCGGTTCCGGGGGGTGCGAAGTTGACCGTATTGTTGCTCTGGATGTCGTTGTCGTACACGCGGGTGCTGTGGCCGGATACCGGCAGATTGGGCATGTTAAAAACCAGAATGCCGCCGGTGTTGTTGATGGTGGTGTTTTCATAAACATCGGCATTAAAGCTGTTTTCGATTTCGATGCCCGCGACATTAAACTCCGCGCGGTTTCTGCGCACGATGATGTTCTCAGACTGACCGACATAAATGCCGGCATCGGAAGCCGCGATGGCCACCGAGTCCTCAATCAGGGTGTTGCGGGTCTGCACCGGATAAATGCCGTACGCACCGTTGTTGGTGTCAGGGCCATTGGTCCATTCGGTGCGCACGCGGCGGATGATGATGTTGTCGCCACGTG
The DNA here is from genome assembly GCA_943330915.2 of Rhodoferax sp. OV413. Taxonomy (GTDB): domain Bacteria; phylum Pseudomonadota; class Gammaproteobacteria; order Pseudomonadales; family Pseudohongiellaceae; genus Pseudohongiella. Next base: position 18,224 of record CALQJO020000009.1, on the reverse strand, counting down.
CAATTTTTAAGGCGTCGCCGCGGCTGTCTTCGATGCCAATATCTTCAATGGTGAACCCGCTGCCATTAACAAGCAGCCCCTCGCCGCCGGCCAGCTGGTTTTTGAATGACAGCACGGTGCTGTCCATGCCAGCGCCACGCAAGGTGATGTTGTCGACATTCAGGGTCAGGCCGCGTTCAAAATTGAAAGTGCCCTCTGGCAGCAGGATGGTGTCACCGGGCTGGGCTTCGAGCAGTCGCAGCTGGAGTTCAGTAGCGGGGTCGGTCACGCTGATCTGGCGAGACGCGGCGTCCTGATCGGCACCCGCATGCTCATCATGCTGTTCGTCTGCGGGGGAGCAGGCTGCAAGTCCTGCCAACATCAGCAGGCAACCGGTGGAGAGTCTGGTAGTGGTTTTAAACCGGGTGTGCATCAGCGTCATCACGAGCTCCTTGGGGTTATTGTCATTGCAGTCAAAACTAACGCGCAGCCTTTAAATTTGCAAGCTGCCGCAGGTCATGACGGCACTGATTGTGCCAGCGACGAGTTGTGGTAACGCAGGTCCAGGGAGACCTCCTGTGCCAGCCACTGAGGTTTGCTGAAGGTGTCGTCTTCGCCCGCCAATTCTATCTCTGCCAGCCATAATCCCTGATGAACGCCATGAAATTCATCGACTTCCCAGAGATGGCCTGCCAGAGGCAGCAGGTATCGGGTTTTGCTGATCACGTGGCCGCTACACAATGCCAGTAACTGCTCAGCGTCAGTGACCGGAATCGGGTACTCAAATTCGGTGCGGGTGATGCCTCTGGCTGGGCCTTTGATGGTCAGAAACGCCTGCGCCTCCACAATGCGCACGCGCACGGTATTGGCCGGCGTTGATGAATGGGCGGATTGGCTCAGATACGCCTGGCGGATGTGATAACGTTTTGCGCAGGTAAGCTCTCCGGACTGTCTGAGCAGATCACTGTTGATCAGAAACTTACGTTCAATTTCAATCGCCATAAACAGTCCGCAGTTGCCGTTGCCAATTAAACCGCAGCGAGAGCCAGTTAAGCCCCGGCGTGTCAGGGGCAGGCAGGCGTCAGAACGCGTGCCTCGCGCTGAGCATGGCATGACGGCCCAGCGTTGCGTAACCGTCAACCACTTCATAGGTGTTGTCAAAAACGTTGCCCACTTTGAGCTGCAGATCCAGTGCCGGCATTACCTGCCACTCCAGCACCGTGTCCAGCACGCCATATCCGGCAACCCGCGAGCGTGCGAAGCTGACCGGATCCAGATCTGCCTGATCACTGCGCAGTTGCCAGTCCAGCAGCACGGAAAACCCATCAAACCGGCGCGCGGCACTGACACTGAGTTGCTCATTGGGCCGGCGCAGCAATTCGGCTCCGGTGTTACGATTCTGATGGTCAAGCAACGTCACCGCCGCCCGGCTCTGCCAGCCGAGAATATCACGGCTGGCACCGATCTCGATGCCATCGATACGCGCGCGGCCGACATTATCCAGACTACTGAAAGTGCTGTCAGTGCCGATCAGATTACGGATGTTGTTACGAAAGACATTGACGTCCAGCTCGGTGCCGGCAACGCTGGTGCGCAGACCCGCCTCCAGATTGCGTGCATGTTCAGGCTCAAGCCCTGGATTGGCAAAAAAGCCAAATGCCGGGAAATCGACATACAGATCGACCAGCGTGGGGGCTTTGAATGCCGTGGACGCCGCCAGCCAGACACTGCTGTTCCCGGCGATGTCGCGGCCTATCGCCAGCCGGCCGGTGGTGTGATTGCCAAACTGCTGATTGTCATCCAGCCGCACCGATGCGGTCATATCAAAACCACCAGCGGCCTGCTGATGCACCGCAAACAAGGCGTTGTTCTTGCGTGTGCTGAGGTTCTGCACTGCACCGCTGCTCAGGTAGAACAGATCCTCATCGTCCATATCCAGGCCGAGTACCGTATTGCTGCTGTTGCTCCAGCGCAGTTCGTTCTGCCACTGCAGGCTGTGGCGTTGTGTGGTGCTGTGTGAAAGACCCCATTGCCGGGTCAGGTTGTTGTCTTTAAAGCGGTTGACCTGCAGTTGCGTTTTCCAGCGATCGGACAGTTGGCCGCGCACGCCGGTACTGGCAATATTTTGTGAGAATTCGCTGTCGCCACCATCAAATATGTTTTCAGAATCAGTGTCTTGCCAACGTCCCCACCATTGCCAGTCGGCGTTGAGCGTCTGCTGTATGCCCAACGACACTGACTGGTTCTCCCAGGTTGAATTCAAGGTGCTGGGCACCGGTGCGTTGCGGGCAGGAATGCCGTCAGTGCTGCGCTGCGACACATTGATATCCACGGTGGTTTGCTGATACGTGGCACGGACTGCGCCGTTGAGCGTCCGCGACTGCTCGGTACCGGCCGCGGCTTCCACGCGCCCCGTTACGGCATCTTCGGGTTCACTGCTGAGCCCGGCCGCCGCCAGACCACTGCGGGTAAAAATCTGAATGACCCCGCCGATGGCATCCGCGCCGTAAACGCTGGACTGCGCGCCGCGAATCACTTCAATACGTTCGATATGACTGATCGGTATATGTTCGAGGCGAGCCACGCCTTCGCTGGCGGTGTTCAGTCGGACGCCATCCAGCAGAATCAGTGTGTGATTGGAATTGCTGCCGCGCAAAAACAGGCTGGTCTGCGCGCCGTCAACACCCGTTCTTGCCAACTGCAATCCGGGAACCGAGCGTAACAGATCAAACAGGCTGCCCGCAGCGCTCTGACTGATGAACTCCCGGTCCAGCAGCGTGTGGGCGTTCAGGGTATCGCTGGAAAACTGAGAAAAGCGGTTGGCGGTCACCAGCAGTTCTTGTAAGGGTGGCTCTGCCACCTGGGCGGATACCCCGATTGGCAACATAACGGCGGCCAGGCACAAGCTAACCGCGGGTTTCACCATGGAACGTTCAAATTGCAGAGGCGCAGACAACGAGGCATGGATTGATGCCTTTGAGTGTGGATATTTCATTCGCATAACCCCATTCATGCTCTCACCCGAGCACGAAAAAACAGATGATATGCGCCACGATGGCAGTCGAATAAGAACGTGCACAATGCGCTGTGCCCATGCAGGCGCAGCGACAACACATCTCACAAAACTCAACTGAATCGCTTTAACTGCCCACCGCAGCGCGTTCTTGTGCAGCAGGCCGGTCTCCGGGCTCACAAGTTGGCACTGACACGGCAGCCATCAATGATGATTGTTATGTCGCGAGCCTTTGATCTGTCGCCTTCCCATCCCTTAAGGACAGTGGCATCTGACAGCTCAGACTTGTTTACCGTTGCGGGGGCAGCGCCGGCGTTGGCAGTATTCTTGAGACAAGTCTCCATACCGCACCGGCTTCCCGTTTAATTTTTCGCTGTGCTTTCCTGCGCAGCGTCAAACACCTGAAGCGTTGCCACCTTAGGCGATAGGCAGCGTTTATGCAAGGCTGGTCATGCAAGTGTCTGAGTAGTCGGGCTATACTCGCATCCAACAAGAGTCCTGGCAGGGAGAAAACGCCGTCATGTTGTGGTCCAGATTTCAGCGCTGGCGTTATGGAGCTGCCGAACGGCAAGGGATTTCCCTTAACCGAGAGGATACCGAGCGGCTGGATCAGCTGGCGCGCAGCGTCCGGCGCGTGCGTATCTCCCGCAGTCTGTTGGGTCTGGCGTGGACTGCAGGGCCGGTCACCGCATTGGGTCTTTACGGCGGCTATTACATCGGATACGGCCAGCTGCCCAGTAATCAGCAGCTCATTTATTTTGTCAGTTTTACCGTGCTCAGTGGCCTGATCGCGCTGGCGGCCAAAGTCTTGTATGACGGTACCTGGGGATACCGTAATGAGCGTTCCCAGCAGTCTGTTGTTGAGGTGACTGACAAACTGGGCGACCTGATTCTGTCGGTGCGTAACCTGATTGTGCAAAGCCTGGATGGTGATGCCCGGCAGCGGGAATCTGCCACACAATTGTTGCAGCGCGTGGGTCTGTCACCCTCCGGTATCCGTCATGGCGTGATGCGGTTGACTGGTAACAGTGAGTTGGCCGAGCTGCTGGCGCACATTGATAACTATCGCAGAGCGGGTTTAAGCACACGCATCCGCGAACTGCACGAGAGCACCGGCATCCGACCGGACTTCAGCATCGAGGCGCTGCGCCTGCTGTCGCCGAACGCTGCCGAGGTATTGCGCCTGCGCTTTAATGGCGATATTGCCCGCTTGCGCCACGGCATGCCCAGAGCCGAGCATTTTATTGCGCGTGTGCTGGCCGCTATCGAGCAAGACAATTTGCAGCTGATTACCATGCAAGATGTCGAATCCATGCTGACGCTGGCCTTTGAACTGATCAATGGTCGCGAAATACCCATGTTGATATTCGACTATCGCGGACGCTGGCGACTGGCGGCGGCGCTTGATCGTATGGAACGCAGGCGCAGCCGTTACCGCATCGCACAGGCGGCGGGCAGTAATCGTGTGCGCAGTCTGGCCACGTGGCTGATCGAAGTCGATCTGATGTCCTCCGACGAAGTTCCCGAGGGTATTAGCTCCGGTGAACTGATTGAGCGCGTTGTGGGTGCGCTTGACCGGCTGGCCGAACGCTTACAAGCGCTGGCGCAGGCTGTTGATGCGGGTGCTTTTGACCAGTATCAGGCGCTGCGGCAGCTGGCGGAAAAAATGATCAACGCGCTGCGCCTTTACCGTTATGCCTACGACTCCTTTGTGCGGACGGGAGAATTACATGCCGAGTTCCAGCAGGCTGCAGCCAGCTGGAATACATTACTCGATAAAAGTCAGTTACCCACCGAGCAGTTGCAGGTAGGGCCGCGCGGCCGTGGTGTGCATATTCTGGAAAAAATTGTGCAGCTCAATGACGATGAGCGTATGGAAGTTTGCGAGCATATCGGGCGTTACCTGCGCTCCCAACATCTGGAGTCGCATGAAACCAAGGGTCTGTTTGAGCGGCGCAGTGATCGTGATTATCCATTGACCTTTGAAAGCGCCAGACGTCTGGCGATAGAAGTGGCTCTGGCGCTAGAGCCACATGTCCATCTATCGTACCCGGAGATTCAGCGTGGTATTGGCGCAACCTATGCCAGTTATCTGGGTGACCTGGAACCTGGCATGAGTGCCCGCGAGAAACGCACCATTGCAGAAGCCGTGGCACAGGACGTAGAAGAGGATATGAGTGAGGCGGCCGAGCATCTGGCGGCAGCACTGGTGCGTCATTATCGGGTCCGTCTGAATGAGGACGCCTGCCGGTTCTTGCACGAAACTTATGGAGCTCGTCAGTCGGTGCTGGCGCAATTGACGCAGCAGCAAAGTGCACAGTCAGCCAGCCATAGTCCGCTGACGGCACCACCGGCGACAGTGCCGCCGGCGCAGCGTCGCTGGTACCGAAGCCTGGTACTGGCCAGGCGTCTGGTCACTGAGTTGCGCGACTAATGTGGCAGTGCTGATCAGGCCTGGGCCGAAGGGCGTGCGGACACTCTGTCATACCAAGCCTGCAGGTTGACTTGTTCCGGTTTGATGCGTTGGCGGATGACCCGATTGAAGTCAACGGTGCACAACGCGTTAATGTCAGCTGCGCTAAATTGGTCGCCCATGATGAACTGCTTGTCAGCCAGATGCTGATCCAGAAAATCGAAAAAGCGAGCTGCCTGCTGTTTACATTCTTCCCCCCACTCCGGGAACGGCGTCATCCTGTCTTTGAAGTAGCCGGTGGTGTGCTGAAAGCCCATGCCGGTCGGCACCATAAAATAAAAATCTATCCAGCGCAGCCACTGATCTATCTGAGCTTTTTCCAGTGGTGTGCGTCCCAACATGGGCGGACTGTCCGGAAAGGCTTCTTCAAAATAACGACAGATCGCCATGGTTTCGCTGACACAGTCGCCGGAGTCCAGTTCTAGCATGGGCACTTTTTTCATGGGGTTTTTAGCAACAAACTCAGGTGTCAGATTGTCTCCGCGTTGCAGATCCATCTGAATCATTTCAACCTGATCAAGCAGGCCCTTTTCAGCCAGAAAAATTCTGACGCGACGCGGATTGGGCGCGGTCTTTGTCTCAAACAATTTCATCGTTTTGCTCTCCGGTAGAACGCGCATCCTGATCAGTCGGCAGACTCACATTGCCCCTGGCTGTTGCGCGAGGTGAACCGGAGTGTCGCATAGGCCGCGTTTAACTGGCTACCACTGTCATCGCCGTCAGTCATGATGGCAATTCCGTCAAGCTCGGTAATCGTTTCTCCAAAGGCTTGTTGCCAGTCCTGCTGGATGTCGCGGCTGTGCGATTGCCACTGGTTCGCCAAGGTGTTGCCGGTGTTGAGTGCCCACATCTGGGCATTGTCGCCAGCATAGGCGTTTGCCCAGCGTGTGTTGACCGGCTGATTGGCAGACCAGACATAGTTGATGGTTTTGGCGCGCCAGAACCGCAGTCCGCCGCTGCGCACGACGTAGACGCGGGCTGCGTAATCGTCGCCAGTTTTGCTTTGTTCAGCCAGCGTGGCGGGGCCGGTGGCGTCGATACGCCAGCGCCAGTGCAGACAAGGGGTCTGCTGCAGATCAATTTTGCCTTGCCGGTAAAACGCGCTGGCAGTGCCGGCTGCGGTTGCAGTCAGGATGGTGTCACCACCCTCCGGTGTAGGCAGATAACGGGTTTCTCCGCTGAACGATCGCGACTCCCAGCGCTTGAAGTCACTGACATCCAGTGTTGACATCGACGTTGGTTGCGCCTGCAAAGGCACTGACAGCGGCAACAAAAGGCAAAACATCACGCTCGGTTTCAGGGTTCGTGGCATGTTTCTCAGTCAGTAAAAATTGGTGAAAATCTCATCTCCCACAGGAAAACGGTCAGCCCCATCAGCGCCACCATCAGTACCAGTCCGACAGCAACCGTTGCGCTGGCAAACAGGAATCCGCGTTACTTGGGCATGTCATATACGATGCGTGTTCCAGTATGGAGCAACCAGACTGTATCAGCAGCCAAACTGATCATCAGTGCTAGCGCTCCAAGGTGAGTGAGCGTTACCAGACCGAGGTGACGCGAGTGCCTTCCTTGCGCTGCGGATTAGTTTTGCGTTGCTGCGCATCACTGCGCTGAGGCGCAGGCGCTGCCTGATTGCCGCGTGACTGATACAGACGTTCCTGATCAACACTGTCCGGAGTCGGGCGAATACCCACATGCCGTGTTTGAGCGGCGGCTGCTCCATCGCGGCGCGTGCCACGGCTGAAGGGTTTGTCGGCATCAAAATTTCCACGTTGTGGCGTGCGTTGCTGACCGGATTCTGCGCTGCGAGGTGTGCTTGTGCGTGCTGCGCCGCTGCTGGTTCGTGCCGGACCGTTACTGGTGCGCGTCGTGCCGCTGCTGGTGCGGGGATTGGCACTGCGTCCACCGTCATTGCGGCTCTGGCTGCGCGCCTGACGTTCGGCCATGGCACGACGTGGTGCCTCGATACCTTCCTTCTCGTCCTGAGCTCGTTCGCGCTGCTCGAAGCCGGGCACAACGTCGAGCTGAAGACGGGTTTTAAGCACTTTCTCAATCTGTTTCAGCTGTTTGGTCTGGTCGGCGCTGACCAGTGAAATCGCTTGTCCTTCTGAGCCCGCGCGCGCGGTTCGGCCAATGCGGTGTACGTAATCTTCCGGCACGTCAGGCAGGTCATAATTGATAACGTGTGGCAGTTGGTCAATGTCGATGCCGCGCGCTGCAATGTCTGTTGCCACCAGCACTTGCAGTTCGTTATTTTTGAACTGATGCAAGACTTTGGTGCGCTGCGCCTGGCTCTTGTTGCCGTGAATGGCGGCCGCCTGTATGCCATCTTTTTCCAGCAGTTGCACCAGCTTGTTGGCCCCATGTTTTGTGCGGCTGAACACCAGTACCTGATACCAGTTGTTGGTGCGGATCAGGTGGCTGAGCAGCTCAGTCTTGCGCGATTTGTCCACCGGATGCAGAGTCTGCGTGACACGTTCTGCTGTGGTGTTCATGGGTGCGACGCTGATCTGTACCGGGTTTTGCAGCAGTCCCCGCGCCAGTTCCTGAATCTCACCGGAGAAAGTCGCCGAAAACAGCAAGTTCTGACGCTTCTTGGGCAACATCGCCAGCACTTTTTTGATGTCTTTGATAAAACCCATGTCCAGCATGCGGTCCGCTTCATCCAGAATCAGAATCTCGACTTTGTCGAATTTCACCGCATTTTGTTGATGCAGATCCAGCAGCCGGCCGGGAGTAGCCACCAGAATGTCCAGGCCGCCACGCAGAATCATCATCTGCGGGTTGATTTTGACGCCGCCGAAAACCACGGCAGAGCGAATTTTCATGTACTTGCCGTAGGTCTTGATACTGTCGTGCACCTGAGCCGCCAGTTCGCGGGTCGGCGTCAGTATCAGGGCGCGGATCTGACCATTACTGGTGCGTTCGCCGCCTTCGAGTTTCTGCAGCAAGGGCAGGGTAAAACCAGCGGTTTTCCCGGTACCTGTCTGTGCAGAGGCCATCAGGTCGCCACCAGCCAGAATGGCGGGGATTGCTTGTACCTGTATCGGCGTTGCTTCGGTGTATTGTTGGTCGGAAACAGCTTTTAGCAGGGCTTCTGACAAGCCCAGATTTGCAAAACTCATTGATATCCTTGAAGGGTGCACAGCGCACCAAATCGGGTGACCTCTATCACAAATTCCCTTGAATTGTATGTTCGCGGGGAAAGCTGGACTCGGGCCGGTGGTACTGCGAATGCCTGTAGCAGGCTGAACGTTACGTTCGAAGGCGGTGACTTTAGCACAGGATCAGCTGACTGGACAGCTACAATACGGCGAAGCGAGCCAAAAGGCATTGCCATCGCAGGCAGTTTTTAAGTAACTTACCGACTTCATTTTTTGTAAAAACGCACGAGAATTTTAATAATGGTTTGTTCTACCTTAACCGCTGCAGTCCGGCGCGCACTTTTGCTTGGTCCATTGTTATCCATTTCCCTGTTGTCAGCATCCACCAGCCTGCAAGCTCAGGAAGTCGGTGACGATGGCTCAACGGTGGTTTACACAGCAGATTATTTTGCTCAGTGGTCACCTGTTACCGCACAGGACATGATGAACCGTATCCCAGGCATGAACTCGGGCGGTGGTGGTTTCAGTGGCGGTGGCCCTGGTGGTCCTGGCGGCGGCGGCCCCGGAGGCGGAGGCGGCGGACGTGGACTGGGCGGTGGTGGCGGTAATCAGATTCTGATAGACGGCAAGCGGGTTGCTGGCAAAGCTAACGAAGCCAACAGCCAGCTGTCGCGGATTTCAGCCGACAAGGTTCTGCGTATAGAACTGATCCGCGGCACCGCAACCGATCTGGATGTACGCGGCGATCAGATTGTTAATATCGTATTGTCCGAGGCACTCTCCAGTCGCTCTTATTCTTACGAAGCCAACACCGATCTGAATGATGATGGTCGGCTGCAGCCCGGCGGCAAGTTCGCTGTCAATGGTCAGTATGGTGGACTCAATTACCTGTTAAGCGGTGAAATGGAGCCACGTAACAGCTATCAGACCAGTTTCGAAACCAGTGTGTTGGGCGATTTTTCTGCTAACGACACCATCAGCGAAGAACGCATACGTGACCAGTACACCTACACCACCACCGCTAACCTGGGATACGAGATCAATCTTGACAGCAGCGTGCGGTTGAATTTGTTGTACGGCGGTTTTGACAATGAAAACGAAGTGCGTCGGGATATCACCAATCTGCGCGTGACGCCCAATCGTGTTGATCGCGAGCGGGAAGACAATCCCGGGATTAATCGCAACTGGGAAATCGGCGGTGATTATGAATTGCGTCTGGCAAACAGCCATTTGTTCAAAGCGCTGTTTATCCTGAATGAACGCGACGAAGACAATACCCGTGAGCGATTTGATATCGCCACCAATGGCGACTGGAGCAAAGACCTGTTCCTGAACTCGCATTCGATCACCAGTGAAGAGATCGTGCGTGCGTCGTACTCGTTGCCGCTGGCCTCCGGTCAGGGTGTCGAGTTTGGTGCCGAGCGTGCAGTGACCACACTGGATTCTGCCTTGCGACTGGGTTTGCGCAGCACCGGCGGCCTTGCTTCTAGCATGCACGGCGGACTGACTCCTCAGTCGGTCAATAATGCAGTTTCCACGGTAGAAGAAGTTCGCTACGAGCCCTTTGTGGTGCACAACTGGCAGTTTAACCCGCGCCTGTCGCTGGAAAGCTCAATGCTGTATGAGTTGTCCGAGATCACCCAGACCGGCGATGTGTTTAAACAGCGCGATTTCAGTTTCCTCAAACCCAAGGCAGACCTGCGTTTTGAATTGCGCCCGGGACTGCAGTTGCGTGGTACGGTTTACAAAACCGTCAGACAATTGAGTTTCTCGGATTTTGTGGCCTCCAGTGATGAGCGCGATAACGACACTGAAACCATCGCTGGTAACACCAATCTGGTGCAGGAACAGGTGATCTACGCTGACTTCAGCACCGAGTACCGACTGCCTCAGGACATGGGGGTGGTTGATGCCACGCTGTCATGGATGAAACATATTGATGTTATCGAGCGCATTGATGTTGGCCGGCCGAGTGGCAGTCCGCAGTCAGCCAGTGGCAACATCGGAGACGGCACCATGTTGGTATTCCGTGGCAACGCCAGTGTGCGGCTGACCGAATTCAATATGCCTAACCTGATGCTGATCAGCAGTCTGGAAATCAAAGACTCGGAAATTGTTGATCCGTTCCTTGGCACCAACCGTCGCTTCCAGTACTTCGACCGGGGCCGCTTCCAGCTGGGTTTCCGACACGATATTCCGTCTGCACGCATTACCTATGGCGCCAACTGGAACAACCGCTTTGATGGCAACATGAAGCGTTATGACGTTAACAATATCGAGCGCATGGAGGGTGAACCCAATATCACCGTCTACGCTGAGTATGTGACCGCTCAGAATATCCGCATCCGCTTTGATGCCCGCAGCGTGAACAATAATAATCAGTGCCGTGAACGTACACGTTACGCGGACAGAATCAACAACAGTCCAATCACTGAAATTGAGAGTTTCTGTGCGATTGCGCACCGTGTGATGTCGATCAAGATTAATGGCACGTTCTAAAACGGTTGAAGCTCTCAGGCATGCCTGAGAGCTTCAACCGGATCCATATTCGCCGCGCGGATGGACGGATAAATCCCGAACACCACACCGATCAGCGCGGAGATTGAAAACGCCAGCAGTGGCGCAGTGATAGTGACGATGGTGGTCATGCCCCAGAACAGGGAGATGACCACCGGAATCAGAATGCCGATGACCACACCGATCAGTCCTCCCACACCTGACAGAATCACCGCCTCAATCAAGAACTGTTGCACGATGTCTTGTTTACGCGCCCCCAACGCGCGGCGGATGCCAATTTCCCGCGTTCGTTCAGTCACGCTGGCCAGCATGATATTCATGATGCCAATGCCACCTACCAGCAGCGAAATGCCTGCAATAGCGCCGGCCACAATCTGATCGCGCAGCGCGCTTTCTTCGGCCTGGCGAATCAGTGCCAGCGGTACCTCAACGGCATAGTCAACGCGTCGGTGCCGGCGCTCCAGAATCTGTTCAATAATCTGACCAACCGCTTCCACTTGGTCCTGATCCTCAACCTGAATGATGGCTTCGTGTAATTCCACGGTTTCCATCTCCACTCCACTGGCGGCCTGTCGCACCAGCGTTTCACCAAACCGATAACGCGCTGCCGACAGCGGAATAAAAATCCGCGTGGGCGCCGCATTGGAACTGCCGGCCTGACTGCGGCCGAGGTTGGAATACGCTTCCGGTTCCATCACTCCAACAATATTGTAGTAGTTGCCATCAATGCGGATGCTCTCCCCCAAGGGGTTGGTCATCGGGAACAACGCGCTGGCCACTTCGTCACTGATCACCGCGACATTACGTTGAGCGAGCATTTCGTCTGCGGAAAAGAACCGCCCCGAGCGCAGGTTGTAATTGCGGGAGATGGGATAATCCACGGTTGTGCCAACCACATCCGTGCTGATGTCCCGCCCAAGGTGCCGGACATCTTTTTTTATGATGCGTGAGGGAATCACGTTGCTGATGCCGGGGATCGTCTGTTGTATGGTCAGAATATCTTCGTAGGTTAAGCCATAAGAAATGGCTTGCGGGCGCATGTTTGAGCCGCCGCTGGCTTCCATGCTGGCGGGTTTGACACTTTTAATAATGATGTTGTTACTGCCCAGGGCGCGGAACTGTTGCTGGGCTTCGAAGCTGGCGCCTTCACTGACCGCGAGCATGGAGATCACCGCGGCGACGCCGATGACGATGCCCAACACGGTCAGCAGCGAGCGCAATCCGTGGGCTTGGATGCTCTTGATGCCGACTTCGGCAGTCTTACGCAAACGTGTCCAGTACACCGGTCGCAGATGTTGCGTGAGGCGTTGCAGAGCCGACGCGGCAGTGGCGTGATTAACTGAGTCGGTCATCAGATTCCACCCGGCCGTCTCGCAGCCTGATTTGCCGTTGTGAGCGTTCCGCCAGTTCGTCCGAGTGCGTCACCATAATCAGGGTTTTGCCTTGCTGATGCAGTTCGTCAAAGAGCTTGAGAATTTCCGCACCAGACTTTGAGTCAAGGTTACCGGTTGGCTCGTCCGCCAGGATAATCAGCGGATCATTGGACAGTGCGCGCGCGATGGCCACCCGTTGCTGCTGGCCACCGGATAACTCAAACGGCCGGTGATGCAGGCGGTCGCCCAGGCCTACACGGTCAGCCAGTTCGGTGGCAATCCGGCGGCTGTGTTGCTCCGTGTGTCCCTGATAAAACAACGGCAGCTCAATATTCTCCAGGACCGTGAGTTGCGGAATCAGGTTATAGGATTGAAAAATGAAGCCCAGTCGCGCGCCACGTATCGCCGACAATTCATTGTCGTTCATGAGCGAGGTGTCTTTGTCGCCCAGAAAGTAACTGCCAGAGGTGGGCTGATCCAGGCAGCCGAGGATGTTCATCAGCGTCGATTTGCCGCAACCGGACGGCCCCATGATGCTGATGTAGTCACCCTGATAAAAGTCGATGCTGATGCCATGCAGCACCTGCACGGCCAGCTCACCCATCAAGTAGGTTTTGGTGACGTCGTGCACACTGGCCACCACGCTATCCATCAACCCGCCGCCTGCGAGGCGAGCTGGCCAGACTGACGCGGCGGCAGCAGCATCACTTCTTCACCGGCACTCAGACCACTGAGGATTTCAATAAATTGCTCGGAATAGTTGCCGGTCTGTACTTCGCGTGCTTCACGTCGGCCCGCACGGCTGACGTACACCACTTGTTTGTCTTCCAGATAAGTGACCGCCTGAATGGGCACGTACACTGTATTTTCCAGCGAGGCCACCAGAATCTCGACCTCTGCGGTCATGCCCGGGCGTAGCCAGTCATGTTCACCATCAATGCGCACGATGGTGGGGTAGACCTTCAGGTCAGGATTCATAAAGGCGTTACCCGAGTCGGCGACCACCGCCACTTTGATGACGTCGCCCGTCAGCCTCATGTCGGGGAAGGCATCAATGCGCACCGCGACCGTCTGGCCTTCGGCTACACGCTGCACAGAGGACTCATGAATATTGACGCGCACTGCCATCTCCGTCATGTCGGGAATGGTGAGGATGGCCTGGCGCTCACGCACCGTTGCACCCTCCTGAATCGGCTCCTGATTGCCGCCGCGAAACGGTTGGCCGGTATCAGCAGATCCGTAAACCACCAGACCCGGGCGCTGAGCCCGTATCACCGTTAATGCCAGTTGTTCATTCAGATCAACCAGCCGCTGCGCTTCCAGTTCCAGCCGCTGAACGGCGGATTTGTAGCGCGCCTCCGCCTGAGCCAGTTCAGCGGCCGCCTCAGCCTGAGTGCGCTGATAACTCATGATGGCATCTTCATAATTAGCCAGTTGCTGGTCGGCATCTTTGATAAAGGTATATTGGGTGTACAGATTCAGGTCGGTGATGGCCTGCTCAAGACGTGACTCGGCCTGCAGCAACCTTGAACGCTCGGCCTCCAGTTCATTGGGCGTAATAAAGTCACGGGCTGCCAAACGTTCCTGTCCGGCATAACGCGCCTGCGCCTGCAGGTTGTTTTCTTCCGCAACACGGACTGCTTCCTGCAAGGTGCGCAGCTGTTGTTTGGCCATGCCATCTTCCAGGCGGTTCTCGCTGGCGTAGATGCGGAAATCAATGGCTTCGCGTATCGCCAGATAGTCGTAATCCATCAGCATATCTGTTGCCGGTGGCAGCTCAATGGCGTCAGTGCCGCCCAGGCCAATAAGCTCCGGTTCTGTGTCCGGGCGGCCGCCACCGCTGCGGCCCTGTTGTCGGGTAGCATCACGATTCTGTTGTATCTGATCAACGTGGCTGTCGCGATCCGGTGCGGTGGTGGTCGCCGCTGCCTGCAGCGCTTCAGTGCGGGCTACGCGCTCTTCTATGCCAAGTTGTGTCACCAGATCCTGCACAACGTTGGCACCCAGGAACTTTTCCAGATCAAGGCGCGCAAAGCGCATGCGTTGTGATGCCGCATTGAGGTTGGCAACATTCTGGTTGATGCGGATCTCTAATTGCGCTTTGCGTTCAATAAAGGTCGCATCGGCGGTTTCGTAGGCAATCTGTTGATTGAGTTTTTGTTCGTTGAGCTGGGAAGAATCCAGCTCAACCAGCACCAGACCGGCGGCCACATCTTCAGCAGTGACCCGATAACCTTCTTCAACAATGGACAGAATTTTTACGCCGCTGCCGCCGCGTATGGCCGAGCGTATCTGCTGTGATTGCAGCGCCTCAATATTGCCACCTTCACGAACCACAATATCCAGCTGACCTTCGCGGGCAGCAAAGGTCGGGCCGCTGAAGCTGTTGTTGTCATTGCTGCCCAACAGATTAAACAGGCCAAAAACGCCCAACAGCCCCGCGGCAGCAATGCCCGCCTGCAAGGGTCGCGATGCCGTTTTGTAACGCTCAAAAGCTGTCTGCAGATGTCGGGTTATGTTCATGCGGTTTCGCCTGTTTGGTTTCGCTTTTTAGGTCTCGCCAGTTTAAAGGGGAGAAGTATTCACGCTGCTGTCAACACGGCCTTCCTGCCAGCGTCCATCGTCGCTGACACTGAGCAGACCCACATCACGCCACAGTGCCAGTTTGGCAATGTTGTGGTCAATAATGGCCGAGGTTAACTGCGTGCGCGAATTGATCAGGTCATTCTGCGCATCAACAGTATCCTGAATATTGCCGGTACCCAGTTCGGCACGCAGCTCCGCTTCCTCAACGCGCCGCTCGTTGATGCGCACGCTGGCCATGCTGATGTCGTAATTTCGTTCGGCCTGCTCCAGAGCGCGCCAGGCATCGAGCACGCCCAGCTTGGCATTGTCGATCGCCAGTTCGTAGGCGCGAACCGCGACTTCGTAATCAATCAGCGCGCGCCGGTAGGCGGTGCGTTCACTCATTTGATCCACCGGCAGATCAAGTTCCAGCGCAGCGCTGTAATCAGTCAGCCGGAAGTCCAGGTCACTCAGGCTGGCACTGTTGTTATTGTTGGCGGGCACGGACGCGCGCAGCACCATGGCCAGGCCGGGTTGAAAGGCATCGGCGGCAACCTCCAGTTTGCGGGCGCGATCAGCAATGCGGTCAGCCTGGGTAAACAGATCGAGGCGGTTATTGGCGGTGAGTTCCAGCGCCTGCTCCAGCGTGATGTCCGGTGCCTGCAGATTACCTTCTGAGATACGCAACATTTCCTGATCGTCAAGCATGATGCGATCGTCCGCGCGCAGGCCCAACAAGATCTTGAACGAGTCCAGTGCGTTGGCGTAGCGGGTGATGGCCAGTGCCCAGGCGCGATTGCGTTGCAGGGACGACTGTTCCAACCGGCCTACCTGACCCGGCGTACGCAGACCTTCTGCCTGAAAAGCCCGTTCGCGCTCCAGACTGCTGAGTGTGGCGCTGAGACCTGCAAAATTATTGCGTACCGTGTCGCGGGCTTCCAGAACTGTGTAGTACTGCGTGGTGATGCGCACGGCAAGTGTTTGGCGGTAGCGGGTAAAGTCGCGCAGTTGGTAGAGCAGATCGCGTTCGGCCTGCATCAGGGTTTCCGCCGCAATGTCGGAGCCGGCGCCCCGCAGCAGCGGCTGGGTGAACGAACCCACCAGCGCGGACGATGCGCTGCTGTCCATATCGCCGGTCACAAAGCGCAAAAAATTCGACGTCAGGTTCAGTGCAATCTGGCCGCCGCCGCGCAGCAATAACCGCGTTCCCAGGCTTGCGTCGGAGCGCAGACGTTCATCCGCACTGACCGCGGTGGCCGGCAGGCTGATCAGTGCCTCGGCATCTGCAGCAAACGGATCAGTGCTGCCATCGGTCAGGCGGTTATCCCAGGCGTAGGTGCTGTTGGCAGACGCTGAGAATATCGGGGTGTATCGGTAGCGGTCAGCGGTCAGTGACAGCGCCTGCAGATACAGTCGTTCGCGCTGCAGCTGATAGTCTTTGTTCAGCGCAAATCCCAGATCCAGTGCCTGATCCAGATTGATAATGTGCGCACCGTTTTCGCTGTTGGCCAGACTGCCCAAAAAATCAAACACGCGAGTGTTTGTAGTGTAGCTATCCAGTGTCATCTCGCGGGGGCGATCTATGGTGATATCCAGGGTGCTCATGCCTGGCACCAGGCTGGATTTCTCTTCAATCAGTGCGTAACTGGCCTGATCGGCGGCCTGTTGATTCCACGCTGCGGTGCAGCCGCTTAACAGCACAAGGGTGGCGGCCATCAGCCACGGCTTCAGGGGGCGCACTGATCCCTTATGACGGATGAAGCGCGTCACGGGGTCAGCATCGATAAAAGTAAAATCTGTAGTCATGATGCGCCAACGATCATTATCTGTTTTGCCCAAAGACGTTTCTGGAACTGACTATACGGGCAGTTAAAATGTTTCCGTTGTCCTGTCACGATGAAGCGCCTGTTTTCGCAGACAGGGGGATGGCCCGTTCAGCACAGATCGGGTCAAACCGGTGTCAGTGGCAACAGCACCACACCGCGCGCGGTGAGCGACTCGACCGAATGCTTGCAGACCCCGGCTTTTTGAATCAATTTGCTTTCGCAAATGTCGCAGCGCACACACTCTTTAAAATCAATCTGGTGTTTGCGGATCGCGCCGGTCGGACAACTGTGTTCACACACGCTGCAGGCGGTGCACTGTGGTACCCGTTTGATGCGGCTCAGACTGACCAGCGATAGCACACCCAGCGCCGCACCCAGCGGACAAACGTATCGGCAATAAAAGCGTTTGACAACCGCAGAGGCCAACAGAATCACCAGCAGAATCGCCCACAAGACAATGGAGGTACTGTAAAAAAACAAAGTACCGAAGGGTTCAAAATACTGGAAGATACTGACGCCTCCCTGCACGACGGCCATGATTACAATCAGTGCCAGAAAAATATATTTCAGATACAGAGCCTTGTCGTGAATACGCGCCGGCACATTGCGTTGCCAGCGGCGCGGGACAAATTTGCTAAGCAAATCCTGCACCGCACCAAACGGGCACAGAGTCGAGCAGAATACCCGCCCCCAGATCAGTGTGGTCACCAGCGTAAACACCACAATCATCAGTAGCGGCACGTCGCCCAGAATCATCGATGGCCCGAGATTGATGGTGTTGGTGATGTGCGAGACCGACAGGAAACCACCATTGATGAACCCCAGATACACCAGCGTGATTGTCAGCGTGATCCAACGCAGGCGTGCATTTTTAGTCAGGAACGTTGCCATCACCAAGGCAAAGATAACCAGCAGTGCCAACACACGAGGCCAGCTGATATCACTGCCACTGGCTGAATCGGTTGCTGGCGCGCCCGGCGCAAGAATGTCATTGCCAAGCGCAATATCCAGCATCAGGCCTTGAACGCTGAACTCGAGCGCTGAAGGGGCCTGCCCATTGTTGGGGTCGTACTGAATCGTGAACGGCTGGGTGACGTCGATGTCAGTTGGCAGCACCATGGCACCGGCATAATCAGCCTGCTGAGCAATTTTGCCGTCCTGCGCACTGCCGGCATACACAAACCGGCGGCGCGGCATTTCAAAATCGACTCCGTTCTGACGCAAGCCCAGGCGTTCCTGTCGGAACGGATCCGAGGGATTGCCGCCGATGCCCACCAGTACCAGTTGGCCGGCCTCAAAACGATTGCTGGCATCACGTTCGGCGCGCGAGAAGTCCTCAGCACCCAGCAGTATCTGCCCCAGGGTTTCATTGTT
>CALQJO020000008.1 GCA_943330915.2 Rhodoferax sp. OV413 | reverse complement strand
CCCAGACATAACGCTGTCACCGCAGAGCCGGTTTGTTCTACCGAGGCTCCCAGGGTGCGCATGGCCTGTACCACTAACGCAACCGTGCCGCCAAATCCAACCAGCGCCGCAATCAGCGCGGAAGACCAGGCAGTGGCAGGTGGGAAGTTTTGCTGCATTCAGATGGATCCGTCGTGATTGATGGGGAAGTCTATATCGGGCCACCCTTTCTAGCCAGTTTGCAACGGAATTCACAATCCGCTGACGGATGCCGGCAAAACCAAGCTGGCCGGACAGGTCTTCTTCTCCGGCGATTGCGGATTGTGCAAATACCAACTCCGTGAGCAATTGCACCAGAATGAAACCATAAAAAAAGCCGCCCGAAGGCGGCTTTCTGTATTACTCAAAGGCAACATTACGCTTTTGCTGAAGTCTCTTCGTTCGCGGCGTACCAGATAAACAGACCGAATGCGATCTTGTTAACCACGTCAGCCAGGTTGTACACGATGTTCAGTGTTGCTGCATCAGTACCACCGGCCATGTAACCGAAGAAGTAGCCGATTGGGTAAATTGACCAGCCCACGGTGACGGTCCACTTCATCAGGTTGTATGACTTCTGCACCGCTGGGGTTGCCTGAGTTGCAGCAACTTTGCTCGCTTCACCAGCAAAAATTTCGTACAGGATGTAGAACCAGCCGAGCATACCGATTACGAAGCCGATCGTGGTGTTGATGTAGCCTGCTTCGCCCATGTAACCTGGAACCAGCATGACCAGAGTACCAATCAGCAGACGCCAGAAGATACCGCCGGATACTTTAGTGATTGCCGCCAGGATCAGGTAAAACTCAATCATCAGCAACGGTACAGTCAGCAGCCAATCGATGTAGCGGAAGTCAGTTGGAGAGGTTCCGGTACTGACCCAGACTTCTCTCATGTACATGTAGTGGAACGCTGCGATGAAGGTGACCAGCGCTGATACTGTCAAGCTAGTGGCCCACTTGCCGCCAATGCGCAAAGCTTCCATCAGGAAGAATATAGTTGACGCGGCGAGCGCCATGGAAATCAGCCAGAAGGAATAACCGACAAAATCTCCTGATTGCAGCATCTCTGCCGCAAACACTGAGCTAGAACCCAGCGAAAATACAGCAACGATCGCTGCCTTTTGCCAGGTTTTAAGAGTTGCTTTAAACATTGTTATCTCCGATTATTATTGGGGTTTTTGATGGATCAAATAGGGATCTATTTACTACGATCCTTTTATGTTATAGCAACAGTATCAGATCACAGATACCCATTAAAAAAACGAATAAATTTTGTAAAGAAATGTGAAAAATATGTGTTCTGCGTGTCATCGGCAGGGTGATGTGATAAAAAATTCCGAAAGTGATAAAAAATTCTGAAGGTGATAAAAGATTCTGAAAATAATTTCCGCGGGTGATCTTAACGATTACTGAACTGCGTACAAGAAAAAAATCAAATAATAAAAATGGCGGAATTTTTGTATGAGTTTAACCAACACCATCAGAATCGATGACACCGTGCAAAAATCTTCCGACATAAGCTTGTGGATTTCCACCCGATTGAGCGATGCAACGGCCCATGCGCCGGCCGCGTTAAAAGAAATATCCGACGCGCACTTGGCGTTTGTTGGTAAACGACTACGCGGGAAAATGGCTTTTCATGCAGCAACACTTTTTGGTGCTGATGTTGATGTCGCAATTACCTGGGCCGCCGCAGCTGAACTCATCCATGACGCCTCATTAGTCCATGATGATGTGTGCGACGGTGACGAAGAGCGGCGGGGCCGTCAGACAATATCCAAACAATATGGTAATGCGTTGGCTGTGTGTCTCGGAGATTACTACATCTCCACGGCCTTCCGCCTGGCCGCAACCGCTTGTCCAAAAACCGTTGCCCTGCTGTGTGATGCAGTGACGCGATCAACCGGCGGTCAGGCATCGGAGTTCGCGCTGTCGGGTTACCCGTCGTGGAGCCGGTATTGCGAAATTGCTGTGCAAAAAACCTCGCCATTACTGTGTCTGCCGATTATGGGTGCTGCCCTGCTGGCGGGGTATTCAGTCGATCAGGCGCGAGTGGAATCCTATTTCGCCAATGCGGCAACCTGCTTCCAGATCATCAATGATTTACACAACTATTTTGCATCACACAGCAGCGACGAGCTCTGTTCTGACCTCGCCAATTGTCGTCCCAATGCGTTGATATCCTGCTACAGAGACAGTTTGCCGGCGCCGGTGCAGTCGAGGTTCGACCAATGGAGTGATCGGGTGCGCTTGGCAACAGAATCATGCAACTCACCGGAATCTGTGCAGTGGTGGCAGTCTGTCAGGCAATCTCAATCGCTTGCTTACACGGCGCAACGGCTGCACTTCCACTTTAATATGGCCAATACTGAGCTGAACCGCCTGCCGCCTGAGATCCAGGGTGTGCTGTCAAAGTTTCACCAATGGCTGGATGATGAACTGTCCAACGTGAACGTCAGCACCGTCATCAAAAAGGAGTTAAACAGTTGACCGATACGCTGGTCGTTGGGGCAGGCTTTGGCGGAATCGCCGTCGCATTGCGGTGTCGCGCCATGGGTCACAACGTCACCTTGCTTGATCGGCTGGATCAATTAGGCGGACGCGCGCAGGTATTCGAGAAAGAAGGTTTTCGCCACGATGCCGGCCCCACAGTCATCACGGCGCCTTTTTTATTCGAAGAATTGTTTGAGTTGTTTGGCAAACAATTAAAGGACTACGCAACGTTTGTTCCGCTGGATACCTGGTACGAATTCTACTTTGATGATCAGCAACATTTTACTTACAAAGGTGATATCGAACACACGTATCGTGAGATCGCGCGATTTAACGAGGCTGATGTCGCTGGTTATAAAGCCTTGCTTAAACTATCTGAAAAAATATTTAAAGTTGGATTTGACGAACTTTCCAGCAAACCGTTTACCCGCTTTTCGTCAATGATGTCGCAGGCCCCTGCATTAATTCGCCTGAAGAGCTATTTAACTGTTTATGGTCTGGTCAGTAAATTTATTAAAAACGAACATCTTCGCAAAGTGTTCTCAGTTCATCCGCTGTTAGTGGGCGGAAATCCGTTCACCACAACGTCAATCTATACGCTGATTCATTACCTGGAACGAAAATGGGGTATTCATTTTTGTATGGGGGGTACTGGCGCGCTGGTGGCGGCGCTGAAGCAATTGATGATTGAAGAGGGTATTGCGATACGCCTCAATAGCGATGTTGATCAGATCAATGTTAACGATGGTCGGGCCACTGGCGTTACCTTGAGCGGAGGCGAGGTGATATCAGCCGATAACGTCATCTTTAATGGCGATGCGCCTCACGCTTATCGGGCGTTGTTACCCTCACATCTGAAGCGGCAGCCCATTCGCCGGCCGGATGCTGCGACACAGTATTCGATGGGGCTTTACGTCTTGTACTTTGGCACACAAAAAACCTATGCCGACATTGCGCATCACACAATCTGGTTAGGCCCGAGGCATAAGGAGTTGTTGGCAGACATTTTTGACCGACACGTTATCCCTGACGACTTTTCCCTGTATCTGCACCGCCCGACGGCTACGGATCCAAGTTTCGCGCCGCCCGATTGTGACAGCTTCTACGTATTGTGCCCGGTATCAAATCTGTTATCCGCAACTGACTGGTCCGTTGAGGGGCCCGCACTGCGTGAGCGCATCGTGACGGCGCTGGACCGCACAATTTTGCCGGGACTCAGAGACACCATCTGTGCTGATTTCTGGATGACCCCGCAGGACTTTAAAAACCGATACCGTTCTGAGCACGGTGCTGGCTTCTCGATTGCACCGACGCTGACGCAATCTGCTTATTTCCGCTATCACAACCGCGATCCTGAGGTGCCCAATCTCTACTTTACAGGCGCGGGCACACACCCCGGTGCTGGACTACCGGGCGTGTTGTCCTCGGCAAAAGTAGTGGAAAACCTGTTGAATGGTGCGACCACCTGAAGGATGGCAGGCGTGTCTACACAAGCAATGGCGTCGCTGTCAGCAAATGGGAAAACCTTTTACTGGGCGAGCTTTTTTCTTGGCAAACACAAGGCATCGGTGGCCGCTCTTCTGTATTCAGGATGTCGTCAACTGGATGACATCGCCGATAACAACAACCGGGACAAAGAGGCTGTCCGACGCACGCTCACCACAATTCAGTGTGAAATATCGCAGACAGACACCACGGATATTCACTCGGTGTCGGCACTGTTCCGGCACTTGATTGCCGCGCATGGGATCGACACTGCGGCGGTGATGAGCTTGATTGATGGAATGATGCAGGATACCTCCCTGGTAGAACTCACCGATCAGCAGGCGCTGGACAGGTATTGTTACCGCGTCGCAGGTACCGTGGGCATCATGATGAGCTCTGTGCTTGGGGTCCGCGATGTCGAAGCACTGCCTTTCGCAATTGATCTCGGGATTGCTATGCAGTTAACAAACATATCGAGAGATGTGTTAGAGGATGCGGGCATCGGCAGACGATACCTTCCGGTCGATATCCCTGTTGAATCACTCGCGTGTGCCTCTGTTGACACCCGCGACCAGGTTGCCAGGGCGATAGATTTGCAACTGGAGCGCGCAGAGCGATTTTATGAGTCGGGGATCGCAGGTCTGACTTACCTGCCACGCGGCAGCAGGATCGCGATCTATCTTGCCGCCATCTTGTACCGTGCTATCGGCCGCCAGCTCCGACAACACGGTTGCCAGTGGTGGCGAGGACGAACAGTTATCTCAAAACAACAGAAATTGCTGATGACACTGTCCGCGCTACCGGTCCTCTGCTCGTTGCCGTTTAGGGCCAGACTGACGCCAGACAAAGCACACGACCATAGGCTCCATGTTCATCTTGCCGGGATGCCCTATGCCGACACTTAAACGCACAGATGTTGCCATCATCGGCGCCGGTGTGGCGGGGTTAACGCTGGCAAACAAAATTGTTAAAAGCAATCCTGGGATGACCGTGTCGCTTATTGGTCCCGAAGATCATCGTAATCAACGCCTGAGCTTTTGGATTGATAACAAGGCTGCCGTGAATTACGAATCTTTTTTGACTCATCAATGGCAGAGCTGGAGTTTTAATCACAGACACTCCGGTCATTCAAGTCACCATGCACACCATCAGCGTTATGTGTCATTGGACGCCAAGCTTTACAAAAAACATTTACGCAAAAAATTGCTTGATTGTGGATGCCACCTGGCGCCTGCAGTGGTAACCCGAATGGATATCAATCCTGCAAACCATGTTGTGTACACGAGCGATCAGGCTATCACCGCCACAACTGTCATTGACACGCGGGCGCCACGCATACCAGAGGCTACCGTGAAGCAGCAATTCTGGGGCAGCGTGGTTGACTTGCCGCGTCCGCATGGTCTGAGCGCGCCGATGTTAATGGACTTTGATGTGGCTCCAATTGCCACAGACGGCGTTACTTTCATTTATGTCTTGCCGCTTACATCAAGTCAGTTACTGGTTGAGGCGACAACGTTCAGCACGCGGCTGCAGGCTCAGCCTGACTATCATCACTGCGTCAGCGCCTGGCTCCGGCAACACTTTGACGTTAGCTTAACAATTGAGCCCGATAAAAGTGAGTCAGGTCTATTGCCAATGGGGCCAGTCATTCCGCTAGAACCTGGCATCCCCCGGTGCGGTTTGGCCGGTGGTGCCGCGCGGTCGTCAACCGGATATGCATTTCAAGGCATTGAGCGGCAGGCTGCGTTCATGGCTTCACAGCTTTCGGCGGGTCAGCAGCCAGAGACAAGATCACCTTTTTCCCGCAGAACTGACTGGATGGACAAGGTTTTTTTAAAAGTGACGAAGGATCGCCCGGACCAACTTGAAACGCTGTTTATGGCCATGGCTCAGCGCTTGAGTGGCGATGAATTTGCGCATTTTTTAAGCGATACAGGTGGTTGGATGCCTGGGTTACGGGCAATCATGGTGGCTCCAAAGCTGGCTTTTATGAGCGCTGCCTTCCGGCTTGCATGGGCACGATCATGGAACTGATCACCTTGATCATCCCGTTGGTGCTGATGACGCTGCTGGGCGTTCCTCACGGCGCACTGGACGGATATGTCATCAAGTCGGTCAGCAGAAGTGTGCGGGATTCCATCGCACTGTTTGCGGGTTATGTGTTGTTGGCCGCGATCAGTATCGGCGCCTGGCTTCTGTACCCGACCGCATCCATGCTCAGCTTTCTGGCGATCAGTACGGTGCATTTTGGGCGCTCTGATGTGTCACAGCAAACATACATGAGGCCGCTGTTAGCCATATTGTCGCGAGGCGGTCTTTGGGTGGTTGCCTTGCCCACTCTTCAGTGGCAAACGACTGAGATACTCTTTGCGTATCTGCAGACAAATACGGCGGTTGTCCACAGCGTTCTAAACATGGCGATGGCGCTTTGGATTGTGATCAGCATCGCGCACTTGTCTGTTGAGCTTTGGCACGGGCACCGCCGTGTTTGTGTCGAGTGGCTGGCTGGGCTGTTGATCGTCATCTTGCTGCCTGCCCTGTGGGCTATCTGTCTTTACTTCTGCGCGTGGCATGCGAGAAGGCATATGTTGAAAGTGTTAAGCGACTCGACCGATGAGCCACAAGCCAAAAGGGACATGGTTGTATTCACCATTCTCACGCTGAGTATCGCTGCTGCACTCTACCTGCTGTTTTTCCGGCAAATCGAGATGGAGCCGGCAGTGATAACCATTTTTTTTGTAGGCCTTTTTGCGGTGACCGTACCCCATATGATTCTGATTGATTTTTACCTGCCATGGCGGCAACAACAATGGCGGATAAAACCATGACGTCGCACCAGATAAGCGATCGCAAGCGCGAGCACCTCGCTATAGCGGGATCGCCAGAGGTGCAGATGGCCATGTCGAATGGCCTGGAGGCTATCCGCTTCGAACCGGTAGCATTGCCTGAACTCGATCTTGATCAGATTGATACCTCAGTGGGATTTTTAGGAAAAACCATGTCGCTGCCGTTGATGATCGCATCAATGAGCGGCGGCACTGCCGAGTCACAAAAACTCAACGAACAACTGGCTGTGGCTGCACAAGCCTGCGGCATCGCGTTGGCGCTGGGATCCATGCGTATTGCGCTGGAGAACCCCTCGCAGCGCGCCGCGTTTGAGTTACGCTCATTTGCGCCGGGCATTCCAATTCTGGCCAATATTGGTGGTGCTCAACTTCGCGAACCTGGCGGCTTGAAAGGTGCGCTGACGTGTATTGAGATCGCTGATGCAGATGCATTGATTGTGCACTTGAACCCGCTGCAGGAGGCGCTTCAGCCTGACGGAGACACCCGGTGGACGGGTATCAAACCAGCGATCGCCCAACTGGTTCGCGAAAGTCATGTGCCGGTCATCATTAAAGAAGTAGGGCATGGCATCGGGCCAACAACGGCGCGTGCGCTCCTGGAGATCGGTGTTAGTTATATCGATGTCGCCGGCGCCGGAGGCACCAGTTGGGCCGCCATCGAAACACAACGGCTGGGTTCGCCAGAGGCCATGAAACTGGGCACACCTTTTCATAATTTCGGTATCACGCTGGCTGAAGCGCTGGTTGCATTTGACGCGGATCCTCAACTGAGTGACAAGCTGTTTGTCATCGCCTCCGGAGGCATACGCTCAGGCCTCGATGTCGCCAAGGCGCTGAGGATGGGGGCTCACATGGTGTCGGCGGCCGTGCCTTTTCTTCATGCCGCGCGATTGGGAGACGCGGCGTTGACCGATCTTATTGCACAGTGGCATCGGCAGCTAAAAATCTGTTGTTTTGTCACGGGCAGTCCCGATATCAACGCGCTGAAAGTAGCGCCACTGCTTAAGGCGCTTGGATAGTCATGCCACCTCGCCACAGTACTCTGCTCCAGATTCTGGCGCGTAAAATGCGCAGAGATGGTGGTTGCGATCAGGGTAATAATTAATGCACCGGCAAAACTGATGGCAAAAAAATACAGTTTTCGTTTGTACATGACAGATTGACCCTAATGATGTCTCAGGTGATCAGGCCATACCGCTGTTGGGCTTCAATAAAACGTGACCGGGCATTGCGCCAGACCGGTGGCAATTGAGCGCTGGTCAAAAACTCCAGCAGATGCGGCAACAAGGCGGCGGCAAATTCCTGCGATGCCTCGCGCGGCAACAAGGTGGGCAGATGATCAATCGCCTGCACGTACACCGGCCAGTGTGTACTGCCATTTGCGCGACGGAACGGAGCGTCCAGGCTGGTAGTGGCATCATAAACGGCGATAGGGTTGTTCGGGTTGTTAGGATCACAACTGACATCGCTGATGATTTTAAGACGTTGATTGCTGTCCAGCAGCGCCGTGTCAATCATCGGCCGGATGGGCTCGCGCAGGTAGACACAATTCACAAATACATCGTGTTCTATGATCGCGCGTATGGGTTTGTCTACGGCGTTGAACTCTGCAATGTCCCAGCGACTGATATCAATCTGCGGTCCGAGCTGGCGCAACAGGTCGGTGGCACCCGTACCACAGCGTCCCAGCGCACCCATCACCATGACGCGCAGTGACTGTTTGCCCAAGGCAGTGACAACGGTGTCCACCAACTGCTGTTGGCTGTCAAAGCGGTGAGCGGCCGGAAAGGCGTTGTCAGTCTGCTGATAATGAGCCAGACCCAACATGCCCAGTGCGGCGCCCACAAAACCAGCCCAGTATCCGAAGGCGGCAATACGTCGGCCCTGATCGTCCTGTAAAAACTCCAGATCAAACAGCTCTCCACCGCCACTGGCATATCGCTGCAGCACGGCATCGGCGCCGGTCTGACCTTTGAAGGTATGCGAAAAATAGATCTGTGTATGGCTGATGGCATCATCCGCGTCAGCCAATTCCTTCAAGCCAAGAACGATGGCATCCGCGGGCGCCTGTGACCAATGCAGGTCGCTCAGCTGTGCGCCGGCAGCCAGATACTCGGTGTCGCTGAAGACGCGCTGGATTGAGGTTTCGACCACAACCTTGACGCCGTTCTGAACCAGTTCCCTGACACCATCAGGGGTAAGCGCAACCCGCCATTCACCAGTTTTGTCTTCACGGCGTAACCACAATGTTTTCATAAGTTCAGATTTCCCAGCTTGGAACGAGAGGCAAAATAATACGCAACGCCGGCAATCACTGCCATGACTGTCACCGGTATCCACGCTGGTGACTCTCCAGCCTGCAGCAACAGCGACGCGAGCATAAAGCCAAAGAACGTCAACACGGCTGTGAAGATGGCGTACGGAAATTGTGTTTCCACATGCGACATGTGGTTGACCCCACAGGACATGGACGACAACACCGTGGTGTCTGAGATGGGCGAGGCGTGATCACCAAACAAGCCGCCACTGATGGCCGCACCGATACACACAATAACGGGCGCATCCAGTGCCACCGCCACGGCCACCGGGATCACCAGCGCAAACGTTCCCCATGACGATCCGGTTGCCAATGACAAGGCAGCGCCGATCACAAAAATCATGCTGGCCAGCATCCACACCGGAAAGTTCACCGCGTTGAGCAGTCTGGCAATAGCGGCGCCCGTTTCCAGTTCAGCCATCACGTCACTGAGTGTCCACGCCAGAATCAGAATGCACAGAATGGGCATGATGCGCCCCATGCCGTTAAAAAACGCTTTTGAGCTGCTGTTGAAATCAAATATCTGCAAACGATGCAGGATCACAATGGTGGCAATGGTGGCTGTTGTGTAGGAGAGCGCGAGGGATATGCGGATGACGGGGCCGGTCAACATGCCCTGCTGCAATACAAAATAGGTGAACAGTGAAATCATCGATACAAACAAAGTGCCAAGTGCCACAGCCACAATTTTTGCACCGTGCTGTTTGAGCGCAGGACTCAGCTCAGGCAGTGTTGTCTGCGAATCCTCGTAGGTGTGGGTGCCGGCCAGAAAGCGTTGCTGCACCTGTTTCATGCGTCCCAGCCAGACGTTGAAAATCGCTACAAAGGCCACGCCAATCAAGGTTAACAAGGGGTAAATCATATAAAACCAGACTTCCCTGAATGCGGTGAACCCGTCTTTGACAATACCCTCTGCAGCAAAGGAACTTTCCATCAGCCCCATGGTGTAAGCGCCCCAGCTGATGATGGGGATCAGCACACACACCGGCGATGAGGTGGAATCCACAATGTAGGCAAGTTTTTCGCGGCAAATTTTCAGTTTGTCGTAAACAGGTCGGTAAACCGGGCCAAGAATCAGCGAGTTGCCGGAGTCGGTAAAAAAGATCACCAACCCGCTGAACAGCATGCTGAGTTTGATTTTGAGTGGTGAGGTCACATGCGTACCCAGCAAACCGGAAAACGCGCGCATGGTATTGGACGATTCAAGCAGGTAGATGAACCCGGAAATGATGGTGATGACAATGATGATCTGGGCGTTAGAGCCTTCGAGTTGCTGGAAAATGCCTTGATTGAATACCGCAACTGCGGTGTCCAGCGGGTGGTAGTTCATCAGAATGGCGTATCCAAGCACCACGGCGCTCAGCAGGGACAAAATCACGCGTCGGGTGGTGAAGGCAAGAATCAGCGCCAGCGCTGATGGCGCGATGGCCAGTAGTGAATCCATGGTATTTCCTTGTTATTGGTTTTCCGGCCCTCCCGGAGTGGCCATGGACAATAAACCATTGTCACCCAGTCAGCAAATACCAAGCCCACGGTTGACCGCAAAATGGCAATCCAACTAGAGTAGCTGCACACAGCGCGGATTTACCAACATGGCTGGAGTCATAACAAGATGATAAATGTTCCACGAAACGGTGTGTTGTCCGCGCCCACGCTGCAGGTCATCGGCCTGATCGGGTGGGCGTTTATTGTGTATCTGGTCTACGACGCACTCAATGATGCGGTAACCCGTGCTGGTTTTATCAGTCTTTCGCTATCGGGAGACTTGCATCCGCAGGCCGCGGCGCATCCCTTTAACGCCCGATACGTCGAGATGCCGACATTAACGCTGGCTCACGTTATCCCCGGCTTTTTATTCATGATTCTCGGGCCGGTGCAATTCATCAGTTCATTGCGCAAACGCTTTCCCAGACTGCACCGTGGCAGCGGCTACCTTTATCTTATTAGCGCCGTGCTGGTTGCGCTGGGGGCGTCCTATATGGGTTTTGTATTACCGATCTGGGGCTGGACACTCAACCAGTGGGTTTCACTGTTCAGCAGTGTTCTGATGCTGTACTTTTTGTATCGCGCCTTTGGATACATTCGTGTGCGTGATGTCAGATTACACAGAGAGTTTATGATCCGCGGTTTTGCGGTCGGCCTGTCAATTTCTACCTTACGTCTGTTTCTTGATTGGGGGCAGTTGGCCGGACTTGATTTCACACTCGCCTGGAATATTGCGACTGTCAGTTCAATGCCGGCGACGCTGACTGCCGCAGAGACGTGGATTCGTCTGACCAGACCGGTGGCTCGTGGAAACCGCTGACCTAACCATCACGCTGCTCAGCTGTGCTTTTTTTATGGCACTGGTGGCCTGGATCTCCTACCGCAAAACCCGCGGAGACGTCAGCACCCAGGATGGCTACTTTCTCGCGGGTCGCGGTCTGGGTGCAACGTTTATCGCGGGCTCGCTGCTGCTGACCAACCTGTCTGCTGAACAATTGATAGGACTCAATGGTTCGGCTTATGGCTTTAATCTGAGCAGCATGGCCTGGGAAGTGACTGCGGCGTTTGCCACCATCTGCATGGCGTTTATCTTTCTGCCGCGTTATCTGGCAGGGGCGTTCAGCACCTTGCCCGAGTTCCTCAACAAGCGCTTTGATGATGGCGTGCGGCGCCTGACGGTAGTGCTGTTTATGGTCGGATATGGGCTGGTGACCATTCCATCCGTGTTGTACGCCGGCTCTATCGCGGTGCTGCAATTGTTTGATGTGCCCGGTTTGCTTGGGGTCAATGACAGTCAGGCGCTGTGGATGACTATCGTCGCGATTGGTTTGATTGGCAGTGTTTACGCGGTGTTTGGTGGTTTAAAGGCTGTGGCTATTTCCGATACCCTCAATGGCATCGGCCTGTTGGTGATTGGTGTGACCGTGCCGGTGCTGGGACTGTCACTGCTGGGCGATGGCAGCGTGAGCAGCGGTCTGGCCATCATCACCAGCACCGACACACAGAAGCTGAACGCGATTGGTGGGCCGGCTGACCCAACTCCGTTTGGCACCTTGTTCACCGGTATGATTCTCGCCAATCTGTTTTACTGGTGCACCAATCAATATGTGATACAGCGCACGCTGGCTGCCAGAAACCTGGCCGAGGGTCAGAAAGGTGTGTTGTTTACCGGATTCTTCAAGGTCATGGTGCCATTTATGATGATGATCCCCGGCATCATCGCGTTTCACTTGTACGGCCCCGGGTTGAGCCCGATTGATCAGGCCTACCCGCGATTGGTGCGTGATGTGTTGCCGGGTTATGCCTCGGGGTTTTTTCTGGCGGTCTTGCTGGGCGCCGTGTTCAGTTCTTTTAACTCCCTGTTGAACAGTGCCGCGACTTTGTTTTGCCTGGATGTCTATGCGCCGCTGAAAAAGCAACCGGTGGATGACAAAACACTGATACGTGTCGCCAAAATCGCCAGCGTAGTCATTGCCTTGTTTTCGTTTGTGGTCGCGCCCTTGCTGCAATACGCGCCGGAAGGACTCTGGCAACTGATTCGTATGTTTACCGGCTTTTACAACATTCCGGTGATTGCCGTTGTGCTGGTTGGACTGTTTACCACCCGCGTGCCGGCCGTGGGCGCCAAGGTCGCGATTGTTTTCCATGTGATTGCTTACGGCCTGCTGCGCTTTGTGTTTGATGATGTTGTGACGCTGCATTTCCTGCATGTGTACGCCATATTGTTTGTGATTGAAGTGGCGATTATGCTGCTGTTTGGCAGGTTGCAGCCACGCAGCGAAAACTGGTCGTACCAGCCAGTACAGGGTGTGGACCTGACGCCTTGGCGTTATGCCGTTCCGTGCGCGATTACGCTCATGTCCTGTGTGGTGGCCTTGTACTTGCTGTTCTCGCCTGTCGGTTTGGTGGGCGGCCTGAGTTCGGCGTTCTGGCCGTTGATGCTGTCGCTGCTGGCCGTTAATGTTGTGGTCTGGGTCAAGCAGGGTTTTCCTGCGTTTATGCGGTAAAAAAATGACAAAAGCACGTTTGCGATTTTTTGAAAATTCGGTCAATCAACGGCACATCACTGACGCCGATCGTTATCTGTATCAGCAGGAACCACCCCGCTACAACCTCGTCGTGATTGGCACCGGCACCATGGGGCAGGAACATATGCGAGTGGCGGCATTGCTGGGCCGCGCCCGTGTGCTCGGGATTTATGATCAGCAGGTGCACAGTATGGATGCCGCAGAGGCTGCCTACCGCGCGATTTCCAGCGATGTGTTGCGCCGGTATGCCGACCTGGAGTCCGCCTGTAATGACGCGGACGCTGATGTGCTGATGATCTGCACACCCAACTTTACGCATCTCGAGGTGTTAAAAACTGCACTGGCCAGCGGCAAGCCGATTTTTCTGGAAAAGCCCATGGCAACAACATTGGCGGACGCCGTTGCCTTGCTGGACGCCGCAGAAAACCACAGTGCCTTTGTGCAGATTGGTCTGCAGTACCGCTACAAAGCCCAGTATCAGGAAGCCTTTCATGAGGTGAAAGCCCGCGGTAGTCTGGGGCAGATCCATACCATCAGCATGAGTGAATACCGCCCGCCCTTTCTCGATAAAGTCGGGCAATGGAACAAGTTTAATTGCAATACCGGCGGTACCCTGGTCGAAAAATGTTGTCACTATTTTGATCTGATGAATCTGATGGCAGACTCGCGGGCCGTGCGTGTGTATGCCACCGGCGGGCGTGCGGTGAACTTTCTGGATTTCAAAAAAGACGGCGTGGCTTCAGACATAGATGATCATGCGTTTGTGTGTATTGACTACGCTAATGGCATCAAAGCCAGCTTTACACTGAACATGTTCTGTGCGGACTTTTCTGAAGAGCTGATTGTTGTTGGTGACCAGGGCAGAGTGGTGACCCACGAGCGTTTTGATTTTCATGCGCAGGTGCCTACTCAGACATCAATCAAGGTGGAGATTGGTGAGAATGGCGCATCGCGCAGCACGCAATTGTCCTATCCGAAGCTGATTGAACAAAGTGGGCATCATGGCGCTACCTATTATGAGCACATCGCGCTGATGGATCAGCTGGATGGCAAACAGGTAGACTGCGCGACGGTTCAACAGGGCTTATGGTCGATGATCGTGGCCTGTGCGGCTCAGGAATCGCTGCGCAGCGGACACGTCGTCAGCATCGACAGTTTTTTGCGCGCGCAGCAACTGCAACATGTACTGGAAGGCGGGAAGGTATGACCAGCATTAATGTTAAACAGCAGCAGATGCCGGCCGTCGGGTTTGGTCTCTGGAAAATCGCCAAAGATGATACCGCTGAGATGGTGTTTAATGCGATCAAAGCCGGTTACCGTCATCTGGACAGTGCCGCGGATTACGGCAATGAAACACAGGCCGGCGAGGGTATCCGCCGCGCGCTGGCGCAGGGCCTGTGTACGCGTCAGGATCTATGGATTACTTCAAAGTTATGGAACACCTTTCATCATCCGCAACATGTGCGTGAAGCCTGCGAAAAATCCTTGTCTGATCTGGGGCTCGATTATCTGGATCTGTACCTTATACATTTTCCGATCTCCCTGAAGTACG
Organism: Rhodoferax sp. OV413; assembly: GCA_943330915.2. GTDB lineage: Bacteria > Pseudomonadota > Gammaproteobacteria > Pseudomonadales > Pseudohongiellaceae > Pseudohongiella. The sequence continues at coordinate 53,507 of CALQJO020000008.1, read as the reverse complement.
TGCCCATGGCCGAGCGTTATCCGCCGGAGTGGATTTTTGATCCCAGGGCAGAGCGCCCCGAAATGACGATTGACCCGGTGCCGCTGGCTGATACCTGGCACGCCATGGAAGCACTGGTGCCGGCAGGCCTGGTTCGCAATATTGGTGTGTGTAACTACAACAGCGCACTGCTGCACGATCTGATGGCCTATGCCCGCATAAAACCGGCGATGTTGCAGATTGAATCGCATCCGTATCTGACGCAGCAGCGTCTGATCCGGCTGGCGCAGCATTACGACATCGCCGTGACGGCGTTTTCACCGCTGGGCGCCGGCTCCTACGTTGAGTTGTCCATGGCCAGTGATCAGGATTCGGTATTACAACAAGCGGTGGTGAAAGACATTGCCCGTCGTGTGCAGCGCACGCCGGCGCAGGTAGTATTGCGCTGGGGTGTTCAGCGAGGCACCTCAGTGATTCCTAAAACCTCTCGCGTCGAGCGTCTGGCTGAGAACCTCTTGGTGTTTGACTTCACGCTCAGCGATGACGAGATGGCGGCTATTTCCGCGTTGAATCAGAACCGCCGCTTTAATGATCCCGGTGCTTTCTGCGAGTTGGCCTTTGGTAAGTTTTATCCCATTTATGACTGAGGTGAGTGTGAGTACAACAAGCAATCAGGCTGCTCTGGCGGTCGCAGCGGTGCCTGCAAACCATCAGCAATTTCACCCCCAGGCTTTCCCGCTGGTGTATGCCCTGCAGTCAGAACCTGCCGGCGGTTTACAAGCCGTGTCGGATTGGGTGCACGCTCACCGGCAATCCCTGCAGTCTGAACTGGCTGAGCACGGGGCTATACTGTTTCGCGGATTTCCATTAAAAACGGATATGGATTTTGATGCGTTTATCCAGATGTTTGGTTTAAAAAATTTTACCTATACCGATTCCTTATCCAATGCGGTCAGGCGTAATCGCACGGAGCGGGTGTTTACCGCCAACGAAGCGCCTGCCAATATCGCGATCTATCTGCATCATGAAATGGCGCAGACACCCGTTTACCCGTCTGCCTTGTTCTTTTTTTGTGAACATCCGGCGGCAGTCGGTGGTGCCACTCCGTTGTGCCGCTCTGATGTATTGCTGACACAGATCGAAACGCTGATGCCTGATTTTGTGAGCGCCTGTGAGACCAAAGGCGTCAGATACACCAATACCATGCCCGACCAGGAGGATCTGCAGTCCGGGCAGGGCCGCAGTTGGCGCAGTACCTTAAACGCGCCTGACAAAGCAGCCGCAGAAGCAAAACTGCAGAGTCTGGGGTATCAATGGCAGTGGTTGGCAGAAGACAATCTGCGCGTCACCACGCCGGTGTTGCCGGCGGTGCGCACACTCGAGGATGGTCGACGGGTGTTCTTTAACCAATTGATCGCGGCGTTTCAGGGCTGGCAGGACAAGCGCAATGTGGCGCAGAAATCCATCTGTTTTGGTGATGGCAGTGTTATCGATCCGCAGGCCATGGCCACCGTGATTGACCTGGCGGAGAAGCTCTCCTTTGATATGCAGTGGCAAGCGGGTGACGTGGCGCTGGTGGATAACTCACTGGTCATGCATGGACGCCGCCCCTTCAGCGGGGAGCGTCGGGTGCTGGCATCGTTGCTTGCCTGAGTTGCTGCTCCAGCAGCCACAGGCGGTCCTGGCCCCAGTGTGCGCTGCCTTTATTGACACGGAAGGCCGGCACACCCCAGATGCCGAGTGCAAACATTTCGCCACGATTGGCTTCAGCGACAGAGCGCCAGCTGGCATCAGCCAGCGCTGCCTGCATCTGCGCCTCAGTGATCCCCGCGCGAGTGCACAGCGTCAGCAGCCCGGAGTCACTGCGCGCACTGATGCCTTCAGCAAACACGCCGCGCATGAATGACAGCGCAAAAGCCTCGCCTTTGCCAGCTTGAATGGCGTGGTGCAACACTGCCAGCCCGCGTTCGGTGGGTTTTCCCACCGGGTCGGCAATCAAGCCAAACGGCAGGCCCACCCGCTCCGCTTCGCGTTTGGTGTCGCTGACAATGTAAAGGCGTTTGGACTCCGGGATTGGCAGACCGCGCATCACCATGGGCAATACAAAACGCAGATTCAGCTGGGCGTTGTAGCGCCTTGCCAAGGCAAACACTCTCGGCAGTGCGATCCAGCTGTAAGGGCTGCGAAAGGAGAAGTACAAATCCAGTACAGGGCGCTGTTGCGTGTGCGCAGGAACTGCTTGAGTCTCGTCGACGGAGCATTCCAGTCGGCTCACAAAAGGCGCAACAGTGTTGTTGCGTGACAAGGTTTGCAGGCGTTGCTCCAGATATGGCAGCCGATCCAGTCCCCAGTACCATTCCCCCTCAAAATAAAACATGCCGCCCAGATAGTGACCCAGTGCCTGGCGCAGCGCGTTGCCCTCCTGAAGCGCAGTGTCTGCAAGGTCGCTGGCCGGAATGTCGCTGGCCGCCAGATCCGGTTCTGCAGGCTGCAGTTTAGCCACGATGTCGGCGAACCTGACAGGATCTGTGATCCCGGCCAGTGAGGCCTGAGCCTGGACAACGGCGCTGGCATCGGGCGCCGTCTGCCAGGGGGGTGACTGCAGATTCAGGGCGCGGGCGAGATCGGCAGCGTCGCGCAATGACCATTCCACCAGGCGCTGAGGCTCCGGCGCTGCCCCGGCATCAGGAGCAGAAACCAGGTGCGGCACCAGGGTGATTGGATACTGACCAACAAGGTGTGGCAGGGCGCGTACCGCCAGATCGGAATAAGGATCGTCGACCTGGTGGAAATAATGCACAACGGGCGCTTGGCCTTTGATACGTCTGATCAATGCCGCTGTACTGCGACGCAGTTGACGGTAAACGCGGCTGGTCAACAGGGCAGTGACGCGGGTCCTCAACCAAGGTTTTATCTTCATAAGATCTTATCCCTATTATGATTTTTGGTGAGCTAGACAATCCTGGGTGCCGTAATTATACTTCTGGATAATAACATGTGACCTATAGCGAGGAAACGCCCGTGACTGCCTTGTTTGCTGCAAATCCTCGTCCGCTTGGGCGCTTCATGATCAGGTCCTGCGCACTGGTCGGGGCAATGCTGCTGGTCGCAACGGCGGCCGCCGATGATCTGCCCGCTGATATGGTGTTGATCCCCGGCGGGCAATCGGTCATTGGCTCTGAACAGGGCTTGGACGATGAGCGGCCGGTGTTTACTGTGCAGTTGCCTGCCTTTCTGATGGATCGCACGCCGGTGACCGTCGCAGCATTTGCAGCGTTTGTTCAGCAAACCGGGCATGTCACCACTGCCGAACAATTTGGTGATGCCGCGGTGATGCAGTTTGGTACCGGGCGCTGGTTTCTGCAGCCCGGTGCGAACTGGCGCTCTCCCTTGGGGCCCGACGGCGAACCGGCGCCCGCCGATCACCCCGTCACCCAGGTGTCCTGGGATGATGCTCATGCGTATTGCAGTGCTCACGACAAGCGCCTGCCCAGCGAAGTGGAGTGGGAGTTTGCCGCGCGTAGTGGTCACGACGGTGATGTCAGTTATGCCTTTGGCGACATCTTGTTGAAGGAAGGTGACTTCCCGGCCCGCGTCTGGCAGGCCAATACCTGGAACGGTACGTTCCCCATCATCAATACCCTCGACGACGGTTTTGCAACCACTTCTCCAGTGGGACACTTTGGACTGTCGCCGGCCGGGCTGAGTGACATGGCCGGCAACGTCTGGGAATGGACGGCGGACTGGCACGGCAATTATGCCGGACGTAAAGGTGCTGACGATGCGCCGTTGCAAGGCAGCACAAAAGTACAGCGCGGCGGGTCATTTTTATGCGAGGCGGCTGTCTGTCACGGCTACCGGGTGTCCTCACGCAGCCACTCCACCCCCGACAGTTCCTTAATGCACGTCGGTTTCAGGTGTGCCCGCGATGCCTAAACATACAAATCATGTCACTCATGGCATGGGGACGGAGGAACTGATGGCAGCTCATGTGACAAGTTATGGGGACGGAGGCATGTTCAGCCGCGTAGCCAAGCTGTTGTGCCTGATGACGCTGTGGCTGGCGACCGCGCCAGCGATGGCCGCTCAACCCAACGTTGTGGTGATCCTGATTGATGATGCCGGTTTCACCGATCTGGGCGCATATGGCAGTGAGATCAAGACGCCCAACATCGACAGTCTGGCGGCATCCGGTGTGATGTTCAGTAATTTCCATACCACTCCCACCTGCGCGCCCTCGCGTGCCATGTTGATGACCGGCGTGCCCAGCCACCGGGCGGGTGTCGCAACACTGGATCACCTGCGCCCGCCAGAACAGGCGGATCACCCCTCTTACCGGGGCGAATTGGCCAGTGATGTGCCCACGCTGGCAGAGCATCTGCGTGCAGCCGGTTATGCCAGCTTTGTCTCGGGTAAGTGGCATCTGGGACACTCGCCAGAGAGCCTGCCGGTGGCCCGCGGGTTTGATCGCAGTTTTATACTTGACGCCTCGGGCGCGGATAATTGGGAGCAGCGCTCGTACCTGCCGCAATATGACCAGGCCGACTGGTTTGAAGACGGGCAGCGCGGCACCTTGCCAGACGACTTCTATTCATCCGAGTTTCTGGTCGACAAGATGATTGAATTCATTGACCAGCGTGAACCGGATCAACCGTTCTTCTCCTACATTGGTTTCCAGGCCATCCATATTCCCGTGCAGGCGCCAAGGGAATACATCGAGCGTTACAACGGTGTTTACGATGCAGGCTGGGAAGTTCAACGCCAGCGTCGTCATGCAGCCGCGGTCGCGCGCGGGTTGATCCCCGCGGATACCGAGCTGGCCCCGGTGCCTGCGGTGCTGCGCCAATGGGAAGATATCTCGGATGCCGAGCGCGAGAGCAGTATCCGCAGTATGCAGATTAACGCCGGGATGCTGGAAGCCATGGATTTCCACGTTGGCCGGTTGATAGATCACCTGAAGACCACCGGCGTCTATGACAACAGCGTGTTTGTGGTGCTCTCAGATAACGGGCCTGAACACAATCATCCAACGGTCGATCCCGGCTTCCGGCTGTGGCTGCGCCTGGAAGGCTATTCACTGGCCACTGACACCTTGGGCGAGCGCGGCACCTACGCGTCCATTGGCCCGGAATGGGCGCTGGCCGGCGGTGTTGCGGGGTCATTGTTCAAGTTTCATGCCTCGGAAGGCGGGACACGTGTGCCTTTGATCATGTCTGGCCCCGGTATTCCAGCTGCAGGTGTGCTGCACCCCTTCAGCTTTATGACCGATCTGGTACCCACGCTTCTGGATTTGACAGGCACTGCAGCACTGACGAGCGGTCCGGCGTTTACCGGGCGCAGCCTGTTTGATGTGTTGCAAGGCAGGCAGGCGGCTGTCTATGGGCCAGAGGATGCCGTTTCGCTGGAAGCCTCAGGACAATCGGCGGTGTTCAAAGGTGACTATAAACTGGTGCGTAATCTCGACTTCTACGGCGATGGTGTGTGGCGCTTGCACAATGTGGTGCGTGATCCGGGGGAAACCCGCGACCTCAGCGCAGAGCAGCCGGAGCGCGTTGCACAGATGTTGCAGGACTACGCGTCCTACGCTGCTGACGTTGGCGTGTTACCTATGCCTGCGGGATATTCGGGTCAACAAATGATCGCGCAGGCCTCAACGCAAAACATTATTGAAGAATATGGCACGACCCTTGTGGCCATGGTTGTGGGCTTGTTGGTGGCTGTGTTGTTACTGTCAGGATTGATCTACAGGTTTTTGCTGCGGCCTTGGCTCAGTCGGAACCGGAAGGCGCATGATGCTGACCTGCGCTGAGACCCAACAGATAAGCGCTGAACAACACCACCATCAGGCCATCCGCCACGATGACCGGCGCGGCGGTTGCAGCAAACTCGCGGCCAGGAAGGGCAATCAGCAACAACAGCGCGGCTTTACTCACAGCAGCAACCAGCAAGACCAGCGGACGATACACAGGACGGTAGGCGGCAACAATCAGCATGGCACCCACCAGCGTCACCAACATACCCCAACTGCGCACAACCACCTCGGCCAACGGTCCTTCCAGCGTTGCGCCAAAGGTACGTTGCAGGGCCAGTTGCGGCGCAACGATGGCCAGCGCCATGGTGCAGGTCAGTACGCCACCGGCGAGCATGATCCACTTGATGTTGCTGCGTATGAAGTTCATGAGTATTTCCTTGTGAAAATGGATCAATGGGTACAAATCAGTGAGTGCAATTTTGCACACGGATAAAATTTAATCAACAACGAGGTTCGGTATGGCCATGACACCTGTCATCAAAAAACTTCTAGTCACTGTATGCCTGCTGACCCCCGGCATTGTGTCTTCACAGTCCGCCGATAATTTTTTTAAAGTGACGCATGTTGCCGGCAATGTACACATGCTGGAAGCGCCTGATACCGATGGCAATATCGGTGTGTTCTCGGGGCCAGATGGTGTGCTGTTGATTGATGACCGTTATGACCGTGACACCGAAAATCTGCTCACGGCAGTGCGATCTATCAGTGATGCGGAAATACGTTTTGTGGTCAATACTCACGTGCACCCCGATCACATCGGTGGCAACAATAATCTGGCTGCCTATGGCGTGACCATTCTGGCGCACGACGATGTGCGGGTGCGCATGCTCACTGAACTGCGGATACCCCGACGCGGTGGTATTACTTTTCCGCAGCCGCCAGCGGGTGCGCTGCCGGTAATCACCTACAGCGATGCCATCAGTTTTCATCTGAACGGCGAAGAAGTGCGTGTGTTTATTGCACCGCCCGCGCACACAGATGGTGACAGTTTTGTGCACTTTCGCGGCTCTGATGTCATGCATCTGGGTGACGTGTTCCGTACCAATATGTATCCCATTATTGATGTCTACAACGGCGGCAGTTTTCTGGGCATGATTGCAGCCATGGAACTGGCGATTGAGCTGGCAGGCCCCGATACCAAAGTGATTCCGGGTCATGGCAGTGGCGTCAGCAATCGCGAAGGTATGCAGGAAGTATTGGCCCTGCTTTACGATATCCGCGAGCGCATTTCAGCGCTGGTGGCACAGGGGCTGACGCTGGAACAAACCATCGCGGCCGCGCCCCTGGCGATTCATGACGCGCGTTGGGGTCAGGTGCCTTCATGGACGGCCGCAGACTTTTTGCCGATTGTGTATGAAGAGTTGCGTGCACTGGGTAATTAATGTCTGCAAAATAATTAAATCCTGAATGATCAAAAAATGAGTAAACCAAGATGACCAGCACAGTGGATAACCGCGCAGATAGTGATCCGGTAACCGAGTCAGCACAGATTGCGGCCATGTTACGCAGCGCGCTCGACGCCCAGCGCGAAGACTACTTACAGCAGGGCGCGGTCAGCGCCGCGACGCGCATTGATCGCATCGATCGCGGTATTGATGTTTTACTGAAATTCCAACACAAACTGGTTGATGCACTGAACACCGACTTCAGTTGCCGCTCGCGTCAGGTAACCCTGCTGACGGATATTGCCGCGTCACTGACACCGCTGAAACATGCGCGTAAACACCTGCACACGTGGATGAAACCCCAACGCCGCCCGAGCTCGTTTCCCTTTAATCTGCTGGGTGGCCGCTCACACATTCAATGCCAACCACTGGGTGTTGTGGGTGTGATTTCGCCGTGGAATTTTCCGGTGAATCTCACCTTTGGCCCTCTGGCGGGAATTCTGGCAGCAGGCAACCGCGTGATGATCAAACCCTCGGAGTTCACGCCGGCCACATCAGCGGTGATGAGCGAGATGGTCAGCGCCGCCTGGGATAAAAATGAGGTGGCGTTGTTTACCGGCGGCCCGGAGGTTGGTCAGGCCTTCAGTGCCTTGCCCTTTGACCATTTGCTGTTCACCGGAGCAACGTCAGTGGCCCGACACATCATGGCTGCTGCCGCGCGTAATCTGGTGCCGGTGACGCTGGAGCTGGGTGGCAAGTCGCCAGTGATTGTGTCGCGCACTGCCAATATTGAACATAGCCTTGAACGCATCATGCTGGGAAAAACGTTGAATGCAGGTCAGATCTGTCTGGCGCCGGATTATCTGCTGGTGCCTGAAGAGCATCTTGAGGCGGTCGTCAGCGCCGCACAAAAAGTGGTCAGTGCCATGTATCCCACGATGCTCGACAATCCGGAATACACCGCCATTGTCAATGACCGGCACTATGCGCGGCTCAATGGATATTTGCAGGAAGCTGAGCAGCGCGGTATCAGGACGGTTGCCATTAATCCTGCCGGTGAAGATTTCGCCGCACAGGCGCAGCGCCGTAAAATTCCGCCAACGCTGATCATCAATCCGCCTGATGACCTGCAGGTGATGGAAGAAGAATTGTTTGGCCCCTTGCTGCCTATCCGCACCTACCAAGACTTTAGCGACACCATTCACTACGTTAATGCTCATCCGCGTCCGCTGGCAGCCTACTATTTTGGTCGTAACAAGCAGGAAGAGCAGGCGGTGCTGACACGCACCACCTCCGGCGGCGTTTGTATCAACGATGTGATCATGCACATCATGCAGGAAGAATTGCCATTTGGCGGAGTCGGACCCAGTGGCATGGGTGCCTATCATGGATTGGACGGGTTCCGTACCTTCAGTCATGCCAAGAGTGTGTTCCGCCAGACTGGCTTCAATATCGGCAAACTCGGCGGTATGTTGCCGCCCTATAACAAAGCAACCGAGCAAACCATCAACATGCAGGTCAAGCGATGAATACCATACAGAAGACCCAGGGTTTAAGAGCGCGTATAAGCAGTTCACCCGTTGCGCGGGTGCTGATCGTGGTGATGATGGTGCTGGTGCTGGTGTTGGTGGTAATCGCGGCATCTGCCCGCATTTTTCAAGCGCAACTGGGGCAGCTGGTGTTTGAACGCCTGGCGACGGAACGCGCGCAACAGGACCGCATGGCAACGCTGGCGCCGGGTCTGCATGTGGCGTTCTGCGGGACGGGTTCACCGATCCCGGATGCGACGCGCGCCGAATCCTGTGCGGTCGTGGTGGCTGGAGAAAACCTGTTTGTGATTGATTCGGGCAGCGGATCGACCACCAATATCGCCTTGATGGGCTTGCCACCAGACAGAATAAAGGCGGTGTTTCTGACCCACTATCATTCTGATCATATCGCTGATCTGGGGAATCTGGCCTTGCAGCGTTGGGTTAACGGCGCGCATCAGTCGCCGTTGACGGTGATGGGTGCCACGGGTGTGGAACAGGTGGTGGCAGGCTTTAATCAGGCCTATGCGCTCGACCAGATTTTCCGGCCCGCGCATCACGGCGAGAATATTGTGCCGTCATCCGGCGGGGGATTGCTGGCTGCGCCTTTTGCGTTACCACCACGGGTTACACCGCCTGCCAAAGAGAGCGCAGTAACCGTGTACGACGCCGATGGTTTGTTGGTCACGGCGATGCGTGTTGATCATGCGCCTGCCGATCCGGCGGTGGCCTACCGTTTTGAATACGCCGGTCGCGCCGTGGTATTCAGTGGTGATCTGATTGTGTCGCGTACCCCCGGTTTTGAGGACTTTGCACGAGGCGCCGATCTGCTGGTGGTAGAGGGTCTGCAACCCGAGATGCTGGGCGTGCTCGAGGAAAATGTGATCGCCCGCGGCGACCCCAATCTGGGCGCTATCATGCGTGACGTGCTGGACTATCACACCACGCCCGAAGATGCCGCCGATGTTGCACAACTTGCCAATGCCAGCGCGCTGATTCTGAATCACGTGGTACCGCCGCTGCCCAGCCGCTTTCTGGAGCCAGCGTTTCTGCGTGATGCGCCGTCGCGTTTGGACGGCCCGGTGCGCGTCGCGCGCGACGGTATGGCTGTTTCATTGCCGCAGGGCAGTGACGACATCCGCTTTGACAGCTGGTTCTAGCCAGAAAATCTCCTATCGCAGTTTCAGTCTCTGACACAAAAATGTCCTGAAACTGTCATCCGCCCGTCTAACCACTGACACATAGTGGTTGCACACTCGCTGAGCAGTTCGTCCACATGAGCAATGACTCGTGTGGGCCGACGAGCGCGCTGCTGCGCAATTGCGCCGGCAGCCTACTCAATCTTCGGAGATCTACCCATGAACAACATAAATCCCGCGGTACGCTTCCCACAAAAGCCTGCTGCAAACCGACTGTCACTCGCCATTGCTGCCAGCGTCGTCGCGATCAATGGCCTGTGTGTTGGCATGGCGCACGCCCAGCCTGCGCCTGAAATTCAGGAAATCAGTGTATTCGGTCAGGGTGAAGTGCGTCAGGTACAAAGCCTGACAGCCACTCAACTGGACCAGTATGCCGCTGGCACCAGCCCGTTAAAAGCCATTGAAAAACTGCCTGGTGTGAACTTCCAGTCTGCTGATCCTTACGGTGCTTACGAGTGGTCTACCCGCATCGTGGTGCGTGGTTTTAACCAGAATCAGATGGGCTTTACACTGGACGAAGTCCCACTGGGCGATATGTCTTACGCCAACCATAATGGTCTGCACATCAGCCGCGCGGTGATGTCAGAGAACATTGGCGGCGTGTCGTTGTCACAAGGTGCCGGCGCATTGTCGACTGCCTCCACCAGCAACCTGGGTGGCACACTGGAATTTACCACAGCACGCCCGAATGAAGAGTTTGGTATCAGCACCAACGTCAGCTTTGGCAGCGACGCAGCACAGCGGATGTTCCTGCGTGCAGACAGCGGTGAGCTCAGCACCGGCACACGTTTTTTTGTGAGTGCCGCATCACAGGACTCCGACAAATGGAAGGGTGCCGGGTCGCAGCAGCAGGACTACGTCAACCTCAAGCTGGAACAGACACTGGGCAATGCCTTGCTGACGGCCTACTACAGTGACTCTGACCGCGCTGAAAATGACTACCAGGATATGTCCAAAGACATGATCCGCCGTCTGGGCAGTGACTGGGATAACTACTACCCTGATTGGGATCGCGCTGTGGCTGCAGCACGTGGCAATTTCACCGGCGCCGTGAACAGCCTGGATGATGCCTACTGGAACGCGTCCGGTCTGCGCAAGGACACCCTGTCCTACGTCGCCTTGGATCTGCCAATAACAGAAAACATCGACTGGAAAACCACCGCGTATTTCCACGACAACGAAGGTCAGGGACAGTGGGGCACACCGTATCTGGCAACGCCAGGTGGCGCACCGTTAACAATCCGCACCACTGAATATCAGATTGACCGCAGTGGCATTATCTCCAATCTGAGTGTTACCGCTGGCGCGCACACCCTGAATATCGGCCTGTGGACAGAAGACAATGACTTCGAACAGGCACGTCGATTCTATGGCGAACCTTCAGCCGTTGCGCCAACCCGCAACTTCCTGGAGTTTCAGCGCAATCCGCTGCGGACACAGTGGGAATATGCCTTTAACACAGAAACCACGCAGATCCATGTGAAGGACACTTGGCAGGCCACTGATGCCCTGCGTCTGGAATTCGGATTCAAGAGCGTGCAGGTCGATGTGGCAGCGCGCACCATCGTTGGTGACAACAAAACTGGCAAGATCGACACCGACGAAGGTTTCCTGCCGCAGGCCGGATTCGTTTACGACCTGGGTAATCAGGGCGAAGTATTTGGTGCGTATTCCAAGAATGTGCGTGCCCTGATCGGATCAGCCACCGGCACGTCGCCATTCTCCGCGACGCAGGCTGGCTTCGACGCCATCAAAAACACCATTGAACCTGAAACATCAACTACCTTCGAACTCGGCTGGCGCTTCCGCGTTGACGGTATTGAAGGTGTGGTCAGCGCGTACAACGTCAATTTTGATGACCGTCTGTTGGCGATTCAGCAGGGTTCCGCCATTATCGGCGCCTTTAACGCACTGGCTAACGTCGGCAGCGTGACCTCCCGCGGTGTTGAGACCGGTGTGATCTGGAATCTGACCGACAGTATCAGCTGGTACAACTCTGCCAGCTACAACCAGTCTAAAATTGATGACGATTACTTCTCAGGCACCACGCGTGTGAACACTGCCGGCAAGACCGTGGTGGATTCACCCGAGTGGATGTACAACTCCGAGCTGGGTTATGAGATGGAGAGTGTGTTTGCCAAAGTACACCTGAAGTACACCGGCGAGCGTGAGTACACCTTCCTGAATGAGGGCAGCGTGGAAAGCTCAACCATCATTAACGTCAGCGCTGGTTACCGCTTTGGTGATCTGGGCATGTTCAAAGAGTTGACCGCACAGGTGGATGTCACCAACCTGATCGACAGAGAGTACATCTCTACCGTTGGCAGTGGTGGTTTTGGCAATTCTGACCTGACCGGTACCGCGATGACCTTGTTGCCGGGTGCACCACGTCAGTTGTTCCTGTCGTTGAAGGCAGCGTTCTGATTGACTGAAGTAAAAAACTGAAGACAAAAAAGGCCGGCAACTCTCAGCAGTTGCCGGCTTTTTTTATGGGTTCACGGCCTTGAGCACCTCACGGGTCAGATCCCACTGATTAAATCCTTGTCGGCCGTAGTCCAGTCCGCGACGCACAATCACCAGATCGTGCGAGGGCACAACCACAGTAAACTGGCCGCGGTTGCCATTAGTTGAGTAAGCATCCGCGGGAATGTCAGTGCGCCCCTCAGGTACCAGCCACCACTGCCCACCGTATTGCCCGCCTTGCCCAACCGTTGCGGGTGCCGGTGTGCGTGAAAATTCTATCCAGTCTGTTGAAATCAGTTGTTCACCGTTCCACTGGCCATTGTTCAGATACAAGAGGCCATAACGTGCCAGGTCCCGCGCATTGGTATACACCTGACTGCTGAGTACAAAGTCGCCAAAACGATCGGTACTCACCAGCGTATTGCGCATGCCAATCCGATCCAGCAGCGCTTTGCGGGGAAACTCGGCGTAAGTGTTTTCGCCACCCAAGGCCTGCTTCATCGCATACACACCCAGAAGGGTGTCGTAATTCTCATAGTCCCAGTGCGAACCCGGCTCGCGGATCAATGCCCGGTTCAACGCGCCGTTGACAGAACTGGCGCCCGCCCAATAGGAAAGACCTGATCCGGTGGCATACTCCATACCGGCGTTGTCGATGCTTTCGAGTCCGCTGCTCATGTTCAGCACATGACGCAAGGTGATGTGGCGGCGCGGGTCAGCATCCGCTGAGCCGGCTGTTGGCAACCATGGCAAATCCAGGGGCTCGTCAAGCGACAATTGCCCCTGATCGACCAGCATGCCAATCAAGGTGGATGCAATACTCTTGGCGGTAGACCAGGTGCGCGTGCGCGTGGTCATATCGATGCCCGGCGCATAACGCTCGAGAATAATCTGACCTTTGTAAACCACAAGAAGACTCAGTGTGTCCTGTTCCGCAGTCGGGCGATTAAAGGCCCAGTCCGACGCTGCTTGCAGGGCGTTTGCATCGATTGCGGACGGCAACTCCTGCTGGGTTGTCAGATCACCATCGGGCCAGGGGATTTGAGAAGCATCGCCGGGTGGCAGTGGAAGCGTCAGTTCGGGTAGGTCATCAATATCCGCCAGTGTCTGGTCGGGTGCCAGAATGACGCAGCCAATGCCTTCGCGGAAAACGGCCCGCATCACCGGGACTGCGTCGGGCGCACCAACTTCAACCGCTTGGCGCTCCCAGTCGACGTGGTAGTCACCACCGTCAGCCGTGCCAACCGGGCTGCGCAGGAAGGCCAGTTCTTGTTTAAACACCTGCTCCAGTGTGCGATGGCTGGTAAACAGACCATTGCACATGAACACCGCCTGCTGGCCCCGTTGCACCATGGCACGTTGCGGTGCCCAGTAATCATATTGTTCAAGTTGTTGTGCCATGCTGGCAGTGGACAGGGCAGCACACAAAAGCGCGGCGGATGTGGTGTGTTTATTCATATTTTCACCAAATAGTCTGATAGAAATCCTGCGTGGACTTTCAGTTTTCCATGCTGAGCAACAGCGTCATCATTTCCTCTGCTGCAATCACGGCCAATGAGTCAATCATGGCACGTGGGGTTTCATCTCCAATCTCAACGGTAATGGCTGGCACTCCAAAGAACTGACTGATCCAGCTTTTGGAGACCCCGGATTCCACGTTGTAACCGGGAATCGCCTCCACTTCGTAATCCGCATAAATTTGCTGCATGCGCGTCTGCACCTGAGATAACCACTGGTCGGTAAACTCGGGCAGGTGCCGGGTCACTTCACGGGTAGGGGTGTAAAAAATGTCGCGATTGGTGGAATGAAAATCCAGAAAGAGACTCAGCTGTGGGCTGCCGGGCTCAAGAAAACGGTTCAACTGATCGCGCATCAAGCGAGTTTCCGGTTGTGTGAACGGACCCCAGTCACGATTCAGATCAATGCCGCCCGTGTTGTGGCGCCAGAAGCCATGCTCTACGCCGTCCGGGTTCATGTTGGGTGTGATCAGCAATCCATATTGCGCCCTGAAGGCGTTGGCCAGAGGCTCGTCACGCAATAGGCGTTCTACAAAATGTGTCATTGCCAGCGCGCCGCTGATTTCCGGGGGGTGTTGCCGGCCAATCAGCACAATGTAGCGCTGCGCGGGTGTTGTTGTTTTGAGTGTATAAATCGGGCGGCCTTCTGCGCTCAGCCCGAGTATCTGCCGATCGAGGAAATCCAGTTCGCCCAGTTCGCGGGTAAAGTTGTCATAAAAAGGGTTATCAACGATCTCCTGGCCGGCCACCCAAAGGGCCTCGGGCCCGGCCCGAAGACGCAACTTGATGGCTTTGTCATTGAATAACAGTTGCATATCCTGTTCTGCAACAGGTTGCCAGTTCACGCCGTCGTTGCTGATTTTTGGCAAGTAGCGATGATCAGACACCGGGTAATGCAGGTAGACAGTGATGTCCTGAGGGGTTTCAGAATACAGTTTAAAGGCATACCAGGGGCTGGGATTGATGGGGACATTTTCGGGGGTGGTAGACACGCTGAAAACACGGTCCCCGGTTTGTTTACAGCTGTTCAGCCGTGCGCTGGAAAAGGACAAATCAAAAACAACATCGCCGAAATCGCAACTGAGTACAGGCTGATCAATCTGCGCATTTGCGGGCGGGCCGCTCACCGTGAGCATGGTCAGAATGATTGTTAACCAATTGCTGATTTTTCTGTAAGCACTCATTGCGCGCGAATCCTCTGTTGTGTGTGCCTGAAGTCCAGCGGCGAGTCTAATTGTCTGAGCTGGCACTGTATAGCGGTGTGACATTGAATTCATTGGCTTTGTAAATAATCTGAGGTATAACGACCGCTCCATCGTTTAAGCGCAAAACCACCAGCCCTCTCACATTGCCGTTTTTGCATATATATCAATACACAACAGCACTATAAAAAATAAAAAAAACACAGACAGCAAGCAGAGTTACGACATAAAGCCAAATCAATAGGGGAAACCATGAACAAACTCAGTAAAGCAATCGGTGTAGCACTCGGCTCCATGGCAAGCAGCCTGGCGGCAGCCCAACAACCCGCACAGGAGCCCGCCGGTATTGAAGAAATCACCGTTGTCGGCTCTCAGATCCGGGGCGCAACAATCACCGACTCACTGGCGGTCACTGTGTTGGACGCTGACCAGATCGAAGTGATGGGTGCTGTCTCCGGTGATGAACTGATGCAGATGATCCCGGAGATGGGGCAAAACTTTTTTAATGAGGCTGAGAGCATCAGTGGCGGCACAAACGCGTCGCGTGGCGATGTCGGCGCCTTTAACCTGCGCAACGTCGGCACCGGAAATACCCTGGTGCTGCTCAATGGCCGGCGATTGGTCAACAATGCCAGTTATCAGACTGAAGAAGTCGGTGGCAGCTTTGTTCCTGTGAATACAGTGAATTCACAGATACTGCCGGTTTGGGGCATTGAGCGCGTAGAAATTTTGCGAGATGGCGCATCGGCTATTTACGGTGCGGACGCGGTGGCAGGTGTTGTCAACACAGTACTGAAAAATGATTTTGAAGGTTTTAACATCCGTACCCGTTTCACCGACTATGAGAACGTCAGCCGCAATGATCGGTTGATTACGGCGGAGTGGGGCAAGAACTTCAACGAAGGGCGAACCAACGTTGGTGCTTTTTTTAATTATTACGAGCGTGACCGGGTGCGTGCCTCGGAAGACGATCGCTGGGCAAACTCTGATCTTTCGCGACTGGTTCCATCAGATTCACCCTGGTTTGGAAACGGCGCATGGCGCAATGACTCTGTTAACTCACTGGGCGGGCAATTTGATGTGGTTTCAACCGTGGCGGCTACCAGTGCCCTGCGGCGGAATAATATCGTTGACAGCGCCGGCGAGTTTCAGTTGTTTCCGGCAGGTTCTGCCGAATGTACTTATCAGCTGAACAGCAGGGCGTGTGGCAACGCGGACACAACACCGAATTTCCGATCCAACTCCAATGAACTACGCGACGTTGCGTCCGAGCTGGAGCGACTCAGCCTGTTTGTTAACATCAATCACGAATTTTTAAACGGTGTTGAAAGCTTCACCGAGCTGTTGGCCTACGATGCCAGCAGTAATATGCGCCGTCAGGCTTCCTTTCCATCCGTGTTTCCATTCACGGTAGCGGCTGATAACTACTACAACCCCTTAGGGCCCTGTGGTTCTCCAAACCGCTTGCCAGACTCTCTGGCGGGTCCCACATTGCCATGTTCCGGGCTGCAACTGCTGATAGATAACTATCGTTTTGACGAGGTGCCCCGTATTGTTGACGTGGATAATGACACGTACCGTGTTTTGCAAGGGCTGCGTTGGAATTTGGGCGAATGGGGTATGGAGTCGGCGTTGTCCTGGTCGCGTGCTACCAGTTACGACCTGAGCCGCAACAGTATCTCCAACGTGCTGATGCAGGAAGCGCTGAACGATAAAACGGCTGCTGCCTATAATCCCTTCTCGATGGGGGTTAATACCAATATCGAACGTGCGCTGATCGATGTGTACCGGGATAATGAGACGTCGCTGAGCACATTTGATATCAAGGGCTCCAATGCCAACGTCTTTGAACTCCCGGCAGGCAATGTCGGCGCGGTTGTTGGTCTTGAGTGGCGTCGTGAGGCCTTTATCGATGATCGCGATCCGCGACTCGATGGCACAATAAGAGCCACCGATTTGAATGGCAAAACCTTCCCTTTTATCTCTGATGTGGCCAACTCCAGTCCTTCGTCAGACAGTTCCGGGTCACGCACAGTCAACTCCGCGTCTGCCGAGTTACAGATTCCTGTGCTGCAGACACTGGATATGCAAGTGGCAGCACGTTACGAAGACTTCTCTGATGTGGGCAGCACCACGGTGGGTAAAGTGGCCTTTGGCTGGCGTCCGGTCAGTTGGGGTCTGCTTCGTGGTTCCTGGTCAGAGGGTTACAGAGTCCCTAATCTGGTGACGGTAAACGAAGGCCTGGTGGCCCGCGAAAATACCCGCACTGACTGGGCGTGCGTGTATGCAGCAGAGCGTGGCGGTGATCCTCTGCAGAACATCCTCGATTGTACAAACAGTACGCAACGTGTTGCCGAAGGTAGCAACTTCCTGATACCAGAGGAGTCCACCAACACCTCCATTGGTTTTGTGTTTACGCCGGATGATCAGCTGACGGTGACCCTGGATTACTGGTCGATTGAAAAAGAAGGCACGATTGGCCTGTTTGGTGAAGAAAACCACATGGCGCTGGATCTGCTGCGGCGCCTCCAGGCCGGCACGGGTAATTGTGCGCAGAGTTTCAACACCGCCGTTGAGCGTCAGACAGTCACCCCGGAAGCGGCAGCGGTTTATACCCGGGCAGGCATCTGCCCTGCAGGCGTGGCAACCACCGTGTTTGACAGATATACCAACCTGGATACCCGCACAGTCAAGGGTTTTGACCTGGGTATTTATTATGATGTCGACACGCGCTTTGGTAATTTCAGCCTCAGCTACAACGGTGCTTTCCTGACCGATTACGAGCAACTGCCAGGTGGATTGGCAGGTGAAATTGTGGCGGCCAAAGCCAGTGGCGCATTACCGGCGTCCATTCCAGTGTCAGGTTTTGCGAATCTGCTCAATCTGGATGGCAATCAGGATGAGAAACATTCTGCGCAGTTGCAGTGGCGTCTGGATGACTGGGGCGTTGGGCTCTCTGCCTACCAGCTGGGTTCGTTCTATCAGGATTCACTGACGCTTGATAACGGCACGCGCTACATTATCCCGGCGATGACTACCTACGATGCCACGGTGGATTACCGTACCGAGATATTCGACAGGAATACACGCCTGCGTCTGGGCATAAAAAACCTGACCGATGAGCGTGCTCCGTTGGCGGATCGTTACTTTGGCTATTCCTCGGATGCGCATTCCGACTATGGCCGCTACGCTTACCTGGATGTTCGCGTCAGTTTCTGATGAGGAGTTAACAATGAAGAGTAATGCGCGGTGGAATGTGAGGCTGTATTTATGGCTGTTATTGATCGCAAGTCTGCCTGTACAGCCAGATCAACCACTGCGCATTCTGTTTGTTGGCAACAGTTATCTCTACTACAACGACAGCTTGCACAATCATGTCGGACGCATTGCTGAGGAGCTGCAGCCAGATTTGCTCGACAAGTTGGATTACAAGTCCTCAACGATTGGCGGTGCCTCGCTTGACCATCACCCTATCGAACACTTGCTGACGCCTGGACGTATCGGTGTTGACGAGCCGTTTGAGTGGGTGGTGTTGCAAGGTGGCAGTGCAGAGCCCTTGTCAGCACGACGGCGGGCGGGGTTTGTTGAAACCGTCACTGAGTTTGATGGCTTGATAAAACGCCATGGCGCGCAAACGGCGCTATTTATGACTCAGGCCTATGTCGCGCCGCATGCACGGGTAGAAGATGGCCAGCAGGCTGAAATCGCAGCTGCATATGGAATTTGATGGCTCTCATCCTTCCTTGTATGGCACTTACCTGGCTGCGTGCGTGGTGTACCTGACACTGTACGGTGGCAGTCTGGAGGGTTTGCAATATGACTATTACGGACGCATCCCCTCGGACATAACACAGTTCCTGCAGGGCATTGCGGCAGAGACTGTCGCTGCACATGGTCTCTAAATCTCGCTCCCAACCCTTGGCTAAATGCGGCTTCAAAGGCAACAAACAACACCTGCCCAGCAAGTTGTGCAAGACCTGCGGGCGCGAGATGACCTGGCGCAAATCCTGGGCAAAAAACTGGGATCAGGTGTTGTATTGCTCGGACAAGTGCCGCCGGTAGCATGACTTATGACTGATTGCGCTTTAAAAGGCTCGGTGTTAGCCTCGGCGCACATCCGGGGAAAACCATGAATGAGTTCAGTTACGCTGAAACTAGCCCATCACGCGCAATTTCCCCGAGACTGTTAATTAAAATTAGTTGCTGGCTTTGATGCTGGAGGTAGATATGCGTAAGTTGTTCAAAGATTTGCAGTTTAACGGCAGGAAAACGGTGCTTGCCAGCGTGACTGCGCTGGCATTTGCTCTGAGTGCTGCTCAAGGTGTTGCTCAGGAACGTGTTGGTGACTTTGCACTGCTGGATCAAGATGGCCTGTTCCATCACATGGCCTGGTACGACAACAACAAGGCGATCGCATTTCTGGTTCAGGCCAGTGGCGATACAGCCACTCAAAGCGCTCTGCAATCTTTCAATGCCATGAAAGAGCAGTATGCCTCCCAGGAAATCGTCTTCATGATGATCAATCCGCTGGGCGAGCAGCGTGCAACAGTTAAAGCCGAAACCGAGCGTCTGGGTATCGATATTCCCGTTCTGATCGACGACGCGCAGATTGTTTCCGAAGCGCTTGGGATTGATAAAACCGGTGAAGCGTTCCTGTACGACCCCAAATCATTCCGCTTGCTTTACCGTGGTCCGGCTGATCAGTCATTCGCTGATGCTCTGGCTGCTGTAACGTCGGGCAATGCCGTTCCTAATGCTGTGGTTGCCGCGCAAGGTACTGCAGTGACTTACTCCGCCCGTGACCAACTGCTGCAAGCAGGCGTTTCTTACAGTAAGGACGTTGCCCCGGTGCTGGCCGAGAATTGCGCTACCTGTCACCGCGATGGTGGTATCGCTCCATTTGCATTAAACAGCCACGCCATGGCGCAGGGCTGGTCACCGATGATCCGCGAAGTTCTGATGACCAAGCGTATGCCGCCAGGTCAGATTGACCCGCACATCGGCGAGTTCAGAAACCATTACACCCTGTCTCCCGATGAGCAGCAGAAAGTTCTGCAGTGGATCGCTGCCGGTTCTGTAAAAGATGGTGATACCGACCCGCTGGCTGAACTGACCTGGTCACAGGATAAGTGGGCGTTTGGCGAGCCTGATCTGATCGTCAAAATACCGGCTCAAAGCATCCCTGCTACAGGCGTGTTGGACTACATCGATGTTGTTGTACCGTTGGAAGGTCTGGACCGTGATCGTTGGGTTCGTGCCAGCCAGTATGTCCCCGGTGACCGTACCGTATTGCACCATACCTTGAATGCGTTTATTGAGCCGGGCAAGCGTCCTTCACAGGGCTTGATTACCCGTTTCAGTGATCCCGATCAGGCCTATATAACGCCTTATATTCCTGGTGCTGATCCACACGTGGAAGAACCCAATACCGGTGGCGTGCTGCGCGCTGGCACCCAACTGGCATTGAACCTTCACTACACCACAACCGGTCGTGAGACTGTCGATGAAAGCGAAATCGGCATCTGGTTCTACCCGGATGATCAGATTCCGACCGAGCGCCGTCAGGGTGATTGTGCCTGTATATTCCCGCAAACCTGGACTGACATCCCTGCCTACGACCCGGATTTTGAGCAGACAGCGTTTGTCACTGTCCCGAATGATTCGGAAATCATGGCATTTACGCCGCACATGCACTTCCGCGGCAAGCGTATGACCTGGGATGCACATTACCCGGATGGTACTGTTGAGCGTCTGTTGAACGTTGCTCAATACAACTACAACTGGCAGATGGAATATCAACTGGTTGAGCCGAAGTTTGTGCCTGCTGGGACCCGCATTGTGGTGACCGGTGCGTTTGATAACTCTGAGCAGAACAAAGCCAACCCAGATCCATCACGTGTTGTGCCCTGGGGCCAGCAGAGCTGGGATGAAATGTTCTTCGGCCAGGTTTACTGGAAAGAAGTCAAATCAGGTACGGAAGTCAGCGCAAACTGATACCGCAGCACGCTGAAAAAAGGGCAAGAGAGAAAATCTCTTGCCCTTTTTTTTAGTAAGGCCGGGACGTGGGGCGAGGTGTAGCATGTTCCCTCACACGACTCGTTCCGATTGAAATCAACCAGGGTCACTTATCAAAATGCCAACAGTTGACATAACAACGCTGTTTTTTGTGCTGATGTTGGTTGGTCTCTCCATCTCGCTGATGCTTGCAATTGTAGGTAAAGGTGTCGACAACAACCTGTTAATCTGGTCAGCCGCCTATGCCTGTCAGGGCATTGGTTTTATGCTTATTTTTCTGCGCGGAGTCATTCCCGACAGTCTGTCGATCTGGTTTGGGAATGTGCTTGTTGCATGCATGTTCACTTTGCTTGCTGTTGGCTTGTTAAATTTTTTGCACCAACGCATGAATCCTCTTTTGGTCTGGTCACCCATTTTCCTGGTTGCCCTGGCGTTTTTTGTATTTTTTGATCAACTGAGTGGCCGGATTATTGCGGGCGGCCTGATTTTTTTCTTTCAGGTTCTCATCCTGTTGTGGATCACCATTTATCACCGTGCGCAGCTTGTAGGACGCGGGAAAATGATTCTGGCGGCCTGCTTTGCCTTCAGTATTCCTATCAGCCTGACCAGGCCTATCGCTACGATTCTGGATTTTGGAAAGATAGAGAGTTTCAACAGCGCCGGGCCATTACAGGCCTATACCTTTCTGGCTATTGCCGTTGTTAGCATTCTCACAGCGCTGGCGCTTGTGTTGATGCAGAAAGAACAGGCCGAGGAGGCTATAAATTCGATAGCGCGTAGAGACGACCTGACCGGGCTGCCAAATCGCAGGAAGCTGTACGAGCGCATCAGCGAATTGACAACCAACAGAAAAATCAGCGAGTTCGGCGCAGTGGTAATGATGGATCTCGATAATTTTAAGGTGCTGAACGACTCGTATGGTCACGCGGCCGGCGATAATCTGCTCAAGCTAGTTGCAGAAAGGTTGCTCACCTGTGTTGGTGAGACCGACATGGTTGCCCGTCTGGGTGGTGATGAGTTTGTGGTGCTGCTGCCAGCACTTGGTGCTGACGTTGATGTGGCCATGAATAAAGCCGAGTCTGTTGCGCAAAAGATTCAGGCGACGTTAGCTGAGCCTTACCCGTTGACAATCATAGATTCAGTCCGGAATGCAGAGTTCACGATTACTCACCTCAGCACAGGTACCCTGGGTGTCAAAGTGTTCAGCCATCCTGGCCAGGGCCGCGAGGTCTTGCTGCGCGATGCAGATCACGCTATGTATGCTGCCAAGCACAAACAACGCGGAACCATTGAGTTTGCTCCGATGTCAGCGTAGCAGTGGCTAGCACCAAGCCGGTAACAATGCCACCGCCACGTTGGGCCTAAAACCAAGCGCATAGAAGTATTGCCTTGCCGCCATGCGCGTAGCGCTGCCCGGTTCACGCATCAGCCCGGCGCGCCCCCGCCAGAATGCCGGGCATGGCGTAATTGCCCTCGTGACAGGCGTATTCATAAACGCGGTCCGGTGACCGGCGCATGTGCATGACGCCCTTGATGGGCTCAACAAACGTTGCCGGATCGTTGATGGTAAATTCATACACCAGGGAGCCGTTTTCGTTCAGGCTAAAGCGCTCCTCCAGGTGCATGTCTTTGGCAGACCCCCAGGCCGCGTAAGGCTGCGACAGACTGGCGATCTTATCGGTGAAATGTCGGGTGTGTATCACCAGCGTATCGCCCTCCCAATGTCCGCGGGAGTTGCCCGCCCACTGGGTGATGGCCGGATGCAGATGCGGGCGACCATCCAGCGGAACAATGCGCGCGTCGTGGATCATTTCCGTGACCACCACCACGTGATCGCTGAATTGCAGCAACTGCATATTATTGTTGTACTTGCTCGGCAACATGGGCGGCCCGGTGTTAAAACCCACCAGGCAGCGCTCGGACAGGCCGCGATCCTCAGGATTATCTTTGCTGATACCGCCTAACAAAAAGCGCGCCGGTCGCTCACTGAGCACATCGGCACTGGCGGAGCTGCGCTGCAGAACGGCGCCTTCACTGAGTGCGGGAATACGACCATTGGCTGGGCTGACAATGATGGAGGTGCGCAGGTTGTCACCCACACCATCTCCCCATTCATCCCAGAAATCGTTGTAACCAATGTCCAGACCATTGGGTTCGCGTTCAAAGCTGGCCGCCCGATTATTCAGCACACTTTGCTCAAAAGCAGTGGCCTCTTCACGGGTCATGAACGCTTTGTCGGCCATGTTTTCCGGGCGCTGCAGCGGTGTCAACGCTGCAAAGCTCCAGTAGCCCTGCATGTCGGGCTGGCCGAATTCATTTCGGGTAGCAGGGCCTGGGTTTTGAGCAGGTAACTGAGTGGCAGCAACAAGAGCTGCAGATACGACGGCCAGTAATGGAATGCTTAAACGACCTGCGGAGTACCATGGCTTCAAGGTGAATCTCCTGATTTGTTTTTTTCGAGTGTACAGATTCGTCAACCAACGGTCGACTGCATGATGGTGTATTGTTTGCACCCTTGATAATCTTCACAGGCACGAATGTGCTTTGTTCCCTGATCGGTTGTCCGACATAAAAAGCACCAGTAAGCAGTTTATGTCTTTGCCGTGTCATGAAGCTGACATAGGTTTGGTCGTAGGTCGCAACCAGTAGGAAAAAAATATGGAACTCTCTTTCACCCACGCATCGTCCCACGACTATCCGATGTTTCCGCGGGAACTGAGCTGGCTGGCCTTTAACGGCCGCGTGTTGCAGGAAGCGGCCGATATCCGCAATCCGCCCATCGAGCGGCTGCGCTTTCTCGGCATCTATTCCAACAATATGGATGAATTTTTCAGGGTACGCGTCGCCGATGTGAAACGGCGCATCCTGTTGAAGAAGTATCAGTCTGATGCGCATGAAGATACCGAGCAACTGCTTGCCGAGATTCAGCATCAGGTACTGATGCTGGGCCAGCAGTTCCACAAGATCTATCTGGACATTCAGCTGGAACTGCGCAAGCACAACATCGAGTTGATCGATGACAGCAAGTTGACTGAACTGCAATCGGAATGGGTGCGCAATTACTTCAATGCCGAAGTCAAAAAACACATTTCGCCGATCATTCTGTCCCAGGCGGATGCGTCGCTGGCGAAGATTCTCGATGACAACACCACCTACCTGATGGTGGAAATGTCAGGGGTTCATAAACCCGAATACGCCATTGTGCAGGTGCCAACCAATGAAGTGTCGCGCTTTATTGAGTTGCCCTTGCAGTTGAATACCCGCAAAAAAAATGGTCATTACCGCCGGCAGATCCTGCTGCTGGACGACATGATTACTCATTGTATTGCGGATTTGTTTCAGGGGTTTTTCGATTTTGACAGCATTTGCGCGTTTTCATTAAAACTGACTCGCGATGCGGAATACAACATCAGCGACACTCTGGATCAAAGCCTGATCGACAAGATGTCCAAGGGTATTCAGCAACGGCTTAAGTCCGAGCCAACGCGGCTGGTGTACGACGCTGCCATGCCCGAACAGATGTTGACGGTACTCACCCGGCAACTGGGTACCAGCTCCATGGACACGCTGATTGCTGGCACTCGCTACCGCAATTTTAAAGACTTTATCGGGTTCCCCAATCTCGGCCGTCAGCACATGGAATTCTCGCCATTGCCGCCCTTGCCCAGCCCGGATTTTGAACAGCACCCGACCACCTTTGATGCCATCCGTCACAGCGACATCCTGCTGTACTACCCCTATCACAGCTTTGGTTACTTTACCGAGTGGGTGCGCCAGGCGTCGTTTGATCCCAAGGTCACCCATATCAGGATTTCCCTGTACCGGGTCGCGCGCCAGTCCAGGGTTATCCACGCCCTGCTGGATGCTGTGCGTAATGGTAAAAATGTCACCGTGGTGCTGGAGCTGAAAGCGCGCTTTGATGAAGAGAACAACATCAGCTGGGCCAGAAAAATGACCGATGCCGGCATCGAAGTCATCTTTGGTCAGACCACCTTAAAAATCCACTCCAAGATCTGCCTGATCACCCGCATTGAAAAGGGCGAGCCGGTGCGCTACGGCCATATCGGCAGTGGCAACTTCAACGAAAAAACCGCGCGCATTTATACCGACATGAGTCTGTTCACCTGTCACCCGGAGATCACTGCGGAAATTGAACAGGTGTTTGAATTTATCCAGTATTCCTATCGGCCTTTTGTGTTCAAGCATCTGATTGTGTCTCCGACCTGGAGCCGCCCCAAATTAAAGAAGCTGATCCAGCGCGAAATCGATTTTGCTGTCAGTGGTCGCAAGGCCGAGATATTTCTAAAGGTTAATAATCTGGTGGATGAGGACATCGTACAGTTACTGTACAAAGCCAGTCAGGCCGGCGTGAAGATCCGGATGATTATCCGTGGCATGTGCTCGCTGGTGCCTGGCATTGAAGGCAAGAGCCAGAATATCAAGATCATCAGCATTCTGGACCGCTTTCTGGAGCATGCCCGCATTTACGTATTTCACAACGGCGGTGATACTGATGTGTACGTCTCATCGGCCGACTGGATGACCCGCAATATCGACCAGCGCGTGGAAGTCGGTGTGCCGATTCTGAACGCCCGCATCAAACAAACGGTGCTGGCAACGCTGGATATTCAGTGGCGCGACAATGTGAAGGCACGGGTTGTGGATGCCACACAAAGCAATGCTTACGTCAATCGTGGCAACAAGCGAAACATCCGCTCCCAGCAAAGCATTTACGAGTTTTTTGCCAGACAGAACCAGTTGTTGCCGCAGCAGTTGGAGTTGGAGTAAAGTTATGTAAAGTTAAGTAAAATGAACTGGTTTGAGGATTACCTTAATGTTGTCTCTACAGCCTCGTTGCTCCCGTCTCATATTGGCGGCCACCATCAGTTTTTCGGGCATGCACAGTGTAAATGCCGCCACGCCCTCCTTTGGAACCACGCCCCCTGCCGGGTACGGATTAGGCCCTAACGTGGGCCTGTTTATCAGCGACAGTTCGGTTCTGAGCGCCTGCATAGCAGTCTATCCTCAGGCCATGGCCCGGCGTTCATCCGGCAGTGGCGCAGCCGAGGTCACGTACTACCAGGCCAGACTAGCCATCCGGCAAACCACTAAAGTGACTGCGCGGCTATTGGATTTGGCGATTATTGCGCCTTCAGACCTGCCCAGAAACCGTGACGGCGCCGTCAGCTGCAGCGGCTCAGTGGATATGTCTACCGGGCGTTATGATGATGTCGTGATGGTGAATGGTACCCCGTATAACCTGACGTTTCAGCTGACTGATCCGGTTAACATCGAGTTTGAGCTGACTGACTCGAGCATTGTCCCAGAGCGCGCAGATGTGGCTTTTGTGCTGCGCGGTTACGCAGATTCCACACTGTTCCGGTCGGTTAACGCCTTCAAAAGCGATGCACAAGTTTTCTCTAATGCGCTGCGCGCCCTGAGTTTTGGCGCCGTTGGTTCCTATCGTATTTTTGATGGCGGCGTTGACTTGAACAGCGCAGATAACTACGCCGCAATCCAAAACATCGCTGTCATAGACGCAGCACTGTCAGGCTGGACCGGTTCGTGGGCCTCTTTCAGGGAAAGAGACGAGGCGCGGGGTTTAATTCTGGTAAATCCGAGCGAGCATGAAAAAGCCGTGCTCACTGCGCTGCGGGCCTGGCTGGTGGAGAATAAACAACCCGCATCAAACTGGGCCAGTACCGCCATGGGCAGGACCGAATATCAATGGGTTTCAAATAAAGTGCTCCGTTACGGGGCGAGTGCTGCAAGCAATTTCATGGCGGCCACCCGATTGCCCAGCGATTTGGATGTGGATAAATTTCGCATTTTTGGAGTCATCTTTTCAAGTGAGGATAACTACAATACGTCTGCTGCTGCAAATAGATGTTGGAACATCGGTATCAAAACGGCCAGTGGCGAGCCTTTCGCCCGAATAGATGGGTGGGCTGGAGGGCCAAATCCAAACAAGGGCTGCTTCTATAGCGACTACAGTTCTACAATCCCCGGCCGGCTAGTGTCTGAGCCAAGCAGTGTGGCTGTCAATTCCTTGGTAACCCTCCACGAAGCGGTGCACTCGCTGGGGCAAGGCGGGCATGACCGATTTATCGACGGCAGTTATTTCCCGTATTCAGTAATGAATCAGGGCCGCATCGATCAATATCCGATATGGAATCGAATCTACCTAATGGGCTGGCTTGGGGAGCAAACAATTACCTCTGATCTGGCTGAGTTGGCTGATACTTACGGTGCCACCGATCCGACAAAAAAATACCTGTTAAAGCTCGGTCCTGCGAGTGACTTTGCCTGCGAAGATGAATTTGGGCGGGTTCAAACCTGCCATCGCTACCAAGAGAAGTACAATGGCACGTATGTCCAGTACCGAGCAGTCCACACAAAAGACGGGCAGGCCTATTTTAAGGGCGGTGTGACGTTTGAGCCGCTCAACGATCCGTCTGACAGGGTAGCTCCTGCGCTGGTGCCGTATTCATCGTCGGCTGCTGTGCAAGTGTATGTTCAGGACGGACTGCCGCACCTGCGTGTGAACTTTAATGAGTCGATACAGTTGGGGCAGGGTGAGATCATACTGACCGACCTTGATACAAAGGCAAATTACCGGTTTAAGGTTGACCGATTACCTGATTTGTCTGACGAGCGAGTGAAAATCATTGATAAATCGTTGACACTGAACTCGTGGTACGAAGGCAGTAACTATAGCGCTGCCCGGACTGCTCAAGCAGTTAATGCCCGCTACACGCTGACCTTCTCTGACGGCAGCATCATTGACCGCGCCGGCAATGCAGTGGTGGCCAGGGATTTGACGGTAGGAAAAAACTGAGGCTGCGGCCCATAAAACAGACGTGTGCAAAGCTATGTAGTGTCAGGGAGAGCGCTGTGGAATTTGATGACGTAGTTCGTGGCCGACGCAGTATTCGTGGGTATACAAAAAAGCCGGTGCCGCAGGCGCTGATCCGCGAGATATTGGAATTGGCGATGCGCGCGCCAACCTCGCTGAACACTCAGCCCTGGAATTTCTATGTGGTTGCGGGCGAGGTGCTTGACCGTATCCGCGCCGGCAATGTTGAACGCAATCTTGCCGGCGTGCCCGACAGCCGTGAGTTCCGTTTGGGGCCAGGTTACGAAGGGATTCACCGCGATCGCCAGATCGAGATTGCTAAACAATTGTTTGGCGCCATGGGTATCGCCCGCGAGGATAAAGAAAAACGCCAGGACTGGGTGCTGCGCGGTTTCCGTCAGTTTGATGCGCCGGTCTCCATTGTGGTGACCTATGACAAATCTATTCAAGGTAGTGACATAGCGCCCTTCGACTGCGGCGGCGTTGTCAACTGTCTGGTCAATGCCGCTTGGTCACGCGGGCTGGGCTGCGTGATTAACAGTCAGGGCATCATGCAAAGCCCGGTGGTGCGCGAACAGGCCGGTATCCCCGACGATCAAGTGATTCAGACCTGTGTGGCGATGGGTTGGCCGGATGAGACTTTTCCGGCCAATGCCGTGGTCTCAAAACGCAAATCAGTGGATGAAGCGGCTAAGTTTGTGGGGTTTGAGGACTGATTGTGCGGCCAGGGTGAGGAGATTACTCACCCTGGCCGCAGCGATTACAGCGGTTCCATCCTGACAATTGCAGTGGGTGCGCCCTGACGATCTTCGAGGGCAGCATAGATGTAACCATCAGGTCCTTCGCGGATGTCACGGATACGGCCCATGCCGTAAAGCAACTCTTCCTCACGGACAACGCTGCGGAAGTCTTCACTCATCTCCAGCCTGGAAATCAGCTGGCCTGCAAGGCCGCCTACAAAAATATCGCCCTGCCACTGCGGGAACTTGTCACCGCTGTAGATCACCAGCCCAGATGCTGCAATGGACGGCACCCAGAAACGTGTGGGTGACTCCATGCCTGTCATCGTCTGCCGCTCATGTATCGGTGAGCTGGTTCCATAGTTAACACCATAACCAACAACGGGCCATCCATAGTTGGCACCCGGCTTGATCAGGTTGAGCTCATCACCGCCCTGCGGGCCATGCTCGGTCATCCACAGATCACCGGTTTGTGGGTGAATAGCCATGCCCTGCGGGCTGCGGTGCCCATAGCTCCAAATCTCTGGCAACGCGCCGCTCTGACCTGTGAAGGGATTGTCACTGGGCACCGTACCGTCTTCATTCAGGCGCACGATGACACCGGCATGGTTGCTGAGATCCTGCGCGGGATGTGCGGCCAAATCGCCTGTTGAAGGCGCCTGGCGGTCGCCCAGTGTCAGGAACAGTTGACCTTCCTGATCAAAAATCATCTTCCCGCCGTAGTGACTGCGACCGCTTGCATTGGCTGCAAAAATCTCAGTCACGTCGGTGAGGTTGCCATTTTCCAGACGCGCGCGAATGATCGCCGTTGTTGAATTGTCGCCAACAGGTTTGGCAAAACTCAGAAAAATTGTCTGATTGGTTGCAAAATCCGGATGAGGCAGCACCTCAAACAGGCCACCCTGACCTTGGTAAAACACTTCGGGTACACCGGAAACTGGTTCAGGCAGGAGGTTGCCATCGCGGATTATTCGCAGGCGCCCCGGCTTTTCGGTGACCAGCATATCGCCATTCGGCAACCAGGCCATTGACCATGGCTGCACCAAACCATCGGCAACAGGAACAACCCGATAGTCATGCTGGGCTGCGGTGTAAGTGCGTTCTTGCGCACTGACAGCGGTTGCAGCCAGCAATAAACCAGCGCCGGCAAGCATAAATACAGTACGACGTATCATCTCTCACTTCTCCTCTAAAATGTCCACAACAAGCGACTCGTAGTATCGGGTCAAACACATTAAAATGCCGACAAACAGCAAGTTCTATACCTTACTCAAATTTAATCCCGGAGTCACCCTGTCATGCGAACACTGCGCTCTTTCACAGCACTTCTTTCACTTACCGCATTCGTTGGCGTATCAGCGCAAGCCGCTACGTGGACACTCTCACCCGGCGAGTCCCGTGTGATCTTCCATTACGCCTACGAAGATGTGCCGGGTCAGGGCGAATTCAGAAATGTGCAGGCAACGTTCGATATAGACGCTGCCAACCCTGGCGCTTGCGCCATCAATGTCAGCATCCCCATCGCCGAGATCTACGTTGACACCTCCGAAGTGAAGGAATACCTGCTGGATGTTGATATGTTCAATGCAGCAGAGTTTCCGATGGCCACCTTCCAGGCTACCCAGTGTCGCCTGGAATCGGGCAGCGCCTTCGTCGCAGATGGTCAACTGACGATTCGTGATAAAACGCACCCGATCAGCTTTCCCTTTACGTTGGGCATGGAGATGCAGGACGGTCGTCCACGCTTTAACCTGACCAGCGAGGTGACGGTCAATCGTCTGGATTTTGAAGTCGGCACAGGTTGGTGGTCAGATACCGTGGCCTTGCCCAACGAGATTCGCATTGAAGTGAATGTATTTTCGCAATAAAAACAACGACGATGCCCCGCAGTTATGGCAAGGCGATAATACGCCACCTGTTGCCTCCAAATGAGACGGTCATCGGACCCGCTGAAGGCGCCGACATGGCCCTGACTTTTCGAAACGTTCACAACTGGATTATGGCCGGTCTTGAGGCTGAATACTTTGAGGCTTTTTACGAGGCCTTAAAACCCGGCGGCATCCTGGGTGTTGTTGAGCACAGGGCTCCACAGGGGTCCGGTATGGACGTGATGCAAACCACCGGCTACGTGACCGAAGACTATGTCAAGGAGCTAGCGGCCGCAGCCGGATTCGAGTTTGTTGAATCATCCGAGATCAATGCCAACCCGAAAGATACCAAAGACTATCCGCAGGGAGTCTGGACGCTGCCGCCAGATCTTCGGCTGAGGAATGTGGATCGTGAAATATATTTAGCCATTGGTGAAAGCGACAGGATGACATTAAAGTTTCGCAAGCCCGAGTAACTCTTCCATACTCCAAAAGTATCCGTGAAGTTGGGGTGGGGCCACTGGCGGAAATTAAGCGCTAGCCTGTTACAACTATAAAATACTGGGAGCCACCATGACCGCAGGCTTGATGCAGACACCGCCGCTGCAAATCATCGATATACTGAAGTTCGCGGCGAGCGCGCATGCGCGACGCGAGATCGTTACGCGCCTCGTGGACGAACCCATGTGGCGATACACCTATGCCGACGCGCTGACGCGAGCGGGGCAGGCTGCCAGCGCACTGAAGCGCCTGGGCGTCACGCAAGGCGACCGGGTAACCAGTCTCGCCTGGAACACGCATCGGCATTTCGAATTGTTTTATGCGGTGCCGGGGATTGGCGCGGTGCTGCACACCGCCAACCCGCGGCTGTACGACGATCAGATCATCTACACCATCAATCACGCCGAAAGCTCGGTACTGTTGTTCGACCGCAACTTCCTTGCCGTGGTCGAGCGCATTGCGCCCTACCTGAACACTATCAAAACCTATGTGATGTTATCGGACGACGCGCGCCTGACGCCCGGCGCCGTTGGCGCATTGGGGTATGAGAGCCTGCTTGACAAGGAGAGCGCCGATTTTGCCTGGCCGGTGGTCGAGGAAAATTTGGGCGCGTTTCTGTGCTACACATCGGGCACCACGGGCGATCCCAAGGGTGTGCTGTATTCGCACCGCGCGGTGGTGCTGCACGCCATGGCGTCGGGGCTGGCGAGCGCGTTTGGATTTGATGCCTTCGATGTGGTGATGCCCTGCTCTTCGCTGTATCACGCCACGGCCTGGGGCCTGCCGTTTGCCGCACCGATCAATGGCTGCAAGCTGGTGTTCCCGTGTGACAAGATGGACGGCGCAAGCCTGCAGGAACTCATTGTCAGCGAGGGAGTGACGTTCTCCGGTGGCGTGCCAACAATCTGGACCATGTATCTCGCACATCTAGAAAAGACCGGCGAGACACCCGGCAGTTTGCAACGCGTGGTCATCGGCGGGTCGGCAGTGCCGCGCGCGATGGCGGAGGGCTTCAAGAAAAAGTACGGTGTTCGTGTGCTGCAGATCTGGGGCATGACCGAGACCTGTCCGCTGGGGGTGATCGCAACACCCACGCCAGAGTTGGCCGAGGCCGGCGAAGAGGCGATGGACGAAGCCATCTGGACACGGCAGGGCCGCCTGCAGTTTGGCATCGAGCTCAAGATCGTGGACGAAGATGGCCGCGACCTGCCGTGGGACGGCAACAACGCTGGCGCGCTGCTGGTGCGAGGGCCGTGGACCATCCGCCGCTATTTCCGCAAGGACAGTGACGCCACTAACGCAGACGGCTGGTTTGATACCGGCGACATCGCCACCATCGACGCCGCCGGCTTTATGCGCATCACCGACCGTAAGAAGGATGTGATCAAGTCGGGCGGAGAATGGATTTCCTCCATCGACCTGGAAAACGTCGCGGTTGGCTGCCCTGGCGTAAAAATCGCCGCTGTGATCGGTGTGCCGCATCCCAAATGGGAAGAGCGGCCTGTGCTGGTGATCGAATGCCATGACGGTGTCGAACTCACCGAAGATGCAGTGCAGACTTTTCTGGCGCCACACATTGTGAAGTGGTGGAAGCCGGACAAGGTGATCTTTGACAGCGTGCCGCTGACAGCAACAGGCAAGATCGACAAGAAGGTTCTGCGCGGGCGGTATGCTGATATCTGGGACACCCAACCATCCAACTGCTGAATTACCTGTTTAACTGCGCGCTTGAATCCAGACAGCCTTTTGGGCTGTTTGTCCCCTGCGGGCTTCGCGCTGGCGCGCTCGTTGTAAATTGCTGGCGCAATTTATCGAACCACATCGGTAGTTCTCATCCGCCCCTGTTCCCCATAAAAAAAGCCCCGCTAACGCGAGGCTTTTGGGGTTTGGTGCCCAGGGGCGGAATCGAACCACCGACACGAGGATTTTCAATCCTCTGCTCTACCAACTGAGCTACCTGGGCAATGCAGATGCGCTTATGGGGGGTTGGCCCCGGCGACAAGGCGCGTATTAAAACCGTTGCGGCGCTTTGAGTCAACCCCATGAATTGATCTTTCCCGGCGTAAAACGCGGTTTTAACGGGACTGCGTATCGGACTCGGGTGGCACGTATCCGCTGGCTGTATCGAAGGTTTCGTTGGCCAGAAAGCGGTCCATCTGTTCGGTCAGATAGCGGCGGTCGTCGGCGGACGCCATGCTGAGGTGTTTTTCGTTGATCAGCATCACCTGTTGTTTCTGCCATAGCTGCCAGGCTTGTGCGGATATGTTTTCAAAGATGAATTTGCCTTTTTCACCGGGATAGGGCGCAACCACCAGCCCGGGTAGTTGTTGCTGGAGTTTTTTGCAAAAAACACTTCGTGTCATAACAGGCTCGTTGAATGTTTATCAGGGGATCGGGGGATCAGGCGGTCATCATACAGCTGTTGTAGCAATTTTTTCACAGGGGCTGCCAGGCCGAGTTTTACCGAATGATCCAGAGGATACCAGCATAATCCTGGCTGAGGTTCTGCAATGTGGACGGCGTTGGCGATTGCCGGGACCGGGGTGATATCAAGATGGAAATGGCTGAACGTGTGTCGGGTCACGGGCCAATTCTGTTCCGGCCGGGCGTGGTGAATGCTGGCCCACGCTTGCAGTGTATCCATGTCACTGAATTCTGGCAGGCTCCATAAGCCGCCCCAGATGCCCTTGTCGGGGCGCTGCTGCAGCAACACCTGATGTTGCTGGTGGCAAAGCAGCATATAAATCTGTCGGACCGGCAGTGTTTTGCGCGGTTTGCTGACGGGCAGGCTGCTAACCTGGTTGTTGGCCAGCGCCTGGCAATCGCTTCGCAGCGGGCAGCGTGTGCAGTCGGGTTTGCTGCGGGTGCAGACAGTGGCGCCCAGATCCATCATGGCTTGAGTGTAGTGGGCGACGTTGGTGGCGGGTGTGGACAGCTCGGCCAGTTGCCAGAGGTGTTTTAGCGTGTTGGTCTCGCCTGCCCAACGGTTGATGGCGTAGTAGCGGCACAACACGCGTTTGACATTGCCATCCAGAATCACACCGCGTTGTCCCATGCCCAGCGACAGAATGGCCCCGGCAGTGGAACGGCCGATGCCAGGCAGTGCTTCAAGTGCTTCCAGGCTGCCGGGGAATTCGCCGGCATGCGCTTGACAGAGCAGTTGCGCAGTTTTGTGCAGGTTACGTGCCCGGGCGTAGTAGCCAAGCCCTGTCCACAGGTGCAGCACTTCATCGACCGGTGCTGCGGCCAGCATCTGCAGATAGGGGAAGCGCTGCATAAAGCGTTGGTAATAGGCTATGACGGTGCTCACCTGCGTCTGCTGCAGCATGATCTCCGATACCCAGACTCGGTAGGGTGTAGCGTCAGCCTGCCATGGCAGATCGTGGCGGCCATGTTGACGGAACCAGTCCAGCACGGTTGCCGAATCCAGTGGCCGAGTGTCTGTCATGGGGCCGGTCATGGTGACGGTATCTGATTCCGCAGGCGATCTCTGGCGATCTGCGCAAACATGTCGCGCACCTTCTGCAGATCGGGGCTGCAATACCTGGCCGCAGAGTCACTGAAGGCGGCATTGCAGCGAATTGGCCAGGCAATGTCGCGGTAGTTTTCGTTCAAGCGGATAGATTGAATTGCCGGCTCCCCCAGCATGGTAAAACCAAGCTGGTAATCAAAACGACCTTCCTGCTGGTTGATGCCGCCCGTCCCGGCAATATCAAGATTATCCATGCGCAGAGCAAATGACTGACCGCTGCTGAGGCCATTGGAGAAATTCAACACGGCTTCGGTGCGATTGATCGGCACCACATCGGGCCACGCAGAGGTCATATCGCCACTGGGGCTGAGCACGGAAATGGCGGAGAACACCTGTTTCAGGATGGCTATGTTCACCGAGCTCTCACTGACCAGGATGCGGCTGCTGCCAGTGATGTTGTCCAGCAGCGCATTGACGCTGTTGCCGCTCATGATATGGGTGGTATTGAGGTCAAACCGCCCGGTTAAAAAGTTGAGTAGTGGTATGTCCGCACTCAGAGAAGCGGCATCGATATTGTTCAGTTCGCTGGTGATGGCCAGTTGCGCTGGCCGGTTTCGGCTGTTCAGGCGCAGCGCCAGTTCGAGGTTGCCGCCGTAGAATCCTGTGGCGCGGCTGTCTAAATTGAGCAGACCGTTCTCCAGTGACAAGGTGAACTGCATGGGCGAGAACTGCATGCCGGCCACGTTCAGCAGATCAATCGAATGGGCGCCCTGCAGGTTTAACCGGTTCAGCAGTTCGACGGGCAGCTCGATGTCTGCAGCGCTGGCGGATGCAGCCTCGACAGGCTCCGCAGCCGGGGATGGTAACCAGGCATCCAGATCAAACGCGGCGCTGCTCAGTTGATAGCCAATGCGCGGGAGGCCGTTATCGGTCGCATACCGAGCATCAGCATTGAGTGACACGCGTGCGCCTGGTTGTCCGCCGGGTTCCAGTTCAAGGCTTTCAAGTCTCAATCCATTGGCGTCGCCGTTGGCGATCAATTGATGAATGGTCAGTTGTTGTTGGTTGGGCGGAGGCAACGTGTTTTCATCGGTCGCAAAAAAATTGGCCAGCAGATGTGGCAGCGGGAAAGTGTTGCTGCGTAAATTGGCTTGCCAGACAGGATTTGTGTTCAGATTTTCGAATATCAGATCGCCACTGAGTGACAAAGGACTGAGGCTAAGCGCCATGTCACCCAGAACAAGATGTCCGCCGCTGCGATCAAACGACACGGTAGTTTCCAGCGAAAAGGCAAGCATGCTTGCTGCGGCGTCATCCACCAGATTCAGCGACATTGTCAGCGGGAACGGCTGATTCTGCATGTTGGCATCGCGACTGACCAGATTGATGTCGCGTATGCTCATGCTCAACCCGCTCTGCAGATTCTGTACCGACAGACGCGCGTTGCTGACACGAATTTGCCGGATGTTCACAGCCATCGGTAATTCTGCACTGCCAGACTCCACGATCACGGGTGCATTATCACTACCCGGTGCGGGCCAGTTACCTTGCCCCTGACTGTCGACGATCCAGTTGATATGCAGATCTTCTGCCAGAAATTCTTCAATATTCAGTTCGCTGCGCAGCAGTCCGGCCGGGTCTACCCGCAACGAGATGGTCGTAAAAGTCGCAAGTTCCTGAGGGCTGTCCGGGTTACGCAGGCGTACATCCGCAATACTCAGGCCAAACACCGGGCGGAATGTCCATGCCATGTCGCCGGCAATCTGTAACTGCAGTCCTGATTGCCGCCCCACCGTCTGCTCCACCGCAGCACGATATCGGTTTGGGTCAATGACGGACATCAGCACAAAGGCCAGTCCTATCAGCAGCACCACAATTCCGGCGAATGAAACCATCAGAATTTTGAACAGTTTGCCCATGAACGTGCCTCGGTAGAGCAGCCAGAAAAATCAGTCATGTAATTGTAAAAAATTGTAACGCATTAATCATGGCGTTGCACCGCGGACGTAACAGGTTACAAGATATAAATAGCGATATTCCGCTGACATTTTGCAGGCCAAATTCGTTATACAAAAATGTTATACATAGCCATAGGGGTCATATTGCATTACATTGCAGCGCCTGATAATACCCGACAGCGGTGATCAGCGGTAACGTCAGCCTCTGAATTTTTTGCTGTGATGTGTGCAGCAGGACAATCTATCGAAGGGCCTTTAAGAGATTAACATGCGAGCAGGTGATTCAATTTTCCTGGGTGACAGTGATGCCATGGTTCAGCTGCGAAAGCTGATAGACACCTGTGCCAAGTCCGAAGCATCTGTACTGGTCCTTGGGGAAACCGGTGTTGGAAAAGAATTGATCAGCCGCGAATTGCACGCGAAGTCGTCGCGATGCGATGGGCCATTGGTTCCCATCAAT
Source organism: Rhodoferax sp. OV413 (assembly GCA_943330915.2). Lineage (GTDB taxonomy): Bacteria > Pseudomonadota > Gammaproteobacteria > Pseudomonadales > Pseudohongiellaceae > Pseudohongiella. The sequence continues at coordinate 16,551 of CALQJO020000008.1, read as the reverse complement.
TGTGCTGCGATACCCGGCGCCTTGCTTGAAAGTGAGCTGTTTGGTTTTGCAAAGGGTTCGTTTACGGGCGCGACGTCAGACAGAGTTGGCAGGTTCGCGCTCGCCAATCGCGGGACGCTGTTTCTGGATGAAATCGGTGATATGCCGCTCGAACTGCAATCGAAATTATTGAGAGTGCTGGAGCAGCGGGTTATTGAACCTATCGGCGGTGGTGAGCCTAAGCCGATCGATGTCAGAATTATTGCTGCTACCCACCGCGATCTGCCGGCCATGGTTAAGGAAGGGCTGTTTCGTCAGGATCTGTACTTTCGCTTGAACGTTCTGCCGGTCATGGTCCCGTCTGTGAAACAACGAAAATCTGACATATTGCCGATGTGTCAGTTTTTTGCGCGCATCCATGCAAAATTCAACAGAACCATCAGCTTTACCGAGCGATCAGCGAGCTTGCTGATGGCATATGACTGGCCAGGCAACGTCAGAGAAATTTCCAATCTGATGATGCGCTTCAGCATATTGTTTGCTGGAGAAAAAATTGACATCCCCACCTTGCCGCCACTCCTGTTGCCGGAGGGGATCGCGGAACTGCTCAGCGACAAACATGCGAGTAGCATCTCTAGCGCCCATCCTGAGTGGTTTGCAGAAATCCCTGACACTATGAAGGTGCCGGATCTCTCAGACATTGTTGTTGAAGCAGAGGACGATAATGATATACACCCCCTCGATATCGAAAACGTTCTGCGGCTTTCCAACTCGATAGGGCACTTTCCGTCCGGTGGCATCAAGGCCAAGGAATTCATGGCGGATATTGAGATTCGTTTAATCAAGGCCGCGCTTTCTCAGTCAAATGGCAGTGTCAGTCATGCGGCGCAGTTGCTGCATATGCAGCGCACCACACTGATACAAAAAATTGCCCGTTACAACATCGCGACCGCCTTCATCTGACGAGGTTTTCTCCCTGCCTTCCCCCCTGCGCGTGCACTTGTGCATTTTTTGACATGGGCTGAATTGTCTGTCAAAAAAATTACATTCAAGATAAAAAATCAATAAATACATATAGATATGAAGTTGGCCTGATAATTGCTTTTCTGTTGTGAGCGTCACATCGTTTACAAGAGAGCCAGGAAAAATGCTTCACACAGACACCACTAACAAACAGCCTTTCCTGTTTGTAGATCCACAAAGCGCGCAAATATTCTCGCTGGCATGCCGCGTTGCCGTCTCGACCATCCCGGTATTGATTTCCGGTCCGACAGGGTCTGGCAAAGAGATTCTCGCCAAGGTGGTGCATGAAGCGTCGCCGCAATCGTCAGGTCCTTTTGTGGCGGTCAATTGTGCGGCCATTCCGGCCACCCTGGCTGAGAGCTTGTTCTTCGGGCATGAAAAGGGCTCATTTACCGGCGCGAATGCAGGCTCTGCCGGTTACTTTGAGCAAGCCCACAACGGCACATTGTTTCTCGATGAAATTGGTGAGATGCCGATAGATCTGCAGCCAAAAATACTTCGCGCGCTGCAGGAGAAAAAAATTACTCGCCTCGGCAGTAATCGTGAGATCAGTGTCAATGTGCGCATTGTGGCTGCGACCAACGTCAACTTGTTGGAAGAAGCCAAAAAGAATCGCTTCAGGGAAGACCTGTATTACCGGTTGAGCGCGTTCAAGTTCAACATGCCCCCTTTGTCGCGCAGGCCGCTGGATATCAAGCCACTTGCCTATCTGATGATACAGAAGTACGGCATGGATGACGTGGCACCTGAGATATCACCAGAGGCGATGAACAAGTTGCTCGGCCACTCCTGGCCCGGCAACATCCGCGAACTTGAAAACGTCATCGCCCGTGCGTTGATTCTTCGTCAGAGCGCTGATATTGGTCCTGAGGATATTCAGTTTGATGACGAACCTGTATCCACACCCGAGGTCATTGAATACGCACAATCGGGACCCACGGAATTCCCGTCGCGGGCGGCATCCTTTGATTCGGCAGTCACCCTGAACGGCTCCGTGCATCGCACAGAACTGAGCAGCATTCTCTCAGCATTAAACGGATCAGCAACGCGGGCTGATGCAGCGAAACGGCTCGGAATCAGCCAGCGAACCTTGCGGCACAAATTACAAGCCTATCGATCTGAAGGGCACCGTGTGCCTGACGCTTACGCGCGCTAGGAGTAAACCATGGCGATAACAACCGATGTAAATGCTCAGTACCTTCTGTCACAGATTCAGAAGTATCAGAGCAGCATGCAAGTCACGCAGTCGCGCGATGCCGTTGCTGGCATCAATCCGGAAATGCTCGATCGCACCAATTTCGCGACGACTGTGACAGAAGCGATGGGAAGAGCGTTGAATCAGGTTAATGACTCGCAGGCGGCCTCACGCGCCATGGTCACCCGATTTGAATCCGGCGAAGACGTGCCTTTGACTGATGTTGTGTTATCGATGCAGAAGTCATCCCTTGCATTTGAAGCCACGCTTCAGGTCCGTAACAAGATCTTGAAGGCCTACGAAGACATTATGAACATGCCTGTTTAAGGGAGGTTGAATCAACTTCATGGCAACTCTACAAAATGCATCGACAACAATCGCCCCGGCGAACAGCAGCATGGGCAATGCCGCAGGCATGCGATTGCCCGCGATGGCCGGCTCACAAAATCTGCCGGCGACCGTGTCTGAGAACAAGCCATATCCCACGATCATGGAGATTGTCAGCCAGCCCTTGGTGAAAAAATCACTGCCTGCGATTGCCGTGGTTTTTCTCTTTGCAGTGTTTCTGATCGCTGCGCTGTGGCTGAACGGTGGCGAGTACCGCGCGCTTTACCCGGAGATGAGTGAGGTCGATCGTTCCGAGGCGATGGCAATTTTGCAAGCCAGTGCCATTGATGTGCGAGTCGACAGCGCTAACGGTTCGCTGACCGTCCCGGTCGAGCGATACTACGACGGCCGGATGGCGCTTGCCGCCGCAGGACTGCCACGAGATGTCAACACGGGAACCCTGGATTTTTTCAACGAACAAACCTCCATGACCACCAGCCAGTTTATGGAAGAGGCCAGGTACACGGCGGCCATTGAAAATGAGCTGGCCAAAAGTGTCACACGAATTTCAACGGTGCAGTCTGCACGGGTTCATATTGCATCCCCGCGTCAAAGTAACTTTATTCGCAATCGGGCAACCACAAAAGCCTCGGTGATTGTGACGCCGTTTGCGGGCCGATCAGTGAGCCAGCCGCAGGTTGAGGCGATCATAAACCTGGTGGCCTCCAGTGTGCCGTTCCTAGCCACCACCGATGTATCAGTTGTCGACGATCGTGGCAATCTGCTCACCAGCAACAGCGGGTCACTGATGCAGGCCAACGAAGAGCTGTCCTACCAGCAATCGGTTGAAGAGATTTACAAAGACCGCATCGATGCGTTGCTCGCGCCATTGTTAGGAGAAGGGTCAATCACCACAAAGGTAGACATCTCTATGGATTTTACCCGGGCAGAGTCTACGTTTGAGGAGTTCGATCGCAACGGTACAGGTCCATTGCCCCGATCGGAATCTACGCAGATGGACATGGCCAGCAATATGGTGGCGGAAGGCATTCCGGGAGGGACCACCAACGTCGCCCCCGAGAACGCCATATTGCAGGCTGCAGACCAGGCGCCAGTGGCAGGAGCTGCGGGCGCGAATGCTGAACAGGTGCGCAGTAGCCAGACCACGCGAAATTATGAACTGGATCGCACCATTCGCACCGTGCGCAATCAGGTTGGTGTGCTGAACAAAATTTCGGTGGCCATTGCCATCGACGAAGCCGTTCTGCAGCAGTCCGCTGGAATGGACGCGACTGCGCCAGAAGATGCGGCCGCCACAGAGGCCGTGCTGCAGCAAGAGATCGACAAACTGACGGGCCTGGTCCGCGCCGCCATTGGGTTTGATGCTGAGCGCGGTGATGTGATCACTATTGTTGCGTCACGTTTCTATCCGGAAAGCGCCGTCTCAGAGGGCGCTCCCTGGTACGAGCAACCATCCGTGATTGCGCTGATAAAGTACGGGATCATTGCCTTGTTAACGGCGCTGTTTATGTTGATTGTGGTACGTCCGGTTGTGAAACTGTACATGCCGGAGAAAACCGTGTTGGCCGGTTCTGGCCTGGACGAGACGCTGAACGAGGGTGATCTGAGTGCATCGGATCTGGCCATGCTCTCCTCCGGTGATGCTGCTGGCATTGATGAAATCAAGGCCAAGCTCAGACCCAAGAAGTCGTCGATATCTGCGGACATGCTGGATACCGCCAATACCTACGACGACAAAGTCGCACTCATCAGATTGCTGGTGGCCGAGGATTCTGCTCGGGTCGCCAATGTACTGAAAAAACTTATCAAACCAGTTTGAACCGCAGGTGAGCAAAATGGCAGAAGCTGAAAAAAAAGACGGCTCCACTGAAGTTGCACCAGTTGTTATGTCGGAGTCACTGCGCGAAGAGCTGGAGTTAATGACCACCACAGACAGGGCCGCGGTGATCATGCTCTTGTTGGGCGAGCAGCAGGCCGCCGACATCATCCGATACTTGTCTCCGCGAGAAGTGCAGGCGCTGGGTGCGTGTATGGTGTCTGTTGCCGATCTCTCGCAGGAATGCGTCAACGTTGTGCTTGATGACTTTGTATCGACAATCAAGAAACAAACAAGTCTCGGGTTAGGGACAGCCGATTACGTTGAGAACGTGTTTAAACGCGCGCTGGGGGCTGACAAAGCAGCCACCATCCTTGGCAGAATTATGCCGGGCTCATCCAGTAAGGGTCTGGAGATTTTGCGTTGGATGGATGCCCGTTCAATCGCGGAGATGATTCAGGGTGAACATGCCCAGGTCATCGCAATCATTATTTCGGTGCTCGAATACGATGTGGCGGCCGACGTTCTGAATTTCCTCAAGCCTGAGCAGCGCCCGGAAGTGATCCAACGTGTCGCGCTTCTGGACACCGTGCAGCCCAGCGCGATGGATGAGCTTGAACAGATCATGAAGCAACAGTTCTCCAGCAGCTCAAGCGCCAAGTCATCCAATTTTGGCGGTGTAAAAACGGCTGCCAAGATTATGAACTTCACCAAGGTTGAGCTGGAGGGCAAGATCATGGAAGGTGTGTCCAAAATCGATGAAGAGTTGGCTCTGCGCATTCAGGACAACATGTTCACCTTTGATAATCTCAGTGGCCTGGATAACCGCAGCATACAGACACTGATGAGAAACATTGACCAAGAGCAGTTGATGATTGCCTTCAAGGGCGCTGACGAAATGGTCAAAGACAAGTTCATGGCCAACATGTCGCAGCGTGCCCGTGCGATGTTCCTGGATGAGATGGAAGCCAAAGGCCCGCTGCGTATTACGGATGTCGAGTCAGCGCAGAAGCAGATCATGCGTATCGCTCGCAAACTGTCGGATAAGGGCGAGATCGTACTGGCCGGCAGAGGAGATGACTTTGTCTGACCATCCCAAAGCCAACATCGACTGGAAGCTCAATCAACTGCTCTCCGCCAGTAAGGCGTCGCGTAGTTTTGTGGCGAGACAGCCGGCTGAGACCCCGGTCAGCAAGTCCGGCTTTTCGCCGTGGACGCCACGCGATCTTAATCAGTATTCAACACAGACCTTGTCATCCCAGGCCAGGCCGTTTGCGGATGAGCGTGAAACGGGTTCGCTGATGGATGCGGCAAACAGCGCGGATGGGCGAGCGGGCAGTGCTGAGCAGAAAAATTCTGGTGCATCAGCAGCAGAGGGTGTGCTGATGACGGCCGTTGATCTTGAACAGATCAGAACTGCCGCGTTTGAGCAAGGCAAACGTCAGGCGCATGCAGAGTTTGCGCAGAACGTAGAGGATCATGAGCAGCGTTTTGGCGCGCTGATCGACAGCATGTCCGCCGAACGAGTGGATTTTTCAGCCTGGAAAGAGGCGGTGAGCGATTTGTCGCTCTTTATCGCAACCCAGGTTGTGCGTGCAGAAATAGCGATTAATCCACAGTGGCATGATGCCTTGGTGGATAGATGCCTGGACGAGATCAGGCGACATGGAAGCGATCAGATAACGGTTCGGCTGAGCCGCGTTGACTTTGAGATCCATCACGCCAGATTGCTGCCAGGGCATGAGTCTGTGACGTTTACGCCGGACGACCGCTTGCAGCCCGGTGATGTTGAGGTCGAGATGGGCGCAACCCGGATATCGGAGTTGATCGGAACAAAACTGGAACAGATTGCCGCGCAGATGCGGTTGACATTACTGGCTGACAGCCCGGGTCAGCTTGTTGCTTTGGACGGCATCGTGCTGCAGGACGTTGACTGATGAGCACACATGCCACAGCGCTGCAAGACAGCCGCATACCTGCACTCGCCAGCGTGTCGCGTTGTCTGCAGCAGAGCGCGCTGCCGCCGATACAGGCGTCGGGTCGCCTGTCAAAAGTGACGGGAACAACCATCGAAGTGGAAGGTTTGTATGCGCCCATCGGGGCGCAGTGTGCCATTGACTCCCCCGCGCTTCAGAAGTCCGTGGATGCGGAAGTCATTGGCTTTTTTGATAAAAAGTTAATCCTCATGTCCTACGCCGGTATTGAAGGGCTCAGCCCCGGCGACAGGGTTCGCATGGTGTCAAATCAGTCCCAGGGGCAGCTCGGTGATGCGCTGATCGGCAGGGTTGTGGATGGGTTTGGAAATCCTCTGGATAGAAAAGGCCCGATCGCCTACCAGCAGCGCGCCAATCTGGATGGTGTGATGCTCAATCCCATGGAACGCGGAGAAATCAATACCATTCTGGATACCGGTGTCAAAGCCATCAACACTGCACTGACGATAGGCCGGGGCCAACGCATTGGCCTGATTGCCGGATCCGGGGTTGGGAAAAGTGTCTTGTTAGGGATGCTGACCCGCAACACGGCTGCCGATGTTGTGGTGATCGGCATGATCGGCGAGCGCGGCCGGGAAGTGCAGGACTTTGTGCAGAATACCCTGGGAGAGGAGGGGCTCGCGCACTCCGTGGTGATTGCCGCGCCCGCGAACTCATCGCCTGTGGCGCGTATCAAAGCCGCCAAGCTGGCACACCTGGTGAGCGAATATTTTCGCGATCAGGGGCGCCATGTGCTGTTGCTGCTGGACAGTATGACCCGTGTTGCGCACGCGCAGCGGGAGATTGGTCTGGCCATGGGTGAGCCGCCAACGTCCAAAGGTTATCCACCCTCTGTGTTCAGTCTTTTCCCCAATCTGATTGAGAGGCCGGGCGTGGGGCGTGATGGTCACGGTTCCATCACCAGTTTCTACACGGTGCTTGCCGAAGGCGATGACCGTAACGACCCCATTGTTGACATCTGCCGTGCATCGCTGGATGGCCAGGTCATGCTGAGCCGTTCACTGGCCGATGCCGCGCATTATCCGGCGATTGATCTGAATGGTTCGATCTCACGGCTTGCCAACAGCCTGCTGGATTCCAAACGCGCCTTGTTGGCACAGCGTTTGCGAAGACTCTGGGCTGTGTATCAGGAAAAAGAGGATTTTATTCAGGTGGGGGCGTACGCCCAAAGTACTAATCCGGAATTGGACGACGCCATTCGTCACCATCCGAAGTTAGTGGCATTTTTGCAGCAGCAATCAGGCGAAAGTTTCTCATTACGAGAATCGTGGCTGATGTTGAATCAGATTCTTGGAGATTGATGATGAAGACCAAAGTATGGGAAGCGTTGATTGGCAAGGAAGAAAACAGAGCCAGTGTCGCAAGCAGGCAGTTGGACACGATCCAGAAGCAGTATCAGCATCTGTGTGATCGTATGGCCTATATTGAGAGTTTGGTCTCAGAGTATTCAGACAGTGCAGCCGGTTCGCCTATGCAACGCTCAACGTATCAGTTGCAGCTGTTTGGCATGCGTGAAAAGCTTGGCGTTGAGGCGCAGTTGCTCTCTGTAAAAATACGCGAAATCAAACACACAATTGCATCGCATCATGGTGAAATCAGGAAGTTTGACAAAATGCGTGTGCTGACCGAGCAGCGACAGCTGGCGCAGGAGCACCAGGCTGAGCGTCGGCGGGACGATGAATCCGGAACGCTGCAGTTCAATTTCCAGCGCCGTGGATTTTAGTTTTAGGATTGGCTTGGTTTTTGCTTAGCGTTGTTGGAGTAGTGAAGAACACCCAACGACCCGTTAGACAGTCAACAGGAACTTAAACGCAATAATGAAGATTCAGCCAGAATTCAACATCGCTGCCATCCTTAGCAAGATCTCCGTTGCAGACGTTGTGAGCCAACAGGTTCTGCGCGAGGGCAGCGATACCTCGCCATTTGAAACATATTTCGAGGCCGCCCTGCAGCAGATCGACGACCCGCAGCTTGCCGCAACGATTGCCACTTTAAACAAAAGTGGCATGATCGTGCCAGATTCGAGTGAGGCGTTCCTGGTGTCAGACCCAGGGGTCCTGTCGCTTCAGCAATCCGCGGCAAGTGAGCCGGTCCCCGCATTCAGAACCTTGCAGTTGTTAAACGGACGCTCTGTGATCACATCCCACGTGGCGCTCAGCGACCCGTTCACCGCACCTGCTGACCTTGCGGCCGTTGATGTGACAGGTGCCAATCCGGGTATCCCTGCGCAGGCCACGGTCAGTCAATCTGCCGCCCTGAATTCGCCGCCGGCGGTGGCCATTGAGCAGCCATTTGGTGAGCAGCCGTTTGTATCACGCCGTCAGACTACCGAGGAGTGGCTGGGAGCAGCGGGCAAAACCCTGGGAACTCATGCCGCGCTGGCCAGCTTCGGCAAGACTCCTGCACCGCGTGTGGCGGCTGATGCCGACACACCAGTCGTTGGCATACCTGTCGTCGGCATACCAGCAGCCAGCAGCCAGATAGCGCAGGCGCTGCAATCGCGCCAGGCACCACCAGTGCCTAGCTTTGAACAGGAACCACAACCCGCTGAGTTTGATCAGGCATCACAAGCCACTGCGTTTGAACCTTCAGCACAAGCGCCTCAGCCTGTGCGTGCGGCACAAGTTCCGCAGCCTGGGCGCGCAGCGATAGCCACGCAGATGCCACCGGCGTCGCCGATAGCAAGCGCTGCGCAGGCGCTGCAGTCGCGTCAGTCACCATCAGTGCCTCGCTTTGAACAGCAACCACACGTTGCTGAGTTTGAGCAGGCACCACAAGCCACTGAGTTTGAACCTTCAGCACAAGCGCCCCAGCCTGTGCGTGCGGCACAAGTTCCGCAGCCTGTGCGTGCGGCACAAGTTCCGCAGCCTGTGCGCGCAGCGATAGCCACTCAGATGCCACCGGCGCCGCCGATAACTAGCGCTGCGCAGGCGCTGCAGTCGCGTCAGACACCAGCAGTGCCTCGCTTTGAACAGCAACCACAACCCGCTGAGTTTGAGCAGGCACCACAAGCCACTGAGTTTGAACCTTCAGCACAAGCGCCCCAGCCTGAGCGCGCAGCGACAGCCGCTCAGATGCCACCAGCGTCGCCGTTAACAAGCGCTGCGCAGGCGCTGCAATCAACAACGCCCCTGGTCACTCCAGCGGTACAAGCCCCAGCAACGTTACAAACCCCAGTAACGTTACAAACCCCAGTAACGTCACAAACCACGGTGATTCCGCAGGGTCAGGTGATCAATCCTGATCAACCGGCTGGCCAGAACGTGCAGCCTGCTCAAGAGCAAGTCATCAACGCTGTGGAACGTCGTCAAAGTACTGAGGCATGGCTTGCCAACCCCGCCAGAATGAGCACGCTCGCAAGCACGTTGTCCCAGGTCAAAGCCCCGCTGCCCGTTGGAGCGCCGGGTGTGCAAGTCTCAAAGTTGACACGACCAGTCATGCAGACCGAGCCCGTGGGCCGTGCTGAGATGGTTGAGTCCGTTGAACGACGCCTGATGACAGAATCATGGCTGAGCAATGCCGGCAAAGGCTTGCCCGTGGCCGGCGCGCCTTTAAAAATGACTCAGCCGGCACTGCCCGCGTTGAACATGTTGGACAGCGCGGCGGTGGCCCCGTTGTCCTTGCCAGAATCCAGTGGCGCCTTGGTTTCCTCGCCAGGCCAACCGATAGCCTTGAATCCTGTCGCGCTGCCGGCTCAGGCCGCTGCGAACGTCAACCGCGCTCCAGACCGATGGATGCATGTTGACGACCTCGGCAAGCAATTCGGGTCGGTGATTCAAAGTTCGTTACTGGACCGCAGCGTTGCCGGGCAAACCAGCCTGCGTATCCTGTTGTCCCCGGAAAATATGGGTAGCATAGAAGCAGAGATCATTGATAATAACCAAACGGTCACGGTGAATTTGCTTGTACAGAGCGACGAAGTGGTGCGTATGCTCAAAGATAACAGTCAGGCACTGCGCGATGCACTTGGCCAGAGTGGGACGTTTGAATTGAACATTCAGAAGGATCGCAGTGGGCCGGATGCGCAGCAGTCACGCGACTCTTCGTCCAACGGTAATCGAAACAATTCGCAGACATCAGGCTTGAATTCACAGAGCAGTGATGTGGTCAAAAATGCAAAAAGCGCCTCCGATACCGGGGCGCTGGATACCTACGTATAACAGGGTAATGGAGAGATAAAATGGCTGACGACAAAAGCAGTAGCAGTGACGACGTCAAAAAGAAACTGCCCATCATTCCGATCATTATCGGCATTCTGGTCATTTTGGTGGTTGCCGTTGGTGCTGTGTTTGCAACATTGATGTTAACCGGCGGCATGTCTGATGATGCCCTTGAGGCAGAGTTGGCAGAACTGGAGAATCCGGATGCGGTGTCACAGGCCGCCGGTGAGCCGGTTGACCCCGCAGCAGCAGAACCATTGGCGCCACAGTTAATGGTGACCCCGTCACCGTCACGCCTGGCGACGCTGTATTACGAGATGCAAAGACCACTGACCGCGAACCTGAGCGGGTCGCGCCGTGTCATGCAGGTGACCGTTGCGATAATGACCCACTACGACCAGATGGTCGTGGACAACATTGTGAAGCATGAGCTGGCAATACGTTCAGCTTTGTTGACCGTGCTGGCCAATACACCAGAAGAAAATCTGACCCGAGAAAATTTCAGATTAGAGATCGGTGAAGAGATGCGCATCAGCATCAACGCGGTGCTTGAACAATTTGAAGACTTTGGTGGAGTGGAATCGGTTTACTTCACAGAATTCCTGATTCAGTAGTCAGACACATAATTTCGACGATAGCTGGGTAAGATATGAATTACACAAGCGGAAAGCTAAGCCCTGAAGAACTCATGGCGCTGCAGGAAAGCAGTGGCCAAGACGATGACAGCCTGCAGGTTGTGCTGCATGACCTTGCAACCGAGGACACATCGCTGGGCTTTAACGAGTCAGCCATCGACATGATCAATGAACGGTTTACCCGGCAACTGCGTGTGGGGCTGATGGATGTTCTGCGCACCACGCCCAAGATCAGTATCGAGCGGGTAAGAATCGAAAAGTATGGGGCGTTTCTGTCAACCCTGCAGGCGCCGCTGTCGGTCAATACTGTCAAGTTTGAGCCGCTGCGCGGCTACTCGCTCATCGTCATTGATCCAGTGGTGATCTTTTCATCGCTGGATAATTTTTTTGGCGGCATGGGTAAGGGCAATACACCGTTGCATTCGGGCAGGATGTTTACGCCGACCGAAACATCCATCATTCGTATCATGCTGAATATCATTTTTGGCTCTCTTAAAGAGGCATGGTCACCGATCATTTCACTGGACTTTGTCGAAACCGCATCTGAGATTAACCCGCAGTTTGCGCAGATCGCCGATGACAACGACCTGGTGATTGTCAGCCGGTTTGTGCTGGCGCTGGATGCCAACACAGAAGGCACCATCAGCGTGGTGACGCCCTTCATTTCCTTAAAGCCAATCAGAGATCTGCTGCGCAGTCGCATCCAGACATCCGAAGACAATGACGCTAAAGCCAACCAATGGCGCGATGAAATGCGCGATGCCTGCGGTCACGCAAAGCTTGAATTGGTGGTCAATCTTTCACAGATACAGTCAACCTTAAAAGACCTGCAGCACATGGCGGTGGGTGACATCCTCTATTTTAACAAACCTGAATTTGCATCCGTTGAAATATCCGGCGCGCGGGTCTTCACGGCTGAGGTCGGCAGTCTTGGCAACAACGCCGCCATCCAGATCAAAAAATTTGTTCAGATACCTAACTCCACTTTGTGAGACCACTATGAATGACGATCAAAAGAAAGATGATGTATTACTGGGCGGTGCAAGCGCGAATCTGCTGACCGGCGGCGCCGATGCATTTAACCGTTCCAGCATCAATTCTGATGTCTTGAATAACATTGCCATCACCATTTCGGTGGAAGTGGGCAGAACCTCGCTGAAAATTAAAGATCTGATGCGCCTGACCCAAGGCTCTGTTGTAGAATTGGACCGCCTTGCAGGTGAACCACTTGACCTGTTGGTGAACAACACGCTGGTTGCCCAGGGCGAAGTTGTGCTGGTCAACGAGAGATATGGCGTTAGGTTGACACAGGTGATTCCTGCCGCCGAGCGCATCAAAAACATCTGACACATTTATTCACCACAGCGGAAATTTCTTGTTATGGAGTCACCCGGCATTGAGTCACTGTTTGCAGTACTGCTTGTCGCCCTGTTGATGGCTGGTTTTTTTTACGCACTCAACAAATACAAGAATAAGTTTTTGTATCGTGGCACCAGCGATCTCAGTATTGAATCGCAGATTACCGTGGGATATCGCCAGCGTCTGATGCTGGTCAAGGCCCGAAATAAAACCATCTTGCTGGCGATCTCTCATGAAAGTACAACGGTTATTGAGTCCTGGACGGAGTGACAGTTCAGCCGGTCGAATGTTGAAATTTCTGCTACTGATACTGCTGTCAGTAGGTGTGTTGCTACCGGCCTCGCAGGTGTGGGCGCAAAGCGGATTGCCGGTATTTAATGTGACCGACACGGCGGATGGTGATGCAGAGTACAGTCTGACGCTGCAGGTGCTGCTGCTGATGTCGGTGCTGACACTGATCCCCTCACTGCTGATCATGATGACGTCATTTGTACGCATCATTATTGTGTTGTCCCTGCTACGACAAGCCATTGGCACCGCGCAGACGCCTCCGAATCAGGTGCTGGTGGGCATCGCTTTATTTCTGACCTTGTTTATTATGGCGCCGGTTTTTCAGCAGGTGTATGACGATGCCATCATTCCCTACATCAACACTGATATCAGCGCAAACGATGCCTTTGATGCAGCCATCATTCCCATGCGCGAGTTTATGATTCTGCAAACCCGCGAAGATGACATGAGCGCCTTTATGGATATCGCGGCGGTGGACATGGCAACCCCGTATGAGGAAGTGCCGTTGTCGGTGCTGATTCCAGCCTTTATGACCTCTGAACTGAAAACGGCGTTTACCATCGGGTTTATGATCTACATTCCGTTTGTGATCATTGATCTGGTGGTGGCCAGCGTGCTGATGTCGATGGGTATGATGATGCTGTCACCGATGATGATATCCATGCCGTTTAAACTGATGCTGTTTGTGTTGGCAGACGGTTGGCTTCTGGTCATGCAATCGCTGACCGCCAGTTTTATGGGGGTTTAGATGACGATCAGCGATGTCATAGTGATGGGACGTGAGGCACTTTGGATTTCCGTTCTGTTGGCAGGGCCTCTACTGGCCGGAATTCTGCTGGCGGGTGTGGTGATTGGTATTGTGCAGGCCGCTACATCCATCCAGGAGATGACCTTGAGTTTTGTACCCAAACTCATTTTTATTGTGGTGGCATTGTTGTTGATCGGTAATTGGCAAATCACGCTGTTTATCGACTATATCGAGCGTATCTTTCTACTGATTCCGGTAATGTTGCAGTGACCGAAATAGACGGCATTGATGAACTGGTGGCCATGCTCACGCTGTTTTTGTGGCCCATGATTCGTATCTCTGCGTTTATGATTACCGCCCCCCTGTTCTCCATGGATGTCATCAATATCAGAATCCGCCTGATGGTCGCGGTAGTGCTGACATTTTTTATCTATGACAACCAGACTATTCCAACCATTGACCCGCTCAGTGCCGATGGGCTCTGGCAGATTGCAACACAAGTGTTTATTGGCGCGTGTATGGGCTTTTTGTTGCAGATAGTGAACGCGGCCATTGTGGTGGGGGGCGAGGCGATTTCCAATGCCATGGGTCTGGGTTTTGCCAGTATGGTCGACCCGAATCTGGGTAACGTACCGCTGATTTCTCAGTTTATGGTCATTTTGTCCACCTTCATTTTTCTCACCCTGGGTGGCCATCTGGTGGTCATTCAACTGTTATTTCAGAGTTTTGACAGCATTCCGATCGGCTCGCTGCCGCCGTTTGCGGACTGGCTGGCGATCATGTTTGGCTGGTTTCCGTTTATCTTTCTGGGCGCGATGAATCTCGCGCTGTCGATGATGGTGTCGCTGTTGCTGCTCAACATCGCGCTGGGGGTGATGACACGTTCTGCGCCTGCGCTGAACATCATCGCGGTGGGTTTTCCTGCCATTCTGCTGGTGGGGTTGCTGGCGTTTAATGTGAATATCACGGCTATGGTGTATGCCATACAAAGGCTGTGGACGCAGGCATTAGCGACACTACAATTATTCCCGGGGGTCTGACGCCGTGGCTGAAAATTCTGACGACAGTCAAAGCAAAACCGAAGAACCCACCGAAAAACGCCTGGAAAAAGCCAGCGACGAGGGGCAGGTTCTGCGGTCGCAGGACTTTTCAGTGGCGGTGACTTTATTTGGGTTTGCTGCCTTGTTGGTGATCATTTCAAGCGCCGCCATGGAAACCTTCAAACGCCTGTATCAGTACAATTTTACGATTGATGCGGCGGTGATCCGCGATTCCGGTCTGATGGTGGACAAAATCGCCGGGTCGGTGGGCATTGTGCTGCCCTTGGTGGGGCTGGTTTGTTCCTTGTTGTTATTGGGTGTGATTGTGGGGACCAGTTTGTTTGGTGGCATCGGTTTCAGCATCAAAGCCGCACAACCCAAACTGTCGCGCATGAATCCGCTGAACGGTTTAAAACGCATGTTTGGCGGTCATGCGTTGTTTGAACTGGTCAAAAATATTTTAAAAACCATGTTGATCAGCGTAGTGACTGGTCTGGTTTTATACTTCTACGTCAATGCACTGGGTGCGCTCAGTGTGTTGCCGGTGCAGCAGGCGATGAATTCGGCAGGCAGCATATTGCTCACCGCCACGCTGCTGATCACGGCTTCCTTGTTTCTCATCGCCTTGTTGGACATGCCCTGGCAGTATTTTCAACATACTAAAAAATTGAAGATGAGCATGCAGGACATCAAGGACGAAATGAAAGAAAGTGAAGGCCAGCCTGAAGTGAAGGCGCGTCTGCGCCAGCGTCAGCGTGAAATTGCCATGAATCGTATGATGGCCGCCATCGAGCATGCTGATGTGGTCATTACTAACCCCACACACTTTGCGGTTGCCTTGTCTTACACCCCCGGCAGCAGTGAAGCGCCGCGCGTGGTCGCCAAGGGCATGGACCTGACCGCGGCGCGTATCCGCGAACGGGCGCAGCAGCATCAGGTCCCTATTTTTGAATCACCTGAACTGGCCCGCGCTCTGTATTTCAGCACCAAGCTCGACGATATGATTCCCGAGGGCCTGTATCACACCGTAGCTGAGGTGATTGCCTACATCTTCAACATGGGCACGGCATTGGCACTGGGACAACCACTACAGAGGCCGCGCCCTGTCGTGCCCGAGAATATGCGTTTTGATGAAAATGGTACCCCCATCACTGAGGAAACTTAACACCATGGCAGATCTTCCACCGGATCATGACACCGATATTGATATCGCCGCGTTGACTCACGGGCTGTTACCGGCACACACACCGTTGTTCTTAACGCTGGCCGACAGTATCAATCGTCAAAGCGGCTTGTATCACGCCAGGTTCGGCAGCAGTTGGTTGCGCGACTATTATCTTGACAGATTGATCAGCCTGCTGGAGTCAGCAAACCGCGACGTACTGATGTTGAACACAGACACGGACATTGTTGAATTATTGAACCCTCGTCTTGAAACAACGCCCTTACGCGACGCTACCCGGAAAATCAGTTACGACACCACCGCCGCGGTGTTGATTGTGAAAGACGCCACCACAATCGCCGCAGAAACCTGGACCTTGTTATTTGCTTTAATGAGAGATTTGCCGGTGCTGAACCTGGCGTGTCTGGCGTGTTGGTTGCCTGAGCAGACTGAACAACAAGAGCATCTGACGACACAGTGCCGTGAATTTCGCACTGCGTTTGTTTTTGACTTGGACGAGGGGGCGGCCGAGGCCGACGTGGGTGATAAAAAAGTTCTCTGAGCAATGCTCAGAGAACTTTGTCAAACTTACTTCAGCAGTGACAAAACGGTCTGCTTCATCTGGTTAGCCTGCGCGAGCATGGCGGTACCGGCCTGGGAAATGATCTGCGTCCGTGCCAGTTCGGTTGTTTCTGCGGCGTAGTCAGTGTCCAGAATGCGACCGCGTGACTCGGTGGCGTTAGCGGAGATGTTGGCCAGGTTGTCGGCAGCGTATTGAAGGCGGTTCATGGTCGCACCCAT